>NZ_CP009630.1:646312-969468 GCF_000959445.1 Burkholderia vietnamiensis LMG 10929 | reverse complement strand
AGCGGTTTCGGCAGGCGTGGGGGAACGTGGGGGCAAGTCGCGCGATGTGAGGTGCGAGATGCGGAAGGCATTGCGCCCACAGCGCCCGCCGCGCGCATCACACCAGCAGCGTCGCGATCGCCCACCCGATCAACACCGCCCCGAGCGCGCGGCCGGCGCGCTCGCCGCCGGGCAGCACCTTTTCGACGAGCACGACGAGCGACAGCGTGACGATCCACACGACGTTCATCACGCCGCCGACGAACAGCAGCGCCATCAACATCCAGCAACAGCCGACGCAATACGCGCCGTGACGCAGGCCGAGCACGAACACGCCCCACATCCCCGGCCGCCAGTGCGTCGCAAGAAAGCGTACGGGCGAGCGGCATTGCCGCAAGCACGCACGCTTGAGCGGCGAGAACTGATACGCGCCGGCCAGCGCCAGCACGATCGCCGAGAGCGCGGCGCTCTTCGACCACAGCATCAGGCCGGAGATCAACCCGGCCGGCTGCAACAGCATCTGCAGCGTCGCCGCTGCGACCGAGAACGCGAACCACGCGGCGAGATAGCCGGCCAACAGGCACGCGGACGACCACGCCGAGCCGTCCCGCCGCCCGCCGCTTTGCCGCAGCACGCGCCGGTACAGCAGCACGAGCGGCACGGCGCCGGGCGTCATCATCGCGATCATCATCACCCACCACATCAGGATCACGGTCGCCGCCGACGGATCCATGCGGCCGATGCCGCCGGCCAGTCGATGCGGAAACAATGCGACCGCCGTCATGTCGAGCGCCGACATGCCGGTCCCCGCGCCGGTCCACAGATAGCCCCAGCAGGCGGCGACGAGCGCGGCCATGCCGAGCAGCGTGACCACGCGCTCGCGCCCGAACAGCTCGTCGACCGGGATCATGCGCTGGCGCGATGCCGGACCACCCCGTGGTTGTTCAGATGCAGCCGCGCGAACTGCGCATAGCTGCGCTCGAGGTCCAGCGCGATGTGCCCGTGCGAGCGGCCGGTGCCCGAGCCGATTTCGGCCAGTTCGTATTCGAAGCCGTGCGGCAGATCGATCCGTGCGCGGTGCTCGGCGCCCGTCACCGGATTGCGGATCGGTTCGCCGACCACGTCGAACACGCCTTCGACACTGATGCGCCCACGGCGCGCATCGACGTCGACGTCGAAATCGATCTTCGCGAAGATCGGCTCGAACGCCTGCTCGAGCGTTGCCGCGAACACCGCGAACATCGTCGCGAACGGATCGGTATCCTGACCGGTCATGATCTTCAGCACGGCGTCGCACTGTGCGGGGCTCGCACGCGCGTCGACGATCGGCTGGCAGCGGCCGCGCCCTTCGTGAATCGGCCCCGGCCACTGAAATACGACCGCGATGCGCACGCCGTCGAGCACCACGTCGCCGTAGTAGCCGCTGTCGATCGCAATCGCACCCATCGCTTCGCAGCGGCCATGGGTCGGCAGCGAATTGAACTGGCAGGGACAACCGTATGAACAATTGCAGTTCATCAGCTCGGTTCCCCGAATCTCCCACGGCGTCATGGCTCACCTCGCGCGGTCGACGGTACGTGATGCTTCGAATCTAGTGCACCGGATAGGCGAAAGCAAAGGACGCGCGAGCCGCACCGCAGCACCGGCCCGACGACGGACGCGCAGCGCGACACATACGTGCCCGGATGCGCCTCGGATACCTGCGCACCATGTCCGACGAATGCCGACGCCCGGCTGCAACGTCGCGAATGCTGGCACCGCGCGGCGTTCCCGGTTCATACTGTCACGCTGTCGACGATCGTCCGACCGTCGCCGTCCAGGATGCCGTCATGCGCGTGCAAAGTGCGTTGCTGTTTCTCATCGGCACCCTGCTCGCCGCGGGCGGCTACGGAGCGACCTTCCTGCTGTCGATGCGGTTTCACGAGATGGGCGGCAGCGATCTCGACACCGGCGCGGCGCTCGCCGCCGCGACCGTCGGCACCTTCGCCGGCCTCGCGGTAGTCGGCTGGTGTGCGCGCCTGCTCGGCGCCGCGCGGCTCGCTGCGCTGTGCGCGCTGTGCATCGGCGCGGGCGTCGCGGGCTTCGCGCTGGTCGGGCGTGTGCCGTACACCGACCTTCCGTCCGGGTTCCTGGTCGGCTTCGGCTGGGGCGCGTTTCACCTCGCCGCACCGATGATGCTGGTCGAGCGGATCGCCAGCGCGGCCCGAACCGAATGGTTCTTTCGGTCGGCGACGTTCCAGATGACCGGCGTCGGCGCAGCGCCGGCTTTCGCGGCATATGCAATGCGCGCACTCCACTGGTCGATCGACGACACGCTCTATGCGGTGGGCGCGCTGTGCGTGCTCGGCGCGCTGCTGCTCGAAGCATTCGGACGCCTGCATCCTCGGCCGCCCGCCGCCGTACGCGGCGGCCGTTGGGTACGCGAACTTCGCGCGATATCGCGCACGCGCGCTGCCGCGCCGATCGCGATGATCGCGCTCGGCACCTGCGTGTTCGCCGGCCTGATGACGTTCCAGATGTCGCTGATGCCGGACCCGCACGCGCGCGCCGGCACATTCTTCAGCGTTTATACGATGGCGGTGTTGACCGCGCGCTGGCTGCTCGGGCGTTGGGCCCGTCACGCAAACGCCGACACCGCGACGAAGAGCCTCCTCGCGATGATGCTGCTCGGTGCGCTCGCGATGTTCGGCGCATCCGCTCACCCGTCGCTCCAGTCGCTCGCCGCGGGGCTGCTCGGCGCGGGATATGGTCTTGCGTATCCGGTGATTCAGGCGCAGGCGCTGGAAGGATGCGCGGCCGAGCAACAGCACGGCGTGCTGACGTGGTTCGTCGCCGCGTACTTCGTCGGCACGTTCGGCTTTCCGTCGATCGGCTGCTGGGTGATGGTTCACGCGGGCAAAGGCGTGTTGCTGATGCTGATCTCGAGCTGCGCGCTCGCCGCGCTGTCGCTCGCGATTCTGCACGACCGGCCGGTCTCGGCGCGCCCGCAGTGAGCGGCCGGAGGACGCGCCGGTTAACCGGCTTTCCTCCGCGCGCGTGCGACGGCGAGCCACGCCATCGCCGCGCCGGCGGTCCATGCGCAGGTCAGCAGCAGGTCGACGTTCATCATCCGTTCGAAGTTCGAGTCGTTCTCGAAGCTGCAACGGCGGCTGCCAAGAAATTCGATGCAACCGCTGACAATCCACTGAACGTGCATGAACACGTGATAAACGGCGAAGGCCGAAGCGATGACGGCGACGCGCAGACGTAAGGTCGTTTTCATTCGGCGCCGGAGGCGGTGGCTGATCTGACGACGATCTTATGACAGCGGCGTCGCGGCTGGCAATCGATCGGAGACGAACGTCTCGATCCGCGTGCACCGCGGCCGTTCGCCATCGGCATATACCCCGAGACGATCTTCGCTCGAACGCGCGACAACTCGGCAACGGTAATGGACGCGTGGCGCGACGCCCTCTCGCAGCGTGGCCTGCAGCCGTGGAAATCGAAGTCGATGCACCGTTTCGTTGGCGCGCGATGCTGCCATGCAGCGACGTGCGGCGGGCACGGCGTTTGCCCGCGTTTGCACACCGTTTTCATGCGCTCCGCACCGGCCTGCTGACACCATGCTGGCAGCAGGCGGTCGCTACGCTCACGTGATTTCCCGTCGAGGAATGTTCCATGCCCGATACCGGAAAACGCACCGCTTCTGCCGGCCGCGTTGCCACGCGCCGCGGCGTGACGCTCGTGACCCTGTGCATCGCCGTGCTGGTCGCGCAGGTCGATACGGCCGTCGTCAATCTCGCGACGCACGCGATCGGCGCGTATTTCCACGCGGGCGTCGGCGCGCTGCAATGGGTCGTCGACAGCTACAACCTCACCTACGCGGTGCTGCTGTTGAGCGGCGGGCTGCTGGCCGACCTTTACGGTCGGCGGCGGATCTTCATCGCGGGCGCGGCGGTGTTTAGCGTCGCGTCGCTGTTGTGCGCGCTCGCACCGTCGGTCGCGGTGCTGATCGCCGCGCGTGCGCTGGCCGGCGTGGGCGCGGCGCTGCTGCTGCCGGCGTCGCTCGCGATCGTTCGCGTCGTGTGGCGCGATCCGGTGGAGCGCGGCCGCGCGCTGGGCGTATGGGCCGCCTGCAACGGCGTGGCGATGGCAATCGGCCCGACCCTCAGCGGCGTGCTGATCCGACATTTCGGATGGCGCAGCATCTTCTCCGTGGTCGTGCCGCTGAGCGTCGCGGCGATTCTGCTCGCGATTCGCGCCGTGCCCGAGTCGTCGGATTCGCGCGGCCGGCACTTCGACGGCGGCGCGCAAGTGACGGGTGCGCTCGCGCTGGGCTCGCTCGCGTATGCGGCGATCGTGTTTCGCGATGCGCGGATCGGCAGCGCGATCGCGGGCTGTGTCGCGATCGCGTCGTTCATCGGCTTCGTCGCGATCGAACGGCGCCACGGCGACGCCGCGCTGGTGCCGCTCGACCTGTTCCGCGCCGGTGCGTTTCGCGGCGCGATCGCCGCGACCACCGGAATGACGTTCGGCATGTACGGCGTACTGTTTCTGCTGCCGTTGATGTGGCAGAGCACCGGCCGCCTCGATTCGACCGGGGCCGGTCTCGCGCTGCTGCCGATGGCGCTGGTGTTCGTCGCCGTGTCGCCGTGCTCGGGGCGCTTGTCGGAACGCATCGGCACACGGACGACGACGGCAGGCGGCGTCGCGGTGATCGCATGCGGGCTCGCGGCGATCGGCGCGTCGGCCGCGTCGCCGCAGCTGCTCGGCGCCGAAATCGGCCTGGCGCTGACAGGGCTCGGGATGGGGATCGCGACAGGCCCGCTGATGACCGTCGCCGTGGGTGCGGTGGACGCGGCGCGCTCGGGCACCGCGAGTGCGCTCGTCAACGTCGCGCGGATGACCGGCGCGACGCTCGGGATCGCGGTGCTCGGCACGCTGTTCGCGGTCGCGCATGGCGGCGTCGCAGGCTTGCGCGTGGCGATGCTGGTCGGCGCCGCGGTGCAGCTTGCGGGCGCGGCCGGATCGGCAATTGCTGTGCGGGGTGTGGAGCGGGCGGCGTGATGCCGTGGAGCGCGTTACGGAGGGTCGCGGCGCCGATATGGCGTGCAGCGCGACCGCGCATGCCGATGAGTGTACGGGGCGACGTCCGCGCGCGGAGCAGCGCGCGACCTGCGGCCCACTACGGCCCACATACGGCCACACGCGGGCATTCGATCGGGTGCACGACGCGAATCGCGCGGCTCGTCCCGCTGCCCGCCTGCGGCCCGGTGGCCCGGCCGCTAGTCGCGACCGGACGTAATTGCGGTCGGAGCAGCGTGGCGCGCCCGACCGTTACGACTTAGCGGCGCGCTTGACCGGCGCGCGGCGGACGCGGCGAATTCGCGTCCTTGTGACGGAAGTTGATGCGCCCCTTCGTCAGGTCGTACACCGACAGTTCCAGCGTGACACGGTCGCCGGCGAGAATGCGGATGTGATTCTTGCGCATGCGCCCCGACGCGTATGCGCCGACCACGACGCCGTTTTCGAGCGTCACACGGTATTTGCTGTCCGGCAGCACTTCGTCGACGATCCCGTCGAGTTCCAGCAGTTCTTCTTTTGCCAAACCAATTCCTCCAGACAAGGTGAATGACCGCGACGGCTGCGCGTTCGTCGGCGCCGTACCCGGTAACGGGACGGCAGCCGGCGGATGCCGGGATTCCAGTCGTTCGGACGGGCGACGCGCCCGTCCTGCAAGCAGAGCCCGGTGCGATGCGATGATCGGGCGGTCGATGGCGGTGATGCGAGCAGCACCGCGCGAAGTCGGGACCGCGCCGCGTGCAGCGTGGCGACGGTCTACTCGGGTTGCAGCACGGCCGCTCGCGACGCGGCGAACGCATCGCGAGGGCATTGGATCGCACGTCGTATCGACATGCGAAGGATGAAGGAAGCACACGACCGATGCATCGCGCGATTTCGCGATGCATCGGTCGTGTGCGTCGAATGCGCAGCACGCCGGCGCGAGCCGGCGTCCGTGCGCGATCCGTGGCGCGGCGGCCGCCCTGGGGCGACCGCTGCCGACACGGCTTACTGCGGCGTGATGCTCGATGCTTGCAGACCCTTCGGGCCGCGCTTCACTTCGTAGCTGACCTTCTGGCCTTCGGCGAGGGTCTTGAAGCCCGTGCCGCGAATTTCCGAGAAATGGGCGAACAGATCGTCGCCGCCGTTATCCGGGGAGATGAAACCAAAGCCCTTGGTTTCGTTGAACCACTTGACGGTACCGGTATCCACAAATACTTCCTTAACACAAATGAAAAGACATGCGCCCGTGACGGGCACAGAAAGAATCAAAGAGGGAGAGACCAACGTGCACCGCACGACATCGCGCGGCCAATGATGAGCAATCGGACTTCTTGAAGACTTCGGCCTCAGACACTACGCGGTAGTGAGCGATACGTCAAGCTCTTTCGGTGAGACCGGCGGGCGAGACGCGTGCTTGCGCGTTGCCCGACAGGCGTCGGCCGCGTGGTGACGCGGGGTACGCGCCTCGCTTTTCGGTGGCAGCGGCGTGCGGGCCCGGGCCGAACGCGCGACGCAACCGCGGCGACTCGCGATCCCGCGCGCGCTGCGCGCGCATCGGCCGCGCGACCACATCGCATCGATTACACTCGTGCCACCCGATGCGCGCCGAATCCGAGCGGCACGCACCGGGCGTCGAGCTTCCCGGGTCTCATAACCACAACAGGAGCCACCATGCGCCGCCCGCTTCGTTCGGTCTTGCCCTGCGTCGTCGCCGCCGCGACGTTTGCCGCCACGTCCGTTTCATCGCCCGCCTGCACGCGGGTCGTGTATCTGGGTGCGGACGACGACGTCATCACGGCCCGCTCGATGGACTGGAAACAGGACATCGCCACGAACCTCTACATCCTGCCGCGCGGCATCGAGCGCAGCGGCGAGGCCGGGCCGAACTCGCTGAAATGGGTGGCCCGATACGGCAGCGTCGTCGCGACGGGCTACGACGTGTCGACCACCGACGGGATGAACGAGAAGGGGCTCGCGGCCGAGTTGCTCTGGCTCGTCGAATCGAAATACCCGGCGTTCGACCGGAATTCCAAACCGGGCCTGACCATTGCGGCATGGGCGCAGTACGTGCTCGACAACTTCGCGACCGTTGCCGAAGCGGTCAGCGCGCTCGAGAAGGAGCCGTTCACGATCGTCACCGACAACGTCCCTGGAGAACAGCGGCTCGCCACCCTGCACCTGTCGATGTCGGACGCCACCGGCGACAGCGCGATCGTCGAATACATCGACGGCCGGCAGGTCATCCATCACGGCCGGCAGTATCAGGTCATGACGAACTCGCCGACGTTCGATGCGCAGCTCGCGCTGAACGCCTACTGGAAGCAGATCGGCGGCACGGTCTGGTTACCGGGGACCAATCGCGCGGCCGACCGGTTTGCGCGCGCGTCGTTTTACATCGACGCGATACCCAAGAGCGAAGATCCGGGCATCGCACTCGCGAGCGTGTTCAGCGTGATCCGCAACGTGTCGGTCCCGTACGGCATCACGACACCGGACGAGCCGAACATCTCGTCGACGCGGTGGCGCACCGTTGCCGACCACAAGCGCATGCTCTATTTCTTCGAATCGGCGCTGACGCCGAACACCTTCTGGATCGATCTCAAGAAAGTCGACTTCGCCGCCGGTGCGCCGGTCAAGCGCCTCGACCTCGGCAAAGAGCAGCGCAATACGTTCAGTGGGGAGGTTTCCGCCGCGTTCCGTCCGGCCAGGCCGTTTCCGTTTCTCGGGCTCGGCGCCGCGCAGGCGCGCTGACACCGCGTCGCACGCGGCTCGACACACGCGGCATGGTCCGCGGCTACCCGCGATGGACTCGCTCACAATACGCGCGAACGGTAACGGCCCGCGTCGGCTCCGTGCTGAGCGCAGCGCTTCGGTTGTGAAGAATCCGCTTTCCGCGCGCGTGCGCCAGCTTCCTCGAAGCGCGCCGACCCGCTGCGTGCAGCGCCATGCGCCACCCGCAGCGGGCCTCCCCGGCACGACATCCCGCAAGCAAGCTTGCTGTTTGACGGAGCGAACCTGTAGCCCGTTCATGTCGCCGATACGACGCAACCTGCGTCCGACACGAACCGCCGCGATCCTGCGGCTCGATCCGATACCCCGATATTTCGATGTCGTTTTGCGCCGCTCCCGCGATTCGTCGTTGCCATCTGTCGCGGTGTCGAGCGGCACGGGCATCATCGCAAGGCACGTGCCAGACGGCGCAGACCGTTGCGGCGCAAGCATCGCCGTTGGGCGTAGGCTGTCGTTCGGCAGCGCAGCCGATGGAAATGTTGCAGGAACGCATCCGTTTCCGGCCAGTCACGGGCGGCGGCGCGGTGCAGCGGCCGTGGCTCGTACTGCAACGCGCAAGGACAAGCTCGCGCGGCAGCATTCGTCGGGGAAAAGCGTTTCATCGATGTGACAACGGGCGATGGCTCGGGGCGAAGCGGAAACGAATCGCGCGGACGATGCGCACGCAACCAGTCTGCGGGAAACGAATCGGCATGCACGGGTGCGCATCCGGTGCCAGGCCCGCCCGTCGGAGCGACGCAGATCCGGCATTGCCGAAGTGAGGCTGCGGGTCTGGCTTGCGCGTCCGACGTCCCCTCGCGCCCGCGCACGTCGTGCGCTCTACGCGTGCCGGCCCGCAACCGCGCGGCGGCCGGCGACGATCAGATCGTCCACCACCGCGCATGCCGCGAACCGCACGGCGCGATCGACCAGCATCCACCCGGCGCTCATGTGCACCGCATGATCGCCGCGGCTTTCCGGCGCCGTCCGGAATCGGTACCATCGTGGTCTCGTCAACCGGCGCACGCGCCGACGTGCGCCCGCCGCGGCCCCGCAACCTGCGCGTCGCCGGCCATCGCTCGCCCAATTCCTTCATGTCCCGCGAACCCTCACACGCCGCGCTGCTGTGGATCGTCGCCGCCGCGTTCTTCATGCAGTCGCTCGACACGACGATCGTCAACACCGCCCTGCCGTCGATCGCGCACAGCCTGCACGCATCGCCGCTGGCGATGCAGCCGGTCGTGGTCGCGTACACGCTGACGATGGCGATGCTCACGCCCGCGTCGGGCTGGCTCGCCGACCGGTTCGGCACGCGACGCGTGTTCTCGGTCGCGATCCTGATGTTCTCGCTCGCATCGGTCGCCTGCGCCGCGTCGCACTCGCTCGGTCAGCTCGTGCTCGCACGCGCCGTGCAAGGCGTCGGCGGCTCGATGCTGCTGCCGATCGGGCGGCTCGCCGTGTTGCGGCGCGTGCCGGGCGAGCGGTACGTCGCGGCGATCGCGTTCGTGTCGACCGCCGGGCAGCTCGGGCCGATCGTCGGGCCGACGCTCGGCGGCTGGCTCACGCAGGCGATCTCATGGCACTGGGTGTTCATCGTCAACGTACCGGTCGGCATGCTCGGCTTCGTCATGGTGCAGCGCTTTCTGCCGCACGATCGGGCGGCCCGGCCGCCGCGCTTCGACTTCGCCGGCTGTGCGCTGCTGTCGGCCGCGATGATCGCGCTGTCGCTCGCGATCGATCCGCCGATGGCCGCACACCGCGCCGCGTGGGCCGCCGGCCTTGCCGCGCTCGGCGCGGCGAGCGCGCTCGCCTATCTGCCGCATGCGCGCCGCCGCGCGCAGCCGCTGTTCCGGCTCGGCCTGTTTCGCGAGCCGAATTTCGGCGCGGGGCTGCTCGGCAACCTGCTGTGCCGGATCGGCACGAGCGCGGTGCCGTTCATGCTGCCGCTGCTGATGCAGGTGCAGCTCGGCTACACGCCGCTGCAGTCGGGCACGATGATGTTGCCGGCCGCGATCGCCGGCGTGATCGCGAAGCGATGGATCGCGCCGCTCGCGAAACGGTTCGGCTATTCGGCATTCCTCGTCGTGAACACGGCAATCGTCGGCACGGCGATCGCCGGATTCGCGCTGGTGTGCGCGCGGCCGGCGCCGGCGCTGGAGATCGCGCTGCTGATCGTGTTCGGCGCGGCCAACTCGATGCAGTTCGCCGCGATGAACGCGGTGACGCTCAAGGGGTTGTCGCACGCCGACGCGAGCAGCGGCAACAGCCTGTTCACGATGATGCAGATGCTCGCGATGGCGCTCGGCGTGTCGATCGGCGGCGGGCTGGTGAACCTGTTCGCGCGGCAATCGGGCGCGATGGCGAGCGGTTTCATGCTGTCGTTCGTCTGCATGGGCGCGGTTACGCTGCTGTCGTCGGTCGTGTTCCGTCGCATCGACGCCGGCGCGTCGCCGACGCCCGCCGCATCGCGGCCGTCCGCGTGAGCGACGGCGCGGCTGAGTCGTGCCGCAAATGGTCAGCGGCGCAGCCGGCTTCGGCGTCGCAAGACGTCGGTTCGCACGACGATCTGGCCGCCTATCGCGCGTTCCGGCTCGCCCCCGAGCCAAAGCGAGCGCAGCCGTTCATCGCACGCCAGAACGTAATGAAATTGACGGCTTAATGAAAGGCGTCGCAGCACCGTCCATCTGCGGAAGTGACCGAATCGACCGACGCGACCGCACCGCCGTCCAACGCTGCAAGCGGGCAAATTGATCGCGACGCCGCCGTTGAACCTCCGGCGACCGGCACGCGCGACGCTGCCATCCGAAGCATCCCGTCCACGTGTCGAAAGTCGTCTGTCACACCGCGGCAAAACTGCGCTTCGACAATGCGTGGCACCGGATTCCCGCTCGTTTCCGGCCGCTCCTCCGGGCGTGCATGCGCACGGCCGGACGGTTCCGCCTTGCGCGTGTCATCCAACGAAAATCCGATCATGTCGAACCAGGACACCTTCACCGCCGAGTCGAACGAATCGAACGCGTCGAACGAGCCGGCCGCTTCCGTGTCGCGTCGCGGCTTCCTGAAACTGGCCGGCGTCTCCAGCCTCGCCACTGCGGCGAGCGGCCTCGGCGCTGCACGCGCGGCCGCCGCGACGCCGGACGGCACCCCCGAGCAGGTGCATCTGACGTGGGGCAACGACCCGAGCTCCGAAGTCGCGATCTCGTGGGCGTCGCTCGCGCCGGCCGTCAACCCGCGCGCACGCATCGTCGCCGACGGCGAACCGGCACGCACCGTGCACGGCGTGCAACGCATCTACACCGACGGCCTGAACGGCGAAACGGTGTTCACCTACCACGCGCGCGTGCATGGGCTCAAGCCGAACACGCGCTATCGCTACGAGCTCACCGCCGACAACGACAGCAACGCCGCGCAGCCGTTCGCCGCGACGTTCGCAACCGCTCCGCGCGGGCGCGCGCCGTTCCGCTTCACGAGCTACGGCGACCTCGCGACGCCGAACGGCGCATGGGTGCTGTCGTCGCCGCAGAGCCGCTTCGCGGTGCAGGCCGTCGAGCAATTCCAGCCGCTGTTCCACCTGCTGAACGGCGACCTCTGCTACGCGAACCTGAACCCCGCGCACCAGCCCGAGGTATGGCGCGACTTCGGCAACAACAACCAGTCGTCGGCCGCGAACCGGCCGTGGATGCCGTGCCCCGGCAATCACGAGATCGAGTTCAACAACGGCCCGCAAGGGCTCGACTCGTATCTCGCGCGCTACCAGCTGCCCGAGAACGGCACGCGCTTTCCGGGCCGCTGGTACAGCTTCCGCGTGAGCTCGGTCCTGTTCATCTCGCTCGACGCCGACGACGTCGTCTACCAGGACGCCGCCGCCTTCGTCGCCGGCCCCGCGCCGCTGGTGCCGGCCGCGAGCACCGGCCACGCGCCGATCGAGCCGGGCACGTCGTTCTACGTGCGCGGCTACAGCAACGGCGAGCAGACGCGCTGGCTCGAGCACACGCTGCGCCACGCGGCGCACGACGACGACATCGACTGGATCGTCGTGCAGATGCATCAGGACGCGCTGAGTTCGTCGAAGACGGGCAACGGCTCCGACAAGGGCATCCGCGAAGCGTGGCTGCCGCTGTTCGACCGCTACGGCGTCGATCTGGTGCTGTGCGGCCACGATCACGACTACGAGCGCAGCTACCCGGTGCGCGGCTGCAATCACCGCGCGGGGGTCGACGCCTCGACCGGCGAAGTGGTCGAAACGCTGCAGCCGCGCCCGGTCGGCCCGGCCGACCCGGACCGCACCACGTTCGACACGAGCGCCGGCACGATCCATCTGATCCTCGGCGGCGGCGGCACCAGCGCGCCGCTCGACGTGTACGGAGAAAACCCGGCGACCGGCTACGCGCAGGCGAAGGTCTTCACGAAACCGAACCGGCCGGTGCCCGGCACGGCGCCGAACACGTTCGTGCGCAAGCCCGCCGACGCGCTCGAGGACGCGATCTGGTCGGCGCGACGCGATACGGGCACCGGTTACGGGATCGCGGTGTTCGACCACGATCCGGGCAAGCCCGGCGGCCACACGACGATCACGATGCGCTACTACCATGCGCCCGGTGCGGACCAGCACCCGAGCCCGCAGTACGAGCTGTTCGAGACGATCGAGTTGCGCAAGCAGCGCCGCGAGCATTGATCCGGTGGCCGCACGCCGCGCAGCGCGGCGCTGCGGCCTCGCGCCGACGCTGCGGACGGTCGCGCGGCATACGCGCGATGACTCATCGGCACGGCGTGACGATCCGCGCGATGCCGATCGTCACGCACCGTGCCGCGCGCTAGTTGCGCGATTCGACCGCGATACGCACGGCGAGGCCGGCCAGCACGGTGCCCATCAGCCAGCGTTGCGTGCGCGCCCACAGCGGCCGGCCGGCGAGGAAGCCGGCGATCGAGCCGGCCATGCAGGCAATCAGCGCGTTGATGCTGACGCTCACCGTGATCTGCACGCAGCCCAGCGCCAGCGATTGCGCGAGCACACTGCCGTATGCGGGCGAAATGAACTGCGGCAGCAGCGATAGGTACATCACCGCGATCTTGGGGTTCGCCAGGTTCGTGACGAAGCCCATTGCGAAGAGTCGCGCGCCGCTGTCGTGCGGCAGTTGCCGGACCTCGAACGCGGAGCGACCGCCGGGCCGCAGCGCCTGCCACGCGAGATACAGCAGGTATGCGGCGCCGCAGAAACGCAGCGCGTCATACGCGTACGGCACCGTCAGCAACAGCGCGGTGATGCCGAATGCCGCGCAGAACATGTAGAACACGAAGCCCAGCGCGACGCCGCCGAGCGACACGAGCCCGGCGCGGCGGCCCTGGCAGATCGAGCGCGAGATGAGGTACAGCATGTTCGGGCCGGGCGTGAGCGCCATGCCGAGCGATACGAGTCCAAACGCAATCAGGGTGGGCAGCGTCGGCACGGCGGGCTCCTTGCGCGATATCGGGTGACGGGTGAACGTCGAACAATGTAGTGCATGTCGGCCTGCGTCGGCATGAATAAACTGCAAGCCTCTGATGAGCAGTCTGCATCGCGCGGGCCGGCGCCCTACTTCGCCTTCTTCGCCCGCGTACGGACGGTCTTCCCGGTCCTGGCACGCTGCGCGTCGACCAGCCCCACGAATTCGTCGACGACCGCGTTGCCGGCCGCCTTCCACGCCAAGCGCACGGACCGGTGCAGCCGCGGCGACAGCTCGAGCACGCGACCGCCGAAGCGCGAGTACGTGAGCGTGATGCGCGGAACGATCGAGACGCCCATCCCGGCTTCCGCCATCGACAGGATCGTGCGCATCTCGACCACGTTGAACGCCGCGCGCAGCGACGCGCCGTTGCGCGCGAAGTAATCCGCGATCACCGGCCCGCAGCCGGCCTTCGAGAAGATGAAGGGCAGCGCGGCGAGCCGCTTCGGCGACACGCTGTGGCGGCCTTCGAACAGGTCGGGCGCCGTCACCGCGACGAACTCCTCGTCGAGCAGCGGCAGCGTGTTCGGGAACGTCTTCGCGCCGGCGACCACGCCGATGTCGGCCGTCCCATCGTCGATCCAGCCTTCGACCTCCGCATCGGTGCCTTCGAGCAGCACCGCGGTCACGCCCGCGTGCGCGGCTTTCAACGCCTCCAGCGCCGGCACGACGAAGGCAAGCGACACGCTCGGCAGCGACGCGACCACCAGCCGGCCTTCGAGCTTGCCGCGCGACAGCGCGAACTGCTGGCGCAGCGTATGCGCGTCGCGGACGACGTTCTGCACGTACGGCCACAGGCGTTCGCCGGAAGCGGTCAGCACGACCGGCTGGCGGTCGCGCAACAACAGCTTGACGCCGGTGAGGTCCTCGAGCTCGGTCAGCGCGTGGCTGATCGCGGACTGACTGCGGCTGAGCCGCTCGGCCGCGGCCGTCAGCGAACCGAGTTCGACGACGGCCGCCAGCGCCTGCAACTGCGCAAGCGTCATCTGGTTTCCTTGTTTCGATGCGTGAACCGTCTGCATGATACGGTCGATTCGCATGAACCGGATCGAAGCGGCGCTGCAGCATGTGCGCGATGCCCGCGCGGCTCGGGTAACATGCGGCGTCGCATCGGGCCGCGCGCTGCAACAGCGCGGCCGGCTCGATCCGACAACCCGACAACACGACAACCGCGTGCACGCGCGCACGCGTCGGCAATCGACATGAATCTGACAGTAGGTGTGCTGGTATCCGCCCTGCACGGGCTCTCGCTGCCCGATCTGGCCGGCATCGCGGTTGCGCTGCTGCTGGGCGGCATGGTCAAGGGCATCACGGGCATCGGCGTGCCGCTGGTGGCGATGCCGATCCTCAGCCAGTTCCTGCCGATTCGCGATGCGGTGCTGCTGCTGTCGATGCCGATCATTCTGGGCAACATCCCGCAGGCGCTGGAAGGCGGCCAACTGCTGGCCACCGCGCGCAAGATCGCCGCGCCGATCGTCGGCACGGTACTCGGCAACATCGTCGGCGTCGTCATCCTGCTGGCGATGAACGCGCGTCACGCGCAGGCCGCATCGGGCCTGCTGCTGATCGTCGCCGCCGCGCTGATGCTGAGCGCGCCGAAGCTGACGCTGCCGCCCGCATGGCAACGGCCGGTCGGCTTCGTGCTGGGTTTCGGCGCCGCGCTGATGGAGAGCATCGCGTCGGTGCCCGGCCCGCTGCTCGCCACGTACCTCATTTCGGCGGGCGCGACCGGCCGCGCGTTCACGAAGCAGATCGCGATCATCCTCGTCGTGTCGATCGTCACGCTGATCACGACGTTCAGCGGCGCCGCGCATGCGAGCGGCGCGGACCTCGCGATCTCGGCCGCGGCCAGCGTTCCCGCGATCGCCGGCATGTGGCTCGTCCGGCCGCTACGCGACAGGATGTCGCCGCGCGTGTTTCGCACGGTCGTCCTGCTGTTCGTGCTGGCCGCCGCCGCGCAGATGATCTGGAAATCGGCCGTGCTGCGGCCTGCCGCTGCGCCGGTGGCTCATGCCGATCGCGCGCGCGTCGACGGAAAATGACGGCCGCCGCGCGCCGCGCGGTTCATTGGATCGCCGCACGCGCGGTATCCGGATTGCCGCACCGCCGCCGCTGCCGCCATCCGGCCTCGATCCGCAACACGCGTTAGACTGTCCGGCATGGAACCATGCCGTTACTGCCACCGAATCCGCGATGAATGGGATTGCCACGGCGACGAGTGTCGCCGCGCGATCGCGAAGGCACTGCGCCGGCAGCGCGCGGGCTTGCCGATGGTGCCCGATCGCATCCGCAACGAACTGCCGTCGGACGCGCCGACCCAGCAGGTGATCGCGGTCCTGTCGCGCCAGCGTCTGCGCGCGCGCCGCGGCAACGAGGAACGCCGCGAGCGCAAGGAAATCGACGACGCGGACGGCGTCTGAAACGGGCCGCTGGCCTCCGCCGTCCACCGTCGACCCGCGTGGGATGCATGCGGGGACGAATCCCGTTTCGCCTTCGTTTGCGCCCGCGATTGTTGCCCTCACCAAAAGAATCTTTCGTCGAAACCCGCGTTTACCCTGAATCTTCCGACGCCTACGATGTAATCAATCGCTCACGACACGGTGTCGCCGGCGAACTCAATAGAACATCGGAGGTCATCATGAAGTCGCTCGTTTCCGCAGTCGTTGCCGCTGTCGCCCTGTCCGCTTCGGTCGGCGCATACGCGCAAAGCACCGTCACCCGTGCGCAGTTGCGCAACGAACTGGTTCAACTCGAACACGCAGGCTACACGCCGAGCCAGTCGAGCCCGCACTATCCTGCCGACATCCAGGCCGCCCAAGCCCGCGTACACGCGGTCGACGACAGCGGCTACGGCGCACAGCCGGCCGCGGTAGTCGAGGGCGGCGCACCGGCAGCCGTCAAGGTGCGCCCGGCACACGACTCGGTCTATTTCGGCCACTAAGCGTGCCGCCGCGCGCCTCGCGCGGCCGACGCAGCTCCGGCAAGCCCGTCGCGAGACGGGCTCGCGTCGTTTCTTGGCCCGGCATCCACTGCCCGGCCACCATGCTCAGCAGCCGTCCTCGGCCGCCGCGCGCTGCGCGCCGTCGGCCACGACACCGCTGCCCAGCAAGGTCTGATACCGCACGCATGCGCTCTGCGCCGACGCCTTCGCCGCGTACATCGCCGCGTCGGCCTTCACCAGCAGTTCCTCGGCCGATGTGCCGTCGGCCGGATACTCGCTGACGCCGATGCTCGCGCCCACCGCCAGTTGCCGGTCGCCGAACTCCATCTCCTGCGCCATCACGATCTGGATACGCGACGCGATCTCGTCGATGACCGTCGGCGAGCGCACGTCGGCGATCAGCACGATGAATTCATCGCCGCCGAGCCGCGCCGCCATGTCGCCGGTGCGCAGCACCTGAGTCAGCCGCGTCGCGACGGCGACGAGCGCGCGGTCGCCGGCCGCGTGGCCGTGCTGGTCGTTGATCTGCTTGAAGCGGTCGAGATCGACGAACATCACCGCGAGCCCGTCGCGCGTCGCGGCCGCGTGCCCGATCGCCTCCTCGAGGCGCTCCATGAACAGCAGGCGGTTCGGCAGTCCGGTCAACGGATCGTGACCGGCCAGATGCGCGAGCTCCTGCTGCTTCGCGCGCAACATCGCAACCTGCGTGCGGATCTCGACGCGCATGCTGTCGAAGCAGCGCGCGAGCACGCCGATCTCGTCGGCGCGCGCGACGGGCAGCCGCTCGGTGGCCCGCTCGTCGAACACGTGGGTCGCCGCGCGCGCGAGCATCTGCAGCGGCCGCGTGATCGCGCGCGCGAACAGGATCGCGAGAATCACCGCGGCGACGCTCATCAGCAGCACCATCCGGACGATCCGCTCACCGAGAATCCCGGCCGGCGTCAGCACGTCGGCGAGCGGGCGCGAGGCGCCCAGCACGACGAAGCGGTTGCCTTCGGCGTTGCCGAACGGCGTGCGCACGAACGCCGCCATCTCGCCCGGCAGCGTGTCGGGCTCGGCGAGCCCGTCGAGCGTCACGTTCGTGCGCACCCCGCCGAACAGCAGCCGCGTGGCTGGAAAGCTGTCCTGCATCAGCACGCGCCGGCCGCGATCGAAGCCGAAGGTCTGCGACGGATCGGGATGCACGATGAAGTCGCCCCACTCGTTCGCCATGTACACCGCATAGTCCTGCGGCAGGTCGCGCTCCAGCCGTTCGAACATGCGCGACAGCTCGACGTCGATCACCAGCGCGCCGACGATCCGGCCGTGCACGTCGACCACCGGCGTGCCCACCCGCAGCATCGGCAACCCTTCGGCTTCGTGCGAACCGTTCTCGTGATCGATCCCGATCGGCGACAGGTAGATGTGGCCGGGCGCCGTCGCGAGCGTGTCGAAGACGTATGAAAACTGGCCCTTCTCCTGAAACATCGTCTCCGGCAACACGACCACGCCGTGCGCGTCGCGGTCGACGCGAAGCCGCTCGAGCCCGAAATCCGCGCGCGCGATCAGCCGGATCTGCAGATACTCGGGATGGTTGCGCATGAAACTGACGTACACCTGCTCGAGCCGCGTGCGCGGCGCGCGGTCGGGGTCCGTGCCGAGCGCGACGCGCGCGGACGAAGGCAGCTGCGCGAGCACGAGCGCATCGTCGGCGACGTCGGACAGCGCGGTCGTGAAGCGCTTCCCGAGCAGGTGCGTCGACATCAGCAGGCTGTGCTGCGCCTCGAGCACGAGCATCGTCCGGTTCGCGCGATAGGCGTAGTAGCCGGTCGTGCCGGCCGCGATCACGCCGATGCACGCGAACAGCACCGACAGCTTCGACGTGAGCCCGAGCCTGATCATTTGTCGAACCGCTCCGGGCGATCGCCCGACACGATGCGGCTCCACAATGCCTCGCGCCGCGCGATGTCCTCCACCGGCTGCAGCCACACCAGATGCTGGTGCCCGGCGTCGAGACCGGGCGTCGGCTGCAGCGTGTTGGCGAGCCCCTGGCGCTCGGTCAGCAGCGTGCCGACCGCCGGCTCCAGCATGTAGTTGATCCAGGCGAACGCGAGCGCGCGATGCTGCACGCCGCGCGTGACGCCCCAGCAATCGAGCCAGGCGAGCGCGCCTTCGTCCGGAATCACGTAGCCGACGTCCGCGCCCGCGCGACGCAGCTGCTCGACCTGCTGCGTCCCGTAGTTGCCGAACATCAGCGCCGCACGATGCGCGACGAACAGCGCGGTCGCTTCTTCGGGCAGCGTGTAGTAGGTGAGCAGGTTGCGCCGCAGGTCGACCAGCTTGCGTGCGACGGCAAGCGTTTGCGCGGGCGTCAGGCGAAACGGCTCGGGATAGCCGAGGGCAAGCGCGGCGAACGAAAAATTGTGCTGCGCGCTGTTGAAATCGAGCACCTTGCCGCGGTAACGCGCGTCCCACAGCGCCAGCATCGAGTGCGGCGCGACCGGCACCTGCTTGCGGTCGTAGATCAGGCCCATCGACGAATAGGTGAACGGAATCGCATAAGCGAAGCCGTTGCTGACGAGGCCGCCGATCGTGTCGAGCTGCTGGAAATTCGGCAGTTGCCGCCGGCGGTTCGGGATCTGCGAAAGCTCGATCGGCGCGAGCAGGCCGTCGCGCACGTAACGCTGGATCTCGGCGGTGTTCGCCGCCAGCACGTCGTACGGCGGCGGCGACGCGCTGTGCATGCGGCTCCACAGCGCCTCGTCCGAATCGACGAAGGTCACTTCGACGCGCGCATGGAATTGCGTCTCGAAGGCACTGACGACATCGTTGTCGGCATAGCCCGGCCACGCGAGCACACGCAGCACGTTGTCGCCGGCCGCTTCGGCCGAGGCCGCGGATGCGCGAGCGCCCGGCACGCACAGCAGCGCCGTGACGAACAGCCGGCACACGACCCGGCTCGCGTGCAGACGCACGTGCTGACCCACGCCGATTCCCCTGATCAATCGGTCCCCGCCCGCGTTCCCCGAATGCATCCGACTGTCCTTTTTAGAGTCGATGCCTATCGTGCCACAAGACCATAAAAACAATGCGTATGCAATCGGAACAAGCCGTACGCAAGCGGTGTGCAGTCGGGCTTCGCGGGAACGACGGACGCGGCTGCGCGCGCGCTTTCCTTTTCCGGCCGCGCATCGGACAATGGCGCGCCGATGCCGCGCCGCGTCGGCGCACCTGCAAGGCGACACCCTGCCCGCGCCCGTACCGATGAAACGCTACGAAACCCTCGCCCATACGATCGCCGACGAAATCCGCGACGGCAACCTCGCGGCCGGCACGCGCCTGCCGTCGCTGCGCCAGATCATCGCGCAGCACGGCGTGAGCCAGTCGACGGTGTTCCGCGCGTATTACCTGCTCGAGCAGTGGGGCTTGATTCGCGCGCGTGAACGTTCCGGTTATTACGTCGCGCCCGGTGCGGCCGCCGCAGCGCAGCCGCCCGCGCAAGACGGCGCGCAGCGCGCGGGCGCCACGCGCAAGGTCGATATCAGCGATCTGGTGTTCTCGGTGCTCGACGCCGCGACGCAGCCCGGCATCGTGCCGCTCGGCTCCGCGTTTCCGGCGCCGCAACTGTTCCCGCTGCCGCGCCTCGCGAAGTCGCTGGCGCAGGCCACGCGGCTCGTGAGTCCGTGGAGCACGGTCGTCGATCTGCCGCCCGGCAACGAGGCGCTGCGCCGGCAAATCGCGCGGCGCTATCTCGCGACCGGCATCGCGCAGCCCGTCGACGAGATCGTCGTCACGAACGGCGCGCTCGAGGCGCTGAACCTGTGCCTGATGGCCGTCACGCGGCCCGGCGACGTGGTGGCCGTCGAATCGCCCGGCTTCTATGCGGCGCTGCAGGCGATCGAGCGGCTTGACCTGCGCGCGGTCGAGATTCCGGTCGATCCGCGCACGGGCCTCGATCTCGACGCGCTCGCGAACGCGCTCGCCCAGCACGACATCCGCGCGTGCTGGTTCATGACCAATTTCCAGAACCCGACCGGCGTCACGCTGTCAGCAGACAAAAAGCGCGCGCTGGTCGACATGCTCGCCGCGCGCGACGTGCCGCTGATCGAAGACGACGTGTACGGCGAGCTGCATTTCGGCCCCGACTATCCGCTGCCCGCGCGTGCGTTCGACCGGCACGGCCTCGTGATGCATTGCAGCTCGTTCTCGAAGACGCTCGCGCCCGGCTACCGGATCGGCTGGGCCGCGGCCGGCCGCTTCGCGCAACGGGTGCAGCGGCTCAAGCTGATGACCACGCTGTCGGCCAGCATTCCGGCGCAGGCCGGCATCGCGAACTATCTGGAGCACGGCGGCTACGATCGTCATCTGCGCAAGCTGCGCGGCGCGCTGCACGCGCAGCTCGCGCGCATGGACGATGCACTGCGGCGCTGGCTGCCGGCCGGCGTCGAATGGACGCGGCCCGACGGCGGCTATTTTCTGTGGCTGTCGTTTCCCGACGCGATCGACGCGATGGAGCTGCATCGGCAGGCGATCGCGCGCGGCATCAGCTTCGCGCCGGGGCCGCTGTTCTCGGCCGCGCACGGCTTCGAGCGCTGCGTGCGCGTGAATTTCGGCCATCCGTGGAGCAGCGACATCGAGCGCGCGATTCGCGTGCTCGGCGAGCTCGTCGCCGAACCGTCGGTGCGCAAGGCCGGCTGAGCGTCACGCGCACGCAGTGCAGGCGGCGCACGTACGCGGTGCGGTGCGGTGCAAGCCCTTCGCTCCCTCGACGCGTGAGCACGGCGGCCACCCCGCCCACCAATGAAAACGGGCGACCCTCAGGCCGCCCGTTCCGCTCATCCTGCGTGCCGCGCCCGCCGCGACGCGGGCGCCGCCGATCAGCGCGCCGGCACCGGCTTGCCGAACCCGCCGAGGATCTTCTTCTCGAGCGCGATGTAGTCGTGGCCGAAGTGATGATCGCCGCCGGTCTTGATCACGTCGGCGCCGGTATTGACGAGCGCCGGGCACATCGTGTCCTTCTCTTCGGCGCCGTAGAAGCACTGCACGAGCTGCGGCGGCACCTTCGCGATTTCCGGCGCGACCTTCAGCGCCTTGTCGCTCGCCGGCATCCCGAGCCAGCCCGTCACGCGGATCTGGAAATCCGCGGCCGGCGCGAAGCCGAGCAACGCCATCACCGCGACCTTCTCGCGCAGCTCGGCCGGCAGCCGGTTGTAGGCGAACGGCATCACGTCCGCGCCGAACGAGTAGCCGACCAGCGCGACGCGGCTCGCATGCCAGCGCGCCGTGTAGGTGCGCATCACGCGCGCGAGGTCGCGGCTCACCTGCGCGGGCGGCTTCTCGCTCCAGAAATAGCGCAGGCTGTCGATGCCGACCACCGACACGCCGTCGCGCTGCAGCGCCTCGGCGATCGTCTTGTCGAGATCGCGCCAGCCGCCGTCGCCCGAGATCACGATCGCGAGGCGATCGCTGCCGCCCTTGGCCGGCAGCTCGACGAGCGGCAGGTCCGAGACGTCGAGTTCATCGCTGCTGCTGGTGTCGTGCAGATGGGCCGTGACGAGCGACACGAGCTTCGCGGTGTCGCCGGCGGCGGCCGTTTCGACGAAGCCCGGCATCGCGCGCCGCACGATCGTCGGATCGGGCGGGCACGGCTTGAAGCGCGCATCGAGCTTCGCGGCCGGCTCGACCGACACGACGCCGGCGATGGTGTTCTCCGGCGCCATCGACAGGATCTGCCGGGCGATCGCGCCGCCCTGCCCGACGCCCGCGACGATCGGCGTGTAATAGCGTGCCGATTGCGCGAGGCGCTCGAGCTGGTGGCTGACCGCCTCGGCGTCGCCGTCGAGGTGGTGACAGGTCTCCTGCTTCGCGGCGAGATTGGCCGCGTAGCGCTCCGAATCCACGCCGACCGTCATCGCGCCCGCTTGCGCGAGCGCATCGGCCGCCTGCTGGTCGGCCGCGCCCCAGCCGCGCTCGCGCGAGAACAGCACGACGAAGCCGCGCAGCGGGCCGCTCGGCTTCGTGACGGTCACCGGGCCGTAACGGCCGCCGGAGACGGTTTCCGGCTTCGCCGCGACAGGTTGTGCGGCGCTCGCGGCGCCGGCCAGCATCATTGCCACGCAGACGATTGCCGTCTGCGCGATACCCTTCTTCAACATCATGAACGCCGACCTCCAGCCAGCAGGGACAGATCCGCGAGCGTGACGAACACGCCGACCGAGCCCGAGGCCGCCAGATAGCGCGGCTCCCAGTGCGGCTCGAACTTGCTCTTGAACGCACGCAAGCCGCGGAAGTTGTAGAAGCGGCCGCCGAAGCGCCACACCATCAGTCCGAACCGGTGCCACGGCGACGGCATCTTCGCCGCCCCCATGCCCGAGAACGGCGCGATGCCGAGGCTCAGCTTGAGGAAACCCGCTTCCTTCAGATGCAGCGCGAGCTGCGTAAACAGATACTCCATCGCATACGGCGACGCCTCCGGCAGATGGCGCATCACGCCGACGGTCGCCTCGGTGTTGAGGTCGGTCGTCATGAACGTGACGAATGCGATCGGCTTGTCGGCCTGGCGCACCAGCATCACCGACTGCGTCGCGAGATAGCCATCGTGGAACGCGGCCACCGAGAAGCTCTTCTCGCGTGCGTCGCGGCTGTCGAGCCAGCCGTCGGAGATGTCGCGCAGCGCCGGCAGCGCGGCCGGCACGTCGTGCGGCGCGATCACCTCGACCGACAGCGCGTCCTTCTCGCCGCGGCGCAGCGCATAGCGCAGGTGCGAGCGGTTCGAGCCCTTCAGGTCGAACCGGTCGAGCGCGATGTGCGCTTCCTCGCCGAGCTTCATCAGCGTGAGGCCCGCGTCGAGATACAACGGCAGCGCGTTGGCGCGCACCTGGTAGAACGCGGCGCGGCCGCTGTGCGCGTGCGCGAGCGCGATGAACTTGCTGATCAGCGCCGGCCATTCCTCACGCGGCCCGACCGGGTCGTGCAGCGCGGCCCAGGTGCGGCCGTTCTTCGCATACATCAGGAACGCGCGGCGCGATTCGGAGAACAGGAACGACTTGTCGCCCATCAGCGCGAGGCCCGCGTCACTGCATTCCTGCGCACGGATGATCTGCTCGGCGTCGAGCAGGTCCTGCGCGGCCGGCTTCACGAAGCGGCCGGGCGCCGGGCGCAGCAGTTGCCACAACGCGAACATCGCGACGAACACGCCGGCCGCGAGCGTCGCCCGCAACGCGCGCGGCGCGCGCGCGTCGAACGAGAAATGCGACCACAGGTCGCGCGTGTACGGCACGTCGCGGAACGCGAAGCACAGCACCCACACGGCGAGGATCAGCACCATCGTCACCGACACGAACCAGCTCACCGTGAAGCGTTCGGCCAGCAGCGACGAATGCCGGTTGAAGCGGCGGCGGCTCACGAGCAGCAGCACGAGCAGCGTGCCGAGCACGCCGGCTTCGACGAAGGCGAGCCCCTTCGCGAGCGACAGCGCGAGGCTCGCGAGCGTCAGCGCGAAGGTCATCCACCATGCGCCGTCGAGCCGGCGCAGCAGCCCGCGCGCGACGAACAGCAACGCGACGCCCAGCACGCTGCAGATCACCTGCGAACCCTCGAGCACCCACAGCGGCACGATGTTGCGCAGGATCGCGATCCGATGCCAGAACGCCGGGGTCGCGCTCGAAATCACCAGCATCCCGCCGACTGCGAACGTCACGAGGCTCAGGAACAGCGGCGCGAGCTGCGACACGCGCGCGGCCTGCCGCGACACGAGCCGGTGGCGCAGCGCGCGGCCTTCGAAACCGGCCAGCAGGCCGGCCGACAGCACGAGCGGCACGCCGAAGTAGATCGCGCGGTACGCGATCAGCGCGGCGACCATCGCATGGGCGGGCACTTCGCGGCCCAGCGTGAAGACCATCGCGGCCTCGAACACGCCGATCCCGCCCGGCGTGTGGCCGATCATGCCGAGCAGCAGCGCGGCCGCGTACACGGTGATGAAGGTCGGGAAGCCGACCGGCGCGGCCGGCAGCAGCACCCACAGCGTCAGGCCCGCGGCCACGACGTCGAGCACCGCATACACGACCTGGGCGACGAGGTCGCGCCGCGCCGGCACGTCGAACGACAGCCATTTGAAGCGCGTGACGACCGGTCGCGCGGTGCGGCCGCACATCGCCGTCATCGCAGCCAGCGCCGCGAGCAGCGCCGCGCCGCTCCACGTCGGCACGGCCGGCGCGACGTGCAGCATCGCGGCGAGCGTCTGCGGCACGCAGACCATCCCCACCGCCGTCATCAGCACCAGCGCGAGCGCGAGCGTGCCGCTGGTGAAGACCGTCATGCGACCGATCTGCGCGGGCGTGACGCCCGACACGCCGTACACGCGCGCGCGCACCGCGCCGCCCGTCAGCGCGCCGAAGCCGGTCGCATTGCCGAGCGCGGAGCCGGCGATCGCGCCGGTCCACAGCGCCGTACGCGGCACCGCGGCGCCGACGTAGCGCAGGCCGACCGCGTCCCGCGCGACGAGGGCGAGATAGCTGAATGCCGTCGCGGCCAGCGACGCGCCCCATTCGCGGGCGGACATTTGACGCAGTTGACGGATCACCGACCGATAGTCGACGGATTGCGACAGGTGCTGGAAGACCACGATCAGCAGCAGGCCGATGCCGAGCGCGAGCAGCGGAGACAGCACGCGCTCGTTGCGCAACAGCGCCGAGACACGGGCGATCGCCGCCGCGGCACGGCCGGGCGGCCCAGGGTGGCGGGAAGACATAGGTTGTTCAGTGGTGGTGCATAGCAAGTCGCGGCGCGGGACGGCCGGGCGGCGACGAATCTGGCTGGTTGTTCTGCATGGGCGGTCCGCCTGAGACGATGGCAGGCGACGCCTGGGTCAGAAATTACGAGTATACGGAATTTACATTACAGAATGTTTCGATTTGGCGTCGGGCGGGTTGGACACGCCGCGCGCATCAAAAATCCGTAAAAAGAATGCGCGCGCTGCGAATCATACCGGGAAGCGGCGGGGGTTTTCATCAGGAGAATGCCGGGAGGGGTGTGCGGCGGGAGATTCTTGCCGGCGGCTGGGTCCGCGAGCGGCGTCGGTGCGGCGACGCGGCCGGCGGAAAACGGGGCGCGAAGCGCTCGGCACGACGCAGCGCGTATCCCGCGCCAAGCCGGCGCACCCTTGAGCGCAGGCGGCCGACGCCGACGGTGACGTCGATGCGGCTCGCACGACCGACGGCACTCGACGCGACCGCCGCGCGTGCGATGGAGAAGCGCGAACGCCGCCCCACCCGCTCAATACACGTCCCGCACGTACCGCCGCGCCTTCGCGAGCCGCGCGACGTAGTCGTTCGCGGCTTCGTCCGACATTCCGCCGTGTTCGGCCACCACTGCCTTCAGCGCGGTATCGACGTCCTTGGCCATCCGGGCGGCGTCGCCGCACACGTAGAAATGCGCGCCGTCCTCGAGCCAGCTGTACAGCTCCGCGCCGTGTTCGCGCATCCGGTCCTGCACGTAGATCTTGTCGGCCTGGTCGCGCGAGAACGCCAGATCGAGCCGCGTGAGGAAGCCGCTGTCGCGCATCGCGCTCAGCTCGTCGCCGTAATAGAAGTCGGTCTGCGCGTGCTGCTCGCCGAAGAACAGCCAGTTGCGCCCGCGCGCGCCGCGCGCCTGCCGCTCGTGCAGGAAGCCGCGGAACGGCGCGACGCCGGTGCCGGGGCCGACCATCACGACCGGCACGTCGCCGTTGACCGGAGGCCGGAAATGCGCGGACTTCTGCACGAACACGGGCACGCGGCCGTCGTCCGCGCGATCGGCGAGGAACGTCGACGCGACGCCTTTACGCGCGCGCCGGCCGTTGTGATAGCGCACGGCCGACACCGTCAGATGGATCTCGCCGCGATGCGCGCTCGGGCTCGACGCGATCGAATACAGCCGCGGCTGCAGGCGCTTGAGCATGCCGACCAGTTCCATGCCCGACAGCTCGACCGGAAACTCGTGCAGCACATCGGCCAGCTGTTGTCCCCACAACCACTGCTTGAGGTCCGCCTTGCGATCGTCGCCGAGCAGCGCCTTGAGCGCGCCGTTCGCGCTGCGCGACGCGATGAACGCGAGCGTGTCCGGATGCGGGCGCGTGATGTCGAAGTGGCGCGCCAGCGCATCGGCCAGGCGCACGTCGCCGACGCCCGCCACCGACACCGGCGTGTCGGCCTTCAACGCGGTGACGGCCAGCAGCTCGTCCACCAGTTCCGGGCAGTTGGTCGGCCACACGCCGAGCGCGTCGCCGGCCTCGTATTCGAGGTTCGCGCCTTCGGTCGACAGCGACACGTAGCGCGTGTCCTTCGCCGCGCCCGGCCGGTTCAGCCGCAGGTTCGCGACGAGCTTCGACGGCGCCGGATGCGCCTTGCTCGGCAGCAGCCCCGACGCGCTCGCGCCGGCGCTCGGCACCGCGTGCAGCGCCGCGTCGGCCTCCTTGATCCGCGCGACCACGCGTTCGAGCCATTGGTCCGCGTCGCGCTGGAACTCGACGTCGCAATCGACGCGCGCACACAGCCGCGTCGCGCCGAGTTCCGCGAGCCGCGCGTCGAGCCGGCGGCCGTGGCCGCAAAACTGGTCGTAGTTGCGATCGCCGAACGCGAGGACCGCGAACTGCATGCCTTCCACGCGCGGGGCGCCGGCCGCCTGCAGTGCATCCCAGAACTCGCTGCCGTTGTCGGGCGCGTCGCCGTCGCCGAACGTGCTGGTCATCAGCAGCACATACTGCGCGCTCGCCAGCGACGCGACCGGGTAATCGGACATGCACGCGGTGCGGATCTCGAAGCCGGCGTTCATCAGCTGCGTCGCGTAATCCTCGGTCAACGATTCGATGTTGCCGGTCTGCGACGCCCACAGCAGCGTCACCTTCGGCCGCGTGCGCACGATCCGCACGCCGCCCGGCGCGGCCGCGTCGGCCGGCAGCGCGGGCGCCGCGCGTTCCGTCGCGGGTGCGGGCGCCGAGCGGCTGAACAGCCCCGCGAGCATCCCGTCGAGCCAGTAGCGCACCGGCGGCGTGAGCGGCGCGCCGGCCGGCAGCACCGGCACGCCGCCGTCGCGGCGGCCCGCGCTCGCCCGCAGCCCGCCGACGAGGCCGGCCACGTACAGGCGCTCCGCGTCGGAGAGCGGCGGCGGCGCGAGATCGGCCACGCCGAGCGCCGCCGCGAAAGTGTCGAGGTCTGCCATGTCGGATTCCTGTGAAGCCGATAGCGATACCGGCGCAGCCTGAGCATCGGCTGCGGCGGCTGCGTGGGCGGCATCGGCTGCGGCCGCATCGGGGCGCGCCGTGTCGTCGTCGGCGGGCGCGAACGCGTTGGTGTCCGCGCGCGTCAATGCGACCGCGCAGTATTTCAGTTCGGGCTGCTGCGATTCCGCGTCGATCGCGTCGTTCGTCACCGCGTTGATGCACAGCTCGTCGCCGTACACGTCGTTCCAGTGCATCGGCGCGAAGCAGTTGCCGCGCAGCACGCGTTCGGTCACGACGGCCGGCAGCACCGCGCGGCCGCGCGCCGAGCGGATCTCGACGCTGTCCTTCGCGGCGATGCCGAGCGCGCGCGCATCGTCCGGATGAAGTTCGACGAACGGACGCGGGTTCAGCTTGTTCAGCATCGCGACCTTGCCCGTCTTCGTCATCGTGTGCCACTGATGCTGCAGGCGGCCGGTGTTCAGCACGATTGGGAACGTGTCGTCGGGCAACTCGGCCGGCGCGACGTGCGGTCGCGCGAAGAAGCGCGCGCGGCCCGACGACGTCGGGAACGCGATGCGCGGCGCGGCGCCGCCGTCGGCCGCCGGCCGCAGCGTCTGGCTCACGCCGTCGTTCAGATAGCGGATCGGATGCCGCTCGCGCGCGGCGCCCAGTGCAACCGGCCATTGCACCGGCCCGTCGCGCAGCGCCGCATGGCTCGCGCCGCGCAGGTCGTAGCCGGTCGCCGGGTTCGAGAACCGCACGATCTCGTCGAACACGTCGGCCGCCGACGCATAGTCGAACGCCGCGCCGAAGCCCATCGCGCGCGCGACTTCCGCGACGATGCGCCAGTCCGGCAGCGCGTCGCCCGGCGCCGCCACCGCCGCGCGCATCAGCGTCAGGTTGCGCTCGGAGTTGACCATCACGCCGTCGCCCTCGGCCCACAGCGCGCCGGGCAGCAGGATGTCCGCATAACGGTTGGTTTCGGTGTCGAGGAACGCGTCCTGCGCGATCACCAGCTCCGCCGCCTGCAGCCCCGCGATCACGTTCTGCCGGTTCGGCACCGTCGCGACCGGGTTCGTGCAGATGATCCAGCACGCCTTGATGTCGCCGGCCGCCATCCGCTCGAACAGGTCGACCGTGCCGCTGCCGGTCTCCTGGCGCAGCGTGCCGGCCGGCACGCGCCACAGGTTTTCGACGAACCGGCGGTCGTCGTCGGACGCCACCGAGCGCTGGCCCGGCAGGCCGGCGCCCATGTAGCCCATCTCGCGGCCGCCCATCGCGTTCGGCTGGCCGGTCAGCGAGAACGGCCCGCTGCCGGGCCGGCAGATCTTGCCGGTCGCGAGATGCAGGTTGCAGATCGCATTGGTGTTCCACACGCCGTGCGTGCTCTGGTTGAGCCCCATCGTCCAGCAGCTCGTCCATTCCGGCGCATCGCCGATCCACTGCGCGGCCGTGCGGAGGTCGTCCGGCGCAAGGCCGGTGATCTCGGCGACGCGCTCCGGCGTGTAGTCGGCGAGGAACGCGGGCATCGCGTCCCAGCCCTCGGTATGCGCGTCGATGAACGCGGCGTCGGTGCGGCCGTTCGCGTGCAGCAGATGCAGCAGCCCGTTGAGCAGCGCGAGATCGGTGCCGGGCCGGATCTGCAGGAACAGGTCGGCCTTGTCGGCCGTGCCGGTGCGGCGCGGATCGACGACGATCAGCTTCGCGCCGGCCTTCACGCGATCCATCATCCGCAGGAACAGGATCGGATGGCAGTCGGCCATGTTCGCGCCGATCACGAAGAACAGGTTCGCGCGATCGAAATCCTGGTACGAACCGGGCGGACCGTCCGCGCCCAGCGACTGCTTGTAGCCGGTGCTCGCGCTCGCCATGCACAGCCGCGAGTTCGACTCGATGTTGTTGGTGCCGACGAAGCCCTTCGCGAGCTTGTTCACGAGGTACTGCGCCTCGATCGACATCTGCCCCGACACATAGAACGACAGCGCGTCCGGCCCGTGCGCGTCGAGCACCGCGCGCAGCCGGCGCGCGGTCTCGGCGATCGCGTCGCGGGCCGGCAACGGGACGAGGTCGTCCTCGCGGGCGCGCCGCACGAACGCGCGATCGAGCCGCCCGGAGCGGCGCAGCGCGACGTGCGCGGACGAGCCCTTCGTGCACAGCCGCCCGAAGTTGGTCGGATGCTCGGAGTCGCCGGACACCTTGACGACTTCGTCAGCCTCGACGTGCAGCACCATGCCGCAGCCGACGCCGCAGTACGGGCACACGCTCTTGACGGGGGTGGCGCTCATGCGTGCTCCGTGACGTTCAGGCGGCGATCCACACGAAACCGTCCTCGACCCGCGACGGATAGGCGCTCACCGATTTGTCGGGTGCTTCGAGGCATTCGCCGGTCCGCAGATCGAAATGCTGCTTGTACAACGGCGACGCGACGACGATGCGCTCGCCTAGGCTGCCGATCAACCCGCGCGACATCACCGCGGCCTGCGACACCGGATCGACGTTGTCGATCGCGAACACGCCGCCGGCTTCGGCGTGCGCGACGTGGAACACGGCGACCTGCTCGCCGTTGACGAGCGCGCACACGCCCGTGTTCGGCACGATGTCGTCGAGCGGGCATACGCGGGTCCAGGACAGCGGAAGACGATCGTTCATGATGGGCTCCTTGAATGAGGCGCTGGCGTCGGCCAGCTCAGACGGTGGCGGGTTCCGCGACGACCGGGATCGCGACCGGCTTGCCGCCGGGGCGCTCGTCGGGCGTCGCGGGGCGGATCTGGCCGCGCGTCTCGACGAACGCGATGGTCGTGTCGGGCGCATCGCTGTTCACGAAGTGGCGGAAGCGCTTGCGCGTCTCGGGATCGGTGACGGCCTTCTTCCATTCGCATTCGTAGGTGTCGACCACGTGCTGCATGTCGGCCTCGAGCTCGGCCGCGATCCCGAGCCGGTCGTGCACGACCACATCGATCAGGTAGTCGAGCCCGCCTTCGAGGTTGTCGCGCCACACGCTGGTGCGCTGCAGCCGGTCGGCGGTGCGCACGTAGAACATCAGGAAGCGGTCGATGTAGCGGATCAGCGTGGCGCGATCGAGGTCGGAGGCGAGCAGCTCGGCATGGCGCGGCTTCATCCCACCGTTGCCGCATACGTACAGGTTCCAGCCCTTCTCGGTCGCGATAATGCCGACGTCCTTGCCCTGCGCTTCCGCGCATTCGCGCGTGCAGCCCGATACGCCGAACTTGATCTTGTGCGGCGCGCGCAGGCCCTTGTAGCGGTTTTCGATGTCGATCGCGAGGCCGACCGAATCGTCGACGCCGTAGCGGCACCACGTCGAGCCGACGCACGACTTCACCGTGCGCACCGCCTTGCCGTAGGCGTGGCCCGATTCGAAGCCGGCCGCGATCAGTTCCTCCCAGATCGACGGCAGCTGTTCGACGCGCGCGCCGAACAGGTCGACGCGCTGGCCGCCGGTGATCTTGGTGTACAGGCCGTACTTCTTCGCGACCTGGCCAACGGCGATCAGCCCTTCCGGCGTCACCTCGCCGCCCGCCATGCGCGGCACGACCGAGTACGTGCCGTCGCGCTGGATGTTCGCGAGGTAGTAGTCGTTCGAGTCCTGCAGCCCCGCATGCTCCTTCTTCAGCACGAACTCGTTGAAGCACGATGCGAGGATGCCGGCGACGGCCGGCTTGCACACGTCGCAGCCGAGGCCGCGACCGTGCTTGTGCAGCAGTTCGTCGAACGTCGTGATGCGCTCGACGCGGATCAGATGGAACAGCTCCTGGCGCGAATGCGCGAAGTGCTCGCACAGATGGTTGTTGACCGCGAGGCCCTGCTTCTTCATCTCGGCCTTCATGATCTGCGTGACGAGCGGCACGCAGCCGCCGCACGACGTACCCGCGCCCGTGCACGACTTCAGCGCGCCGAGGCTCGTCGCGCCGTCGGCCACCGCCGCGCAGATCTGCGACTTCGACACGTTGTTGCACGAGCAGATCTGCGCGCCGTCCGGCAGCGCGTCGACGCCGAGCGCGGGCTTCGCCGCGCCGTCCGACGACGGCAGGATCAGGAACTCGGGCTGCGCCGGCAGCTCGATGCGGTTCAGCATCATCTGCAGCAGCGTGCCGTATTCCGTCGCATCGCCCACCATCACCGCGCCGTGCAGGAACTTGCCGCAGTCGGACACCACCAGCTTCTTGTAGACCTGGCGGCGCTCGTCCGCGTACTGGTAGGTGCGGCTGCCGGCCGTCGCGCCGTGCGCGTCGCCGATGCTCGCCACGTCGACGCCCATCAGCTTCAGCTTGGTGCTCATGTCGGCGCCAGCGAATGCGGCATCGGCCGCATCGGTCATCTTGCCGCCCAGCTGCTTCGCCACCACGCGCGCCATGTCGTAGCCGGGCGCGACGAGGCCGTACACCATGCCGTTCCACGCCGCGCACTCGCCGATCGCATAGATGTCGGCGTCGCTCGTGCGGCATGCGTCGTCGATCGCGACGCCGCCGCGCGGGCCGATGTCGAGGCCGCATGCGCGCGCGAGTTCGTCGCGCGCGCGGATGCCGGCCGAGAACACGATCATGTCGGCATCGAGATGCGAGCCGTCGGCGAACGCCATCCGGTGCGCGTGCTGCTCGCCGTCGACGATCTCCAGCGTGTTCTTGCCCGTATGCACGGTCACGCCGAGCGACTCGATCTTCGCGCGCAGCATCCGGCCGCCGCCGTCGTCGACCTGCACCGCCATCAGCCGCGGCGCGAATTCGACGACGTGCGTGTCGAGCCCCATGTCGCGCAACGCCTTCGCGCATTCGAGGCCGAGCAGCCCGCCGCCGACCACCACGCCGCGCGTCGCGTGCGCGCCGCGCGCCTGCATCGCTTCGAGATCCTCGATGGTCCGGTACACGAAGCAGCCGTCACGCTCGTGGCCGGGCACCGGCGGCACGAACGGCCGCGAGCCGGTCGCGAGCACCAGCTTGTCGTACGCGAGCGTTGCGCCGGATGCGAGCGTGACCGTATGCGCGGCGCGGTCGATCGACGCGACGCGCGCGTTCAGCCGCAGGTCGAACTGCCGATGCCGTTCGAAGAAGCCGGGCTCGACCAGCGACAGGTCGTCGGCCGACTTGCCCGCGAAGAATTCCGACAGGTGCACGCGGTCGTAAGCCGGGCGCGGCTCCTCGCCGAGCACCGTGACCTGCAGCGTGCCGGCCGCGTCCGCTTGCGCGGCGAGGCATTCGAGCAGCTTGTGGCCGACCATCCCGTGGCCGATGACGATCAGTTTCATGATGACGTTTCCCTCGGTCGATCAGTTCGCGGCATTCGCGGTGGCCAGCGCGCGGTCGCGCAGCTCGGCCTCGCGTGCCTTGTGTTCTGCGCTGAAGCGCACGGCCATCGCGCACAGCGCCGTCGCGGTGACGACGAGCCCGAGCAGGCTCAGCGCGTGCTGCACGTCGCCGACGCCCTTCAGCAGGAACGCCGCGGCCACCGCGCCGACGTTGCCGCCCGCGCCGACGATCCCCGCGACGCCGCCGAGCGCGCGGCGGTCGATGAACGGCACGAGCGCATAGGTCGCGCCGCATGCCATGTGCGTGAAGAGGCCGAACGTCAGCATCGCGACGAGCGCCATGCCGATGCCTTGCGCATGCGAGAACCACAAGAGCCCGAGCCCTTCGCCGATGATCAGCGCGCACAGCAGCGTCGCGCGCACGTCGAGGCTGCGCCGCGCGGCGATCCGGTCCGACAGCCAGCCGCCGAGCGCGCGGGCGAACAGCGCGAGCAGCCCGAACAGGCCGACCGCGAAGCCGGCGTCCTTCAGCGACAGCTTGAAGTGGTCGACGTAGTACAGCGCGGCGATGTTGTGGATGAACACCTCGACGCCGAAACACGCGCCGTAGGTGACGAACAGCATCCACACGCGATAGTTGCCGCACGCGGCGAAGAAGCTCGCCCAGCCGCCCTTCTTGCCGCTGTCGACCGTCACGCCCTGCTTGCGCAGCGCGACGAAGTCGCCTTGCGGGCAGTCCTGCGTGAAGCGCCAGTACGCCCACGCCATCGCGAGCATCGCGATGCCCGGCACGACGAGCGCGATGCGCCACGACGCGTCGTCGCCGAAGCCGAGCAGCAGGCCGGCCGCGACGAGCAGCGGCATCATCGCCTGCGTCGCGCCTGCGCCCGCGTTGCCCCAGCCGGCCGTCGTCGCGTTCGCGGTGCCGACCACGTTCGACGCGAACATCACCGACGTGTGGTACTGCGTGATCACGAAGCCGGCGCCGATCGCGCCGATGCCGAGCCGGCAGATCAGGAACGACAGGTAGTCGTGCACGAACGACACCGCGAACACGGGGATCGCGCCGAGCAGCAGCAGGCCGACGTACACGCGGCGCGGGCCGAAGCGGTCGCACAGCGGGCCGACCAGCAGCCGCACCGCGATGGTCGCGGCCACCGCGGCGATGTTGATGTTCGCGACCTGCGCCGCGGTGAGATGGAATTCGCGCGAGATCAGCGGCATCAACGGCGCACACGCGAACCACGCGAAGAAGCACACGAAAAACGCCATCCACGTCATGTGGAACGCACGCATCGGCGCGCTGCGGAAGCTGAAGAGATCGATACGGGTAGCTTTGTCGGTCATGTCATCCGCCAAACGAAAAACGGCGTCCTGCACATCCGATCTCGTCGAGACCCGATGTGTAGGACGCCGTTGCCCATGAAGCCCGTTGCCGGGCGCGTCAGTATTCGGTACTGCGGACGAATCGCCGTTGATTCGCCCGAGCCAGCTAACGCAAGCGGCGTGCCATGCCACCCGAAATCTCCGCGAGCGCCCTGTCGTACAAGGCTCGCCGGGCGCCGTCGGCCGTCTTGCGCGGAATCGGCCGCGATATGTCGGGAGGCATCGCGGCACAGATGTGGTGCGCTGCAGCACTATCGCCGTGCGACGTCACGGTGCGTGCCGGTGCGTCGCGATGCACGTGGTGCGGGCATCGCATGCGGGGCGCCGCCGCATGCGAGTGCATGCGTTCGCGTGCCACGCTGGCGTCGTGCGCCGCACGTCGCCGCGGGCGCGGGCCGCGACGCGACGCTTGGCCCGTTTATTGCTGAATCCGTTATCGACACCGGCAACGGCGCCGGTGGGCGGTCTTTCCCCCATGCCGTCCCGGCCGATCCAGGCGGGGCCGGCAGAACCGACGTGGACAACGGCGTCCAGCCCGTGCTCGGCACGGCGGGACGCCGTGGTCGCCTCGACCGCCCGCCGCCGCGAGCAACAACGCGTTATCGCCGCCGCATGCGGCACAGGAACACGACATGACGACTGGAAAAGTCACGCTGCTGGGCGCCGGGCCCGGCGACCCCGATCTGCTCACCCTGAAGGCCGCGAAGGCGCTGGCCGCCGCCGACGTGCTGCTGCTCGACGATCTCGTCGCGCCGGGCATCGTCGAGCTTGCGCCGCAGGCGCGCGTGATCCGCGTCGGCAAGCGCGGCGGCTGCCGCTCCACGCCGCAGGCGTTCATCGAGAAACTGATGCGTCGCTACGCGCTGCGCGGCGCGCACGTCGTGCGCGTGAAAGGCGGCGACGCACTGCTGTTCGGCCGCGCCGGCGAGGAGCTCGCGACGCTGCGCGCCGCCGCGATCCCGGTCGAGATCGTCAACGGCATCTCGTCGGGGTTCGCGGCCGCCGCGAGCCTCGGCATCTCGCTCACGCACCGCGAACATTGCCAGGGCGTCACGTTCGTCACCGCGCACCGCCAGGATCACGGCGAGCCCGACTGGGCCGCGCTGGCGGCCACCGGCACCACGCTCGCGATCTATATGGGCATGAGCCGCGTCGACAGCATCGCGACGGGCCTGCTCGCCGCGCTGCCCGCCGCGACGCCGGCCGCCGCCGTGCAATGGGCCGGCACGCCGCACGAACGCCGCTGGACCGGCACGCTCGGCGGCCTCGCGCGCGGCATCGACGACGCGCGGCTCGGCAGCCCGGCCGTGATCCTCGTGGGCGGCGCGATCGGTGCAGCGTGCGCGCAGCGCACCGACACCGATCCCGACACCGCAGCCGCACCGATGTCGTGGGCCGCGTGATGGGCTGCGCCGCGCGGCATCGTCCGCATCACCATTGCGCTCACGGCAGGCGCGCTCGCGCCGGCTGCCGGTGCGGCTTGCCCGACGCGCTCGACGCGTCCGCTGCGGCGAGTTCCGCGCGCACGTCGGCTGATCCATTCAACCGTTGCACCGAAGCCCGTCCGTCCCCGTTCGCGTCATGAGTTCGTCCGTTCCGCCCGCCCGCCTGCGCGTGCTGCTCGTCACCGATACCGACAAGCCGATCGGCGAGCTCGGCGACGCGCTCGCACGCCTCGGCTACGAGATGCTCAACGACGTCGCGACGCCGGCGCGCCTGCCTGCCGCCGTCGAAGAGCAGCGCCCCGACGTCGTGATCATCGATACCGATTCGCCGTCGCGCGACACGCTCGAGCAACTGGCCGTGATGCATGCGACCGCGCCGCGCCCCGTGCTGATGTTCAGCCACGACGCCGACCAGGCGCTGATTCATGCGGCCGTCGGCGCCGGCGTCAGCGCCTATCTGGTCGAAGGGCTGTCGGCCGAGCGCCTCGCGCCGATTCTCGAAGTCGCGCTCGCGCGCTTCTCCCACGACGATGCGCTGCGTCGCCGGCTCGCCGACGTCGAGCGCGAGCTGGCCGAACGCAAGCTGATCGATCGCGCGAAACGCCTGCTGATGGACAGGCGCAGCCTGTCCGAACACGATGCTTACGCGCAGCTGCGCAAGCGCGCGATGGATCAGGGGCTGCGCATCGTCGACGTCGCGCGGCAACTGCTCGACGCGCCTTCACAATGACCACCATGAACCCTCCGATTCCCGCCGCGCCCGAACGCGCGCATCTTCGTCTCGGTTTCGTCGCGTTGAGCGATGCGGCCCCGCTGATCGTCGCGCAGCGCCTGAATCTCGGCGCGCGCCACGGGCTGACGCTCGAGCTGCACCGCCAGCCGTCGTGGGCCGCCGTGCGCGACAAGCTGCTGAGCGGCGAACTCGACGCCGCGCACGCGCTGTACGGGCTCGTCTGCGGGCTGCAGCTCGGCATCGGCGGCCCGCAGGCCGACATGGCCGCGCTGATGGTGCTGAACCGCAACGGCCAGGCGATCACGTTCGCGCGCGGCCTCGCCGACGCCTACCGCGCCAGCGGCGACGTCCGCGCCGCGTTCGCGACGCTCGGCCGCAAGCCGCTGCTCGCGCAGACCTTCCCGACCGGCACGCACGCGATGTGGCTGAACCACTGGCTCGCGTCGCACGGCGTCGATCCGCTGCGCGACGTGCGCAGCGTCGTGATCCCGCCGCCCGAGATGGTCGCCGCGCTCGCGGGCGGCGAACTCGACGGCTTCTGCGCCGGCGAGCCGTGGCACGCGGTGGCCGAGGCCTGCGGCGCGGGCCGCACCGTCGCCGTCACCAGCGAGATCTGGCCCGATCATCCGGAGAAGGTGCTGGCGACGCGGCGCGATTTCGGCGCGCTGTATCCGGCGACCGCGCGCGCGCTGATCCGCACCGTCGTCGATGCGTGCGCGTGGCTCGACGACCCGGCGCACCGCCGCGACGCCGCCGACTGGCTCGCATCGCCCGACGCGCTCGGCGTGCCGGCCCGCCTGATCGCGCCGCGCCTGCTCGGCGACTACGGCGCCGGCCCGTTCGCGCAGCCGCCGCTGCCGATCCGCTTCCACGATGGCGGCGGCGTGAACCGGCCGGATCCGCAGGAGGCGCGGTGGTTCCTGTCGCAATACCGGCGCTGGGGCATGCTCGAGGGCACGCAGGACGACGCGCAGATCGCCGCGGCGATCGCGCAGACGGCGTTGTATGATGCTGCCGTCGCCGAAGACGGTACGGCCGGCCGCTGACTCCCTCCGCGGAGATGCGGCGGCGGCCGGCCCGCCGCCCAGCGCGATGCGCGGGCGCCCAATGCCCGTACCGCTGTACCCGTATCGCCACTCCGTCCCCGTTCCCGAATCGATGCCGAAACGAACGCGCACGTCGCTCGACGTGCTGCTCACCGAAATCCGCGCGTGCCGCGCATGCGAAGCCGAGCTGCCGCTCGGGCCGCGCCCGGTGCTGCGCGCCCATCGCGACGCGCGCGTGCTGATCGTCGGCCAGGCTCCCGGCGCGCGCGTCCATGCGAGCGGCATCCCGTGGGACGATGCGAGCGGCAAGCGGCTGCGCGACTGGCTCGGCGTCGATGCCGACACGTTCTACGACGCGACGCGCTTCGCGATCGTGCCGATGGGCTTCTGCTATCCCGGCCGCGGCGCGAGCGGCGACAACCCGCCGCGGCCGGAATGCGCGGCGCTGTGGCTCGACCGGCTGCTGGCCGAATTGCCGTCGATCCGGCTGACGCTGCTGATCGGCCAGTATGCGCAGCGGCATTTTCTGCGCGACGCGCGCAAGGCGACGCTGACCGACACCGTGCAAGCGTGGCGCGACTACGGGCCCGGTGTGCTGCCGCTGCCGCATCCGTCGCCGCGCAACCAGGGGTGGTTCAAGCATCATCCGTGGTTCGACGCCGAGGTCGTGCCCGAGCTGCGCCGGCGCGTTGCGCCGCTGCTGGCGCGCGACGCATGAACCGGGCCGCCGGCTGCGGCGCCATCCTTTCCCGCTTGAACGCGGCACCCGACACATGCGCATGAACGACACGCCAGCCGACCTCGATTTCGCGTGCACCGGCTGCGGCGGCTGCTGCCGCGACCTGCGCATTCCGTTGACGATCGACGAAGCGATCGCGTGGCTGCGCCGCGGCGGCCACGTCGAACTGCTGTGCGACGCGATGCCGTGGCTCGAGGAGCCCGAGGCCGGCAACGCGTTCGCCGCGTACAAGCGGGCGCGCTCGACGCCCGCCTCGAGCGGTGCGCTGCCGCTGCGCGTGACGGCCGTGCTCGTCGCATCGCATGCCGGGCCGTGCCCGAACCTGCGCGACGACCTCCGCTGCGGGATCTACGACGATCGGCCGCTCGTATGCCGCATCTACCCGGCCGAAGTCAACCCGTTCGTGCCGCTCGCGCCGCCCGGCAAGCAATGCCCGTCGGACGCATGGCAGCAGGCGCCGCTGCTCCGCGGCGGCACGCTCGTCGACGCGGCGACGGCCGAGCACGTCGCACGTTCGCGAACGGCGAGCGAGATCGAGACGCCGCTGCGGGCGCGGCTGTGCGAGATGCTCGCCATCGATACGGCGGCCGTCGCGAACGAGGGCTTCGCGGTTCATGCGCCGCCCGCGGATGCGCTGCTCGCCGCGCTGACGGCCGTGGGCGCTGCGCCGGCCGCCGACGACGCGCAAGCGGCGGCGTGGACGCTGACGTCGAATCGCACCGCCACGATCGACGCGCTCGCGGCGGTGGGCGCGGCGAGCCGCAGCGCCGCCGCGCTTGCCGGCCCGCGCGTGCGCTATCTCGGCTTCCATCCGGACGCATAGCCGATCCGGTGCAGCGAGGCGCGAAGCGTCGAGCCGCCCCGCGGAGCCGTCGCCCGGCGCCCGCCGATTCCGGCGGCGCCCGGTTCGCTGTACCATCGCGGCTCAACCGCGTCTCGACCAGCCGAATTCTTCATGCCCTCCTCCGCCCCGCCGCGCCTGTACGGGATGCCCGAACGCAGCGACCGGCTCGATTTCTACATCCGCGATCAGGCGTCGCGCCAGGCGATCACCGAACCGCACCGGCACACCTACTTCCAGATCCAGTTCAATCTCGGCGGCGACACCGAGCAGCGGATCGGCGGCGTCACGCGGCCGTTTCCGCGCGGCGCGCTCGCGTTCGTTCTGCCGCATCGCGAACACCTGATTCCGCATCCGGAAGGCGCTCACTTCATCGTGATCAACTTCAGCCAGGCGTTCCTGCGCACCGATCTCGACGTCGATCCGCTCGATCTCGAGGACGTGCCCGCGCACCGCGTCCCCGAACTGACGCCGTTTCGCTTCCAGGAGCATCTCGACTTCATCCTGACCGGCGACGCGTTCGACGAAGCACGCCGCCTCGCGCTGTGCATGCTCGACGCCGACCGGGTCCGCACCTTCGGGTCGACCACGCTGCTGCGCGGCTATCTGCTGCAGCTGATCGGGCTCGTCTGCACGCAGTACGCCGGCGCGCTCGACAAGCTCGCGCAGCGCGGCGCCCAGCGCGCGGGCCGGCGCGACGCGCTCGCACGCGTGCTGCGCCATGTGCGCGCCAACCTCACGCGCGAAGACCTGACGCTTGCGGCCACCGCCGAGGCCGCGTTCCTGTCGCCGAACTACCTCGCGCATCTGGTGCGCAAGGAGACCGGCAGCACCTTCACCGATCTAGTGACCGAGCGCCGGATCGCGCTCGCGCAATCGCTGCTCGCGCATACGAGCCGGCGCATCGCGGACATCGCCCGTGCAGTCGGCTTCCGCGACGAAGGGTATTTCGCGCGGCGCTTTCGCGCGCGCGTCGGCGTGTCGCCGAAGGCGTACCGCGACGCGAACGCCGCGCTGCCCGATGCAGTCGGCGCGGCCGATGCGGCCGATGCAACCGACGCGGCGCCGGCCGCGGACGCGTAGATTTGTCCGGTTAAAGCGCAGTTGCGTCGCATCGCGGCGCGCGGCGCTCCGGTATCGTTGCAGGCATGCCGGGCCGCCGCCGTCGGGTGGCGGCCGGTATCCGTCTTCCATTCGAACGAGGCCATCCGATGTCCGCATACGTCATCGACGCTCCCGAGCGTCCTTCCGTCGAAGTCGATCAATCGTCCGCGCGCTTTCCGGTACGCCGCGTGTTCTGCGTGGGCCGCAACTACGCCGACCACGCGCGGGAAATGGGCGCCGATCCCGACCGCGAACCGCCGTTCTTCTTCACGAAGCCGGCCGATGCGGTCGTGCCGGCCGCCGGCACCGTCCCGTATCCGCCGCTGACGAACGACCTCCATCACGAGATCGAGCTGGTCGTCGCGATCGGCAAGGACGGCCGCTCGATCGAGCCGGCCGACGCGCTGTCGCACGTGTGGGGTTACGGCGTCGGCGTCGACCTCACGCGTCGCGACCTGCAGGCCGAAGCCAAGAAGCTGGGCCGCCCGTGGGACTGGGCGAAGGGCTTCGACGCGTCGGGGCCGATGAGCCCGCTGCGCGCCGCGAGCGCGACCGGCCACCCGGCGAGCGGGCGGATCTGGCTCGCGGTGAACGGCGACACGCGTCAGCAAGGCGATCTCGCCGACATGATCTGGGCCGTGCCCGACGTGATCGCCTACGTGTCGCGCTCGGTCGCGTTGAAGGCCGGCGACCTGATCTTCACCGGCACGCCGGCCGGCGTGGGCGCGCTGCAGCCGGGCGATCGCGTGACGGGCGGGGTGGACGGCGTCGCGACGTTCGAGTTCGTGGTCGGCGCGAAGCCGTAACGGCTGTAGTGGCAATGCGCGGGCGCCGGCGGGAACGGCTGCGCGTCGCGTCGTTTGGCTCCGGTCGGCACGGCGCGCACATTGCGCCCGATCGGCGCGCCGGCCGCGCGCGGCGGCGCACATGACTCACGCGCGGGCATCGAAGGCCCGGATGCACATTGCCGCCGCCAACGCGATGAGCGTCGACAGCGACATCATCGCGAGCGGCGCATACGCCGCATTGCCGGTGGTCAGGACGGCGCCGGTCAACGACGCGAGCGCGGCGCCGCCGGCGATGGTCGCGGCGCCGGCCAGCCCCGATGCGCTGCCCGCCAGATCCGGCCGTACCGCCATCGCGCCCGCGTGCGCCGCCGGATTCGACAGCCCGTTTCCGACGCCGATCAAGACGCACGGGCCGAACCATGCAAGCGGATGCGTCACGCCGCCGAGCAACAATGCAAGCGCGATCGCCGGCCCCATGCAGGCGACCGCGCGCCCGCACAGGATCGTCGTCGCAAGCGCATGCCGGTGTGCGCGTCGCGCAGCGACGAAGCTGCCGCATATGAAGCCGGCCGTGACCACACCCATGCACAAGCCGATTTGCACGGGCGGGATACCGAACACCACTTTGGCGGCGAGCGGCGCACCGGCCAGGAACGCATAGAACGCGCCGGTGGAAAACGCCATGCAAAGCGCATAGGCCCAGAACCGACGCGCGCGCAGCAGTGCCGGATACGCGCGCAGCTGTTGCGCGAGCGTCCGGACGTGGGGCGAATGCGTCTCGACGAGATCGGCCGCACACCAGCCGAGCAGCGCAATGCCGGCTGCGGCGAGCAGCCCGAAGCTCGCGCGCCAGCCGACGGTCTGATCGAGCACGCCGCCCAGCGTCGGCCCGATCATCGGCGCGAACGCCGCCGCCATCGCCGCATAGCCGATCCGCCCGGCCGCATGCTCGCCCCCGCCGGTGTCGCGAATCGTCGCCATCGACACCGGGTAGACGGACGTAATCGCGGCCTGCAGCAGACGGCAAGCGAGAAACACGCGAATGTCGGTTGCGAGCGCACAACCGAGCGAGCCGAACGTGAACGCCCCTACGCTCAGCAGCACGATGGGCCGGCGCCCGAACCGGTCGGACAGCGGCCCCATGACGAACTCCAGCGCTGCGGCGACGGCCGCGTAGCCGGCGACGGAAAGGGCGACCAGCGCGTAGTCGGCGCGCAGTTCGCGCGCGATCGCGGGCAACGACGGCAGAAACAAGCTCAACGGCAGCACCGAGAGCACGCACAGCGCGATCAACGTCGCATATCGCGGCGCCGCGGCGGCCGAAGCGTTCGACAGGTCTGGTTGCAAGTGGATGCCCTCCCGCACATGCGCCGTGCGGCCGTGCGCGATGCAAAAAAAGCCCCCGAGCAAGTCGGGGGCGCATGGGTGCCGGCGCGATGCCGCTACCGGACCCTGCGCCTGTGTACTACTACGAAAAAGATTGCCGCGTTCATTCCGTATGGCTCCGAATGCCCGAATCGCGGGCAGCGATGTCGAACGATGTTAGTTGCTCGACCGCTTGGCGGTCAACGCACTACCGCGCCCGCACCGACACGAATCTGCGCGCGTTGTCGCGCTGGATCAGCACCGCGATCGCGTTGCCGCCGTGCGCTTCCAGCGCCGGCACGTCTTCCGGCGTTTCGAGCAACGTATCGTTGAGTTCGAGCACCACGTCGCCGGGCCGGATGCCGGCGCGCGCAGCCGGCCCGTGCACCGCATCCACCATCATTCCGACGGCGAGCCCGGTCGATCGGCGTTCCGCGTCGCTCAGCGGATGCATCGTCAGTCCGAGCCGATCGCCGCCGTCGGCCGGCCGCGCGGCGGCCACCGTCAGCGCCGTCGCACCGGCGGCGCCGACCGGCCCCGTAGCACCTGGCACGCCTGCCGACGCCGCGTCGTCGATCGCGTCGTCGGCGCCCGTGGCCGCGCCCGTGACCACCAGCGTCTTCGGCACGCGATTGCGGATCGCCCGCAGCGTCGCCTTCCCGCCCGCCGGCAACGCCGCGGCCAGATCGTTCAACTCCGCCGCGCGGCCGATCGGCCGGTCGCCGAACTTCACGATCACGTCGCCCGGCTTCACGCCGGCCAACGCGGCCGGTGAGCCGGGATCGACGGTGTTCACGAGCGCGCCCGCCGCGCGCGGCAACCCGAACGCGGCCGCGAGTCCGACGCCGACATCCTGCACGTCCACACCCAGTGCATTAGCCGATCCATTAGCCGACCCATTGCCCGCCCCATCCCCCGACGCCGCGCGCTGCGCCTGCGCATTGCTGCGCATCTGCGCCTGTACTTGCGCGCGCACCTTCACGGCGAGCGCGATCGGAATCGCGAACGTCGTGCTCGCGTAGCGATCGGCGTCCGTGTAGACCTGCATCGCGATCCCGATCACGTCGCCCGCGCGGTTGAACACCGGGCCGCCGGAGTTGTCGTGGTTCACCGCGATGTCGGTCTGGAAGAACGGAAACGCGCCGCCGTCCGGCAACAGATGCGACGTCGCGCTGACGATGCCGGCCGTGACCGTATTGCCCGCGCCGTCCGGCGCGCCGATCGTCATCACCGGTTCGCCGGCGCGCACCCGCGACGAGTCGCCGAGACGCACGACCGGCAGCTTCGTCGCGTCGACGTGCAGCACCGCGACGTCGCTCTGCGGATCGACGGCCAGCACCGTGCCCTTGAGCATCCGGCGATCGGCCAGCCGCACCGTCACGTCGGTCGCATCGGCCACCACGTGCGCGGACGTCAGGATCAGCCCGTCGGCGCTCACGATGAAACCCGACCCGCTGCCGGCGATCGCGCGCGGCAACGCATCGGAAGGCTGCGCCGGCGTCTGCGCGCGTGGCGCGGCCGGCGGCGGCGCTGCGCGGCGAAAGAATGCGGCGAGCGGATCGTCGGGATCGAGTTCCATGAACGACGGGCCGCCGGATTGCGGCTCCGCCGCGGCCGTCGAGACGGTCACGACGGCCGGCCCGTAGCGATCGACGATCGCGGGGAAATCGACCGGCATCGAATACGGCGGCGCGGCCGTCCTGACCTTCATGCCGGGCGGCGTGCGCGGCGCCGCGACGGTCCCGGCAACGAGCGGCGACGGCGCGCACGACCACGCGAATACGGCGCCGATCAACGCGCCGTGAAGCACGGCGCGAGCAAGCGTCTGGCGAACCACGGTGCACCTCCCCCGGGCGATCGCGGCGCGGACCCGCGCGGCACGCGCGTACGCCCGACAAGCACCGGTACACGTCTCCATTTATAGTCCACGCCGCGTCGCGGACCTACGCATCGAAACCCGGATGCGGGCGGCGCGCGCCGCGCCGCAACCGCGACGGCATTCGTTCCGGACAAACTCGCCTGTTCGTCAATCGGCATATTCACTGCACGGTGCACGGCGTGCAGGCAGCCGCGAGTCGATGCCAATTCTGCCAACGCGTCGCGGCACGCCGGCTACCACGCCAACGCGAGAAAGTTGCGCACCACCGGCGACTGCGCGTCGCGTCGCGAGGCGATCGCGAGCCGCGCGCGCAGGCCGTCGTCGGCCACCGGCCGATAGACGACGCCCGCGACCTGCACCTGCGTGATCGCCATCGGCACGATCGACACGCCGAGTCCGGCCGCGACGAGCGTCACCGCCGACGCGATCTGCGGTGCGGGCTGCGCCATGCGCGGCTGGAAGCCGGCGGCATTGCAGGCGGCGACGATGTCGTCGAACAGCGCGCTGCCCGCTTCGCGCGGCACCTGCACGAACGCCTCGTCGGCGAGTTCGGCAAGCTCGATCCGACGGCGCCGCGCGAGCCGATGCGCGACCGGCAGCGCGACGAACATCGGCTCCTCGTCCCAGTCCGCGGCGTGCAGCGTATCGGCGATGCGGCGCTCCGGACGCACGATCCCGACGTCGAGCCGGCCAGCTTCGAGCGCGTCGAACAGCACGCCGGAGGTCGCCTCCAGCAGCGTCAGCTCGGTATCCGGAAACGCCTCGCGAAAGCGGCGGATCAGGTCGGCGACTTTCGAATTGAACGCCGCCGTCCCGGTGAAGCCGACGCGCAGCTGCCCGATTTCGCCGCGTGCCGCCCGCTTCGCCGCACGGGCAGCACGCTCGGCGTCGTCGAGCACGCGCCGCGCCTCTTCCGCGAACACCTCGCCGGCAACGGTGAGTTCGGCGCCGCGCGCGGTTCGCTTGAACAGCTCGACGCCGAGTTCGTCCTCGAGCGCCCTGATCTGCTGGCTCAGCGGCGGCTGGCCGATGCCCAGCGCCTGCGCGGCCTTCGTGAAGTTCGACGCGGCGGCGACGGCCAGAAAGTAGCGGAGATGCCTGAGTTCCATGCGCAATGCGATCGACGGTGGACGGGAACATGCAGCCGCAACGAGCGGCCGCAGCCAGATGCAAAACATATCGCTACGGTTTCTTTCATATATTGGACATATGTTTGACCATGCGCAAGAATGGCCGCCTCCCCAGCCCATTCAGTGCATCTCATGCCTTCTTCTACGAACCCGCCTGCGGCGGCGCGCGGCGCGACCACCGCGCCCGATGTGCTGCCTGCCGGCGTGTCGCCGCGCTCGGCCGCCTACCTGCGCATCGCGCTGGCGCTCTTTCTGGCCGGCTTTGCGACGTTCTCGCTGCTCTACTGCGTGCAGCCGCTGCTGCCCGCGTTCGTGCGCGAATTCCATGTCGGCGCGGCGTCGAGTTCGCTGTCGCTGTCGCTGTCGACCGGCATGCTGGCCGTGTCGATCCTGTGCGCCGGCGCGCTGTCGGAGCGCGTCGGCCGGCGCGGGCCGATGTTCGCGTCGATGACGCTCGCCGCGCTGTTCAACCTGCTGGCGGCCGTTGCGCCGAGCTGGCACCTGCTGCTGGTGTGGCGCGCACTCGAAGGCTTCGCGCTCGGCGGCGTGCCGGCCGTCGCGATGGCGTATCTCGCCGAGGAGATCGCGCCCGAAGGGCTCGGTCTGTCGATGGGGCTGTACGTCGGCGGCACCGCGTTCGGCGGCATGATCGGCCGGATCGGGATGAGCGCGCTCGAAGAGTACTTTTCGTGGCGCACCGCGATGCTGACGATCGGCGTCGTCGATCTCGCCGCCGCCATCGCGTTCGTCGTGCTGCTGCCGCCGTCGCGCCGCTTCGTGAAACGCACCGACCTGAAGCTGCGGCATCACCTGCAGCTATGGAGCGCGCAACTGCGTCATCCACGCCTGCCGTTCGTGTTCGCGATCGGCTTCCTGGTGATGGGCGCGTTCGTGACCGTGTACAACTACGTCGGCTTCCGGCTGATCGCGCCGCCGTTCGACCTGAGCGCAACCGCGTGCGGGCTGATCTTCACGGCGTATCTGTTCGGGATGGTGTCGTCGTCGAGCGCGGGCGCGCTCGCCGATCGCGTCGGGCGTGCGCCCGTTCTCGTCAGCGGCATTCTCGTCTTCGCAGCGGGCCTCGCGCTGACGCTGTCGCCGTCGCTCGTGGCGATCATCGTCGGGATCGTGCTCATCACGATCGGCTTCTTCGTCGCGCATGCGGTCGCGAGCGGCTGGGTCGGGCATCTCGCCGGGGCGTCGAAGGGGCATGCGGCGTCGCTGTACCTGCTCGCCTATTACGTCGGATCGAGCGTGCTCGGCTCGGTCGGCGGCACGTTCTGGCAACACGGCGCGTGGGGCGCGGTCGTCGCGTATGTGGCGGTTCTGCTGCTGTTGGGCCTGGCCGCCGCGCGCCGGATCGTGCGCGCGGAACCGGCGCGCTGAGTGTCGGGCGCTGTCGAAACGCACGGGTCCGCTGCAGCGTGCGCACGACATGCCGGCGCTGCGCGGCGCATCGCACGTCTTGTAGGCGGCAACGGCCGATAGCCTCGGCACCATACGCTCACCGAGCGCCGGCTCCCCGCTCATCGTCTGCATACGCAACCGGCTCGCTGCGCGGCGCTTGCGCGATACGCTGCGCGATCGTCGACAACGTCTGCAGCATCGGTGCGAACGCATCGGCCGACGTATTGCCGAAGCCGAGCACGAGCCCGTTGTCGGCCGGCGCCGTAGCGATCGAAAAACCCGACAGCGGAAACGGCCCGATCCCGTGCTCGCGCGCCGCCGCGACGATCGCGCGGTCGGGATAGCGCGCCGGCAGCCGCAGCGTCAGATGCAATCCGCACGGGCCGCCCTCGACCTCGTGCGGCACGCTGAACGCGTCGCCGAGCGCGGCGAGCAGCAGCCGGCGCCGATCGCGATACAGCCGGCGCATCCGTCCGAGATGCCGTCCGTATTCGCCGGTCTCGATGAAGTCGGCCAGCGCGAGCTGCACGTGGCGCGTGCCGCCGCGCAGCATTTCGGGCAGCACGGCGCGCACGGCTGCGAGCAACGCGTCGGGCAGCACGAGGAAGCCGATCCGCAGCGCCGGGAACATCGTCTTGCTGAACGAGCCGAGATAGACGACCGGCGAATCGGCCGCGAGCCCGTGCAACGCGCCTATCGGCTCGCCGGTATGGCGAAACTCGCTGTCGTAATCGTCCTCGATGATCCACGCGCGATGCCGGCGTGCCGCCTCGAGCAGCGCGAGGCGGCGCGAGATCGACAGTACCGCGCCGGTCGGGAACTGGTTCGACGGCGTCGTGTAGACGAGCCGCGGCGTGCGTTCGGCCCAGTCGGCATCGTCCGCGCGCAACCCCTCCGCGTCGACCGGCATCGGCACGACATCGAGATCCGCCGCCTGCATCGCGCTGCGCGCGCCGCGATAGCCGGGCTCCTCGACCCACACCGTATCGCCGGGATTCGTCAGCAGTTGCGCGCACAACGCGATCGCGCCCTGCGCGCCCTCGGTGATCACGATCTGCTCGGGAGCGCAGCGCACGCCGCGCGTCACGGCCAGGTGTCGCGCGATCGATTCGCGCAGCGTGCGCTCGCCGAGCGGATCGCCGTACGCCAGCAGCTCGTGACCGGTGCGGCGCAGCGCGCGGTCGATCGCATGCCGCCATGCGTCCACCGGAAAGTGCGACAACGCGGGCACGCCCGGCCGGAAAAATTCGGACTCGCCGCTGCCGATCAGGCTCGGGCGGATCCGGCCGAGCCGCTGCGCGACGGCCGGCGGCGCCGCGGGCCGGCGCGGCGCGGCCGGCCGCGACAGGCCGACCACCCGCGTGCCGCGCCGATCCGACTGCAGGAAGCCCTCGGCGACGAGCTGCTCGTACACGGCCGCCGTCGTGTTGCGCGACACGCCGAGCGTATCGGCCAGCGCGCGCGTGCCGGGCAGCCGCGTGCCGGCCGGCATCGCGCCGCCGAGAATCGCATCGCGCACGCGGCGCAGCAGCTGGCGCTGCAACGACGGCGCGCCGGCCGTGCGGGCGAGCGGCGCGTCGAGCGGCAACGCGGGCGCGTCGTGGGAAGGAATGTCGGTCGTCATCGAATCTCGCGGCATCGGGGTATCGCGGTGCGCACCACGCGAGGCGGCACGCGTGGCACCATAAATTTGCATGAGTCTGGCGCTTTTCATGGTACCTCGGCGCGACTACGATCGTCTGCATGCCGGCAAGCCGCCGGCCGCCAACCGCCAACCGACGCGAGATCGATCTTGTCCACGCCCACCAACGATTTGCAGCAACCCATCGGCCGTCCCGTTCCCGACTGGTCCGCGCGCCCGCGCCCGGAGCGCATCGTGCTCGAAGGCCGCTACTGCCGGCTCGAACCGCTCGATGCCGAGCGCCATGCCGCCGAGCTGTACGCCGCGTATGCACAAGCGCCCGACGCCGGCGACTGGACCTATCTCGCACACGGGCCGTACGCCGACGCGTCGAGCTTCCGCGACTACCTGCGCGGCGCGGCGGCGAGCGCCGATCCGCTGCACTACACGGTGATCGACCGCGCGACGAACCGCGCGGTCGGCACGCTCGCGCTGATGCGCATCGATCCGGCCAACGGCGTGATCGAGGTCGGCTCGGTCACGTTCTCGCCGCTGCTCAAGCGCACGCCGGTATCGACCGACGCGCAATACCTGCTGATGAAGTACGCGTTCGACACGCTCGGCTACCGCCGCTACGAATGGAAGTGCGACGCGCTCAACGCGCCGTCGCGCAAGGCCGCGGCACGGCTCGGCTTCCGCTACGAAGGCACGTTCCGGCAGGCGATCGTCTACAAGGGCCGCAATCGCGACACCACATGGTTCTCGATCGTCGACGGCGAGTGGCCCGACGTGCGCGCCGCGTTCGAAGCGTGGCTCGCGCCCGCGAACTTCGACGCCGACGGCGTGCAGCGCGAATCGCTCGTCGCGATCCGCGAGCGGCAAGCCCGTGCGCGCGACGCGGCCGAGCGCGGGAGCCGCGCGACGCACGTCACGGTGCGCCCGCTCGCCGCCGCCGACGAAGCCGCGTGGCGGCCGCTGTGGGACGGCTATCGACAGTTCTACCGGTCGCCGGCGAGCGACGCGGTGACCGCGACGACGTGGGCGCGGCTGCTGGACCCGGCCGAACCGATGTTCGTCCTCGGCGCGTTCGACGCGGCGGGCAAGCTGGTCGGCATCGTGCACGCGATCTACCACCGCTCGTGCTGGACCGACGGGCCGTACTGCTATCTGCAGGATCTGTTCACGGCGGCCGACGCGCGCGGGCAAGGCGCGGGCAGCGCGCTGATCGAGGCCGTGTACGAGCGGGCCCGCGAAGCCGGCGCGAGCCGCGTGTACTGGCTCACGCACGAAACCAACACCACGGCGCGCGCGCTGTACGACAAGCTCGCGCACGACGCGGGATTCATCCAGTACCGGAAGGATCTCGGCTGACGGTGCGGCGCAGCCGCGACGTGGATCACGCTGCGGCTGTGCGATGGGGCGGAGCGTTTTGGCCGCTGGCGGCGGTGATCGCCGGCTGGCGCTTGGTATACGGCGCTCGGCTCCCCCTCGCGACCCGGCGCGGAATGCTCGTGCCACCGCCCACGCCAACAGCGACTAGTACGCACCGCGTCTCGCATTCCGTCTCAAATGCGTGAGACGACCGTCGCGTCGTCTCATCCGCACGGTGCCGTCGCAATTGCAGCAAATCCGGCGCCGGTTTCGCGTGCCACCGGCGCGATGTCGACGCAGCGCGGCGTGCTGCATTGCACATCGACAGCCCTGCCGCATCGCCGCGCAAGCTGCCTCATCCCGCTGGCCCCATTCCTGCATATCGGACGTTCGCGCAATCGCGCGACGGACGCACCGGCACCCTGCCGCGCGCCCGACGACAATCTGACGGAGACAGCAACGTGAGTACACCGGCACCGCATACCGCCCCCAGCATGAAGGCCGCCGTCTGGCACGGCCGCAACGACATCCGCGTCGAGGAGGTTCCCGTCCCCGGACACCCGCCGGCCGGCTGGGTCCAGATCCGCGTGCACTGGTGCGGGATCTGCGGCTCCGACCTGCACGAATACGTCGCCGGGCCGGTGTTCATCCCCGTCGACGCGCCGCACCCGCTCACGGGCCTGAAAGGCCAGTGCATCCTCGGCCACGAATTCAGCGGGGAAATCGCGGCGCTCGGCGCGGGCGTCACCGGCTTCGCGCTCGGCGAGCGCGTGACGGCCGACGCGTGCCAGCATTGCGGCACCTGCTGGTATTGCCGGCACGGGATGTACAACATCTGCGAGAACCTCGCGTTCACCGGGCTGATGAACAACGGTGCGTTCGCGGAGTACGTGAACGTGCCGGCCGAACTGCTGTACAAGCTGCCCGACAACTTTCCGACCGAGGCCGGGGCGCTGATCGAGCCGCTCGCGGTCGGGATGCACGCGGTGAAGAAGGCCGGCAACATCGTCGGGCAGACCGTCGTCGTGGTCGGCGCCGGCACGATCGGCCTGTGCACGATCATGTGCGCGAAGGCCGCGGGCGCCGGACGCGTGATTGCGCTGGAAATGTCGGCCGCGCGCAAGCAGAAGGCGCTCGAAGTGGGCGCGACGGTCGTGATCGACCCGAAGGCGTCCGACGCGATCGCCGAGGTCAAGGCGCTGACGGGCGGCTACGGCGCCGACGTGTCGTTCGAATGCATCGGCCACACGGCCACCGCGAAGCTCGCGATCGACGTGATCCGCAAGGCCGGCAAGTCGGTGATGGTCGGCATCTTCGAGGAGCCGACGTCGTTCAACTTCTTCGACATCGTGTCGACCGAGAAGGAAGTGATCGGCTCGCTCGCGTACAACGGCGAATTCGCGGACGTGATCCGCTTCATCGCCGACGGCCGCATCGACGTGCAGCCGCTCATCACCGGACGCATCGCGCTCGGCGACATCGTCGCGCGCGGCTTCGAGGAGCTGGTCAACCACAAGGACCGCAACGTGAAAATCATCGTCCAGCCCGTGGCAGCCTGACGGACGCTCGAGGCGGCTGGGGCGCGGCGCGCGGGTGCCGCGCTCCGATGGGCGCTGGATGGCGAATGATAGGCAACGCGCAGCGGGCCGCGGGCGATGGGTGATGGGCGACTGGCCATTCGCAGTTCGCGTTGGGCGTTGGGCGTTGGGCGTTGGGCGTTGGGCGTTGGGCGTTGGGCGTTGGGCGTTGGGCGTTGGGCGTTGGGCGTTGGGCGTTGGGCGTTGGGCGTTGGGCGTTGGGCGTTCGGCGTTCGGCGTTCGGCGTTCGGCAGTTCGCGCTACGCGTTGGGCGATCGGCGGTAGGTCGCGGCGGGCAAGCCACCATCGGCTTAGCGGGCAGGTGGCCGCTGCGCCCTGAGCCGCCGCCGCGCCGGCCGACACCCGCGCATCGCCCGCCGCCTTGCCTGCCTTCACAGCCGCCCCTGCGCCCCACACCGCCGCCAACACCCCACACCCCACGCACGGGGTCCGACTTCGATATACTCGAAACGCCTTCACAGCCGCGCGCCCGCCGCGCCCCGCTCCCGTGAAACCACGCGCCGGCCTGCTCCTCGAACTCGTCGTCAATCTGCTGCTGCCCTGGGTCGCCTACCGGGTCGCGCATCCACATTTCGGGGAAACCGGCGCTCTCTACGCGTCGGCGGTTCCGCCGATCGTCTGGTCCGTCGTCGAATTCGTCCGCTCCCGCCGCGTCGATGCGGTGGCCGCGATCGTGCTGCTCGGCATCGCGCTGTCGCTCATCGGCATGGCGCTCGGCGGCGACGCGCGCACGCTGCTGATGCGCGAATCGCTCGCGTCCGGCTCGATCGGCGTCGTGTTCCTGTTGTCGCTGTTTCGCGACCGGCCGCTGATCTTCTATCTCGCGCGTGCCACCGTCGCACGCGAAATGGCCGGCGGCGCCGAGCGCTTCGAGACGGTCTGGGCCGAGCAACCGTACCTGCGCCGCATGCTGCGGCTGATGACGTTCGTGTGGGGCACCTGCATGACGCTCGAGATGCTGCTGCGCCTATGGATGGTGATGACGTGGCCCGTCGAGCGCGTGCTGGTCGTGTCGCCGATCATGGGCTACACGGTGTTCGGCACGCTGCTGCTGTGGACGTTCTGGTATCGGCGGCGCATCCGCGAGCGCAACAGCGTCGACATCCCGACCCGCGACGGCCTCACCGAAACCGCGGGCCGCTGAGCGCTCGCGCCGCGACGCTGCGGCGCAGCATCGCGACTTCGCTGAGGTATGATGCGCGGCGTCCCGTTCGCCCGTTGCATCGCCCCATGTCCCTCTCGCTGCTCCCGCTCGCCACGATCTGGCTCGCGCTGTTCACGGCCGCCGCACTCGCCTGGCTGCGCCCGCTGCACGGTACCAGCGTCGCCGTCGCCGGGTTCGGTTATGCGCTCGCGCTCGCATTCGGCAAGCTGGCGCCGATCGCGCTCGCGCCCCTCGCGCTGCTGGCCGCCGCCGCGTGGGGTGTCGCGCCGCGCCGGCCGCTCGCCGTGCGGATCGCCGCGCACCTCGTGTTCGCGGCGCTCGCGATCGCGCTGAGCCTGCACCTGATACCGGGCTTCCACAACCCGCGCGTGATCGCGCCGACGCGCTTCACGCCGGACGCCGTGCCGTTCACGATGTACCTGAATTTCGACAAGCCGCTGGTCGGCCTGTGGCTGCTGTGGACGCTGCCGTGGGTGGCGCCCGAGGTGCCCCTCCGGCGCGCGCTGCGCGTCGGCGCGATGGCGGCCGTCGGTACGGCAGCCGCTTGCCTGGCCGGCGCGCTCGCGTTCGGGATGGTCGGCTGGGCGCCGAAATGGCCGGCCTCGGGCTGGCTCTGGCTGGTCAACAACGTGCTGCTCGTGACGCTCGCCGAAGAGGCGCTGTTCCGCGGCTACGTGCAAGGCGGGCTGACCCGCGCGCTCGGCCGCTTCCGCTGGGGGCCGTGGGCCGCGCTGGCCGTCGGCGCGCTGCTGTTCGGCGCCGCGCACGCGGCGGGCGGCTGGCCGTGGATCGTGCTCGGCACGCTCGCCGGCGTCGGCTACGGGCTCGCATGGCGACGCGGCGGCCTCGTCGCCGCCGCGCTCGCACATGCCGGGCTGAACGCGATTCACTTCGGGCTGTTCACCTACCCGATGCTCGCCGCCGCGCACTGAACGCCGAACCGCGCGGCGGCGCCGCGCCACTCCGGCTCAGCCGACGGCTCAGTTGAAGCCGGCCACCGCGTGCGGCACGTACGGACCGTCGAGCGCCGCGATCTCGTCGTCCTTCAGCTTCAGTTGCAGCGCGCCGAGCGCATCGTCGAGATGATGCGGCTTCGAGATCCCGACGATCGGCGCGGTCACGCCGCGCTTGTGCGCGACCCACGCAAGCGCGACCTGCGCCCGCGGCACGTTGCGCGCGGCCGCGATCGCCGCGACGGCTTCGACCACCGCGCGATCGGCGTCGGCCGTCGCGTCATAGAGGCGCTGGCCGACCGCGTCGCTCTGCTGCCGGCCGGACGTCTCGCTCCAGTCGCGCGTCAGGCGGCCGCGCGCGAGCGGGCTCCACGGGATCACCGCGATGCCTTCGGCCTCGCACAGCGGCAGCATTTCCCGCTCCTCCTCGCGATACAGCAGGTTCAGGTGATTCTGCATGCTGACGAAGCGCGTCCAGCCATGCTGCTTCGACGTGTACAGCGCCTTCGCGAACTGCCACGCGTACATCGACGACGCGCCGATGTAGCGCGCCTTGCCCGCCTTCACGACGTCATGCAGCGCCTCGAGTGTCTCCTCGATCGGCGTGGCGTCGTCCCAGCGATGGATCTGGTACAGGTCGACGTAGTCGGTGCCGAGCCGCTTCAGGCTCTGGTCGATGTCGGTCATGATCGCCTTGCGCGACAGGCCCGCGCCGTTCGGCCCCGGCCGCATCCGGTAGAACACCTTGGTCGCGATCACGACGTCGTCGCGCTTCGCGAAGTCGCGCAGCGCGCGGCCGACGATCTCCTCCGACGTGCCGTCCGAATACATGTTCGCGGTATCGAAGAAGTTGATGCCGGCCTCGATCGCGCGCCGGATGATCGGGCGGCTGTCCGCCTCCGGCAGCGTCCACGGATGCGTGCCGCGCGACGGCTCGCCGAACGTCATGCAGCCCAGCACCAGCTTCGACACGTCCAGCCCGGTCGATCCGAATTTCACGTATTGCATCGCACGCCTCGTCGTTGAAGTGGAATGGCGGCCGTACGCGCATCGCGCGCCGGCCGGACGCTGGATGGTATCCCGTCGCGCGCGAACGCGCCGGCGCGCGGCGGCGCCGCCGCACCACGCGGGGCCGACGCCGCGCCGGCCGATGCGGCCCACGACGAAGCGGCTTACTTGATCTGGTCGGCGAGCGGCTGGAGGAACTCGGAGAAGCCGGTCAGCATGATCTGCACGCCGATGCACAGCAGCAGAAACGCCGACACGCGCTTCGCGACCTTGGTGCCTTCGGTGCCGAGATAGCGCGCGAGCAGCGCGGCGCGGCTGTAGGTCAGCCAGATCACGACCGCGACCAGCACGGACACCGTGATCGACACGATGCTCGAGAGCATGAATTCCGACAGCTTGTGCGTGCGGTTCGCGTTCAGCGCGATCGCGGTGGCGATCGAACCGGGACCGACGGTCAGCGGCACGGTGAGCGGGAAGAATGCGCGCGTCATGATTGCGCTCGCATCGATCGGCTTGATCGGCGTGTCGCCGCCGCCGGCCGGGCCGTCCGGCTCGTTGAGCATCTGCCAGCCGGCGACGGCGACCGCGAAGCCGCCGCCGATGCGCAGCGCTTCCATCGAGATCCCGAAGAAATGCAGCACCGGCGTGCCGGCGAAGAACGCGACCAGCAGCACGATGAACGCGTTGAACGCCACCTTCTGCGCGAGCAGGTTGCGCTCATGTTCGGTCAGCGCCTCGGTACGCTCGAGGAACAGGAAGGCGATGCCGATCGGATTGATGATGCCGATCAGGCCGGTGAAGCCGAACAGGATCTCGGAAACAAGACGGTTGACGATCATCGAGGAAATCAACGGACAGGGCTGGGCCGGCGGCGTGCCGGGGGTCACGCATTGTAGAGCAAGCGCCCGCGCGCGCGCCGCAAATCGTGCGGCGCCGCAGCCGGCCCGCGCCGCCTTATTCGACGCCCGGCTCCCACGCCGGCGGCCGCTTCGCAAAGAACGCGGCGAACCCCTCCTTCGCTTCGGCCGTCGCGCGCACGCGCGAGATCGTCTGCGCGGTGAATGCCGCGCGCTCGGCCGACGGCGGGTATTCGCCGATCGCGTCGAAAAAACGCTTGATCTCCATCAGCGCGTTCGGTCCGTTGCGGCTCAGCTCGGCGAGCGTGCGCTCGAGCGCCGCATCGAGCGCATCGAGCGGCACGGCCTGATGGATCAGCCCGATCGCCACGGCTTCGCTCGCGCCGAGCTGCGTCGCGGTCAGCGCGAGCCGGCGCGCCTGGCGCTGGCCGACCGCCTCGACCAGATACGGGCCGATCACCGCCGGCAGGATGCCGAAGCGCGCCTCGCTCACCGAAAAGCGCGCCTGATCGCTCGCGATCACGATGTCGCAGGCCGCGCACAGGCCCACGCCGCCGCCGAACGCGTGGCCCTGCACGCGCGCGACGGTCGGCTTCGCGCAGTGCCGGATCGCACGCATCATCGCCGCGAAGCGCTCGGCGTCGCGCAGGTTCGCGGCCGCATCGTTCGCGCTCGCGCGCTGCATCCACTGCAGGTCAGCGCCCGCGCAGAACGCGCGGCCGTCCGCGCGCAGCACGATCGCGCGCACGTCGTCGCGCGCGCCGAGCGTCGTGTAGGCGTCGGTCAGCTCGGCGATCATCGTCTCGTCGAACGCGTTGAGCACATCGCCGCGCCGCAGCGCGACGGTCGCAATGCCGCGCGCGTCGACCGCGACGGCCAAAGTCTTCAATCCATCCATCGAACGGGTTTCCTTGGGGTAGAACGGGTGACGGTCGGATTCACGCCGCCTGACGGCGGTCGATCACGCGCCGCGCCTTGCCGGTCGCGGTCGTCGGAATCCCGCCCGCCGCGAGCACGGTCACGCCGGCCGATACGCCGATCATCGTCTTGATCCGGTGCTGCAGCTCGCGCGCGATCGCCGCGCGATCGCCGTCGGTCATGCCGGCCGCGGCTTCGGAGCGCAGCTCGACCGCCAGCTCGAGCCGGTCCATGTGACCGTCGCGCGACAGCGTGACCTGGAATTGTCCGGACAGCTGGGCCTGCGCGACGACGATCTCCTCGATCTGGCTCGGGAACACGTTGACGCCCCGCACGATCAGCATGTCGTCGGAGCGGCCGGTGATCTTCGCGAGCCGGCGCATCGCGCGCGCCGTGGGCGGCAGCAGCGCCGTAAGGTCGCGCGTGCGGTAGCGGATCACCGGCATCGCCTCCTTCGTCAGCGACGTGAACACGAGCTCGCCCGCGCTGCCGTCCGGCAACACTTCGCCGGTCGCCGGATCGATGATCTCCGGATAGAAATGGTCCTCCCAGATCACCGGGCCGTCCTTCGTCTCGACGCACTCGCACGCGACGCCCGGCCCCATCACTTCCGACAGCCCGTAGATGTCGAGCGCGTCGATGCCCGCGCGCGTCTCGACTTCGTCGCGCAGCGCCTGCGTCCACGGCTCCGCGCCGAAGATGCCGATCTTCAGCGACGAGTCGGCCGGGTCCATCCCCTGCCGCACCATCTCGTCGATCAGGTTCAGCATGTACGACGGCGTGACGAGGATGATCTTCGGCTCGAAATCGCGGATCAGCTGCACCTGCTTCTCGGTCTGCCCGCCCGACATCGGCACGACCATGCAGCCGAGCCGCTCCGCGCCGTAGTGAATGCCGAGGCCGCCGGTGAAGAGCCCGTAGCCGAACGCGTTGTGCAGCGTGTCGCCCGGCCGGCCGCCGGCCGCGCGGATCGAGCGCGCCGTCACGTTCGCCCACGTGTCGATGTCGCGCGCGGTGTAGCCGACCACGGTCGGCTTGCCGGTCGTGCCGCTCGACGCATGCACGCGCACGACCTGCTCGCGCGGCACCGCGAACAGGCCGAACGGGTAGTTGTCGCGCAGGTCGCTCTTGGTCGTGAACGGGAACTTCGCGAGATCGGCGAGCGTGTGCAGATCGTCCGGGTGCACGCCGGCCGCGTCGAACGTCCGGTGATAGTGCGCAACGTGGTCATACGCGTGGCGCAGCGACCACTTGAGGCGCTCGAGCTGCAGCGCCTGCAGTTCGTCGCGGCTGGCGGTCTCGATCGGCTCGAGCGCGGCGGCGGGATGCGTCGGGTGAGTCATGGGGTGCTCCTCCAGTGGAGTGATGTCGTTGTCGTGATCGAGGGGATGCGGGCGGCGGCTAACGGAACGTGCGGCCGGCCGCGTGCAGGGCGGCGATGCGCGGCGACACGCGATAGCGGTCCTCGCCGTAGCTCGCCGCGAGATGGGACAGCACGCGATGCACGCGGCCGATGCCGATCGCATCGGCCCACGCGAGCGGGCCGCATGGGTAGTTCACGCCCTTTTCCATGGCGAGATCGAGATCGGCGGGCGAGCACACGCCCTGATTGACGGTGTCGGCCGCCTCGTTCGCGAGCATCGCGACGGTGCGCATCGCGACCATGCCGGGCACGTCGCCGACGCCCACGACGCGGAACCCCGCCTGCTGGAACAGGCCGACCGCATCGGCGTAAGCGGCGTCGCTGCACTGGAGCGCGCGCGTGAGCGCGACCAGGCCGGCCCGAGCGTAGTCGCGCGCAAGATCGACAAGCACCAGATCGGCCACGCCGGTTTGCGCGGCGCGCAGCGTCGCGGTACGGCCGTCGGTCAGCGCGATCGACGCGCGGCCGGCCACCGCGATCAGCTCGTCGGCGTGTGCGCCGTTCTGCCGCGCGTTCGGGATGCGCTCGGCAAAGCGCGCGTGGAGCGCCACAGCCGGGCCTTCCTGCTCGAACAGCACGACGTCGGCCGGTGCGGCGCAAGGCGCTTCGAACTCGGGCGCCGGCGGCGGCGCGTCGGGCGCGTACGAGTAGAAGCCGCGCCCCGACTTGCGGCCGAGAAAGCCGGCGTTCACGAGTTCCTGCTGAATCAACGACGGCGTGTAGCGCGGATCGTTGAAGTACGCACGGAACACCGACTCGGTCACCGCGAAGTTCACGTCGTGACCGATCAGGTCCATCAGCTCGAACGGCCCCATCCGGAAGCCGCCGGCGTCGCGCATCACGGCGTCGATCGACGCCGGCGTGCCGCCCTGCTCGTTCAGCACGCGCAGCACCTCCGCGTAATACGGGCGCGCGACGCGGTTCACGATGAATCCCGGCGTCGATTTCGCCATCACCGGCCGCTTGCCCCACGCGGCGGCCGTGTCGTACAGCAGCTGTGCGACCTCCGCGGCCGTCGCGAGCCCGCTGACCACCTCGACGAGTGCCATCAACGGCGCCGGATTGAAGAAGTGCAGGCCGGCCACGCGCTGTGGCGCGCGCAGGCCGGCTGCGATCGACGTGATCGAGATCGACGACGTGTTGGTGGCGAGCACGCAGCGCTCGTCGACATGGCGTTCGAGCGTCGCGAAGATCTCGCGCTTCACGTCGAGCCGCTCGGCCGCCGCCTCGACGATCAGCGCGGCGCCGGCGAACTCGGCCAGCGCGCGCACGGCGCGGATGCGGCTGCCGGCTGCGTCCGCCTGCGCCGGCTCGAGGCGGCCTTTCTCCGCAAGCCTCGCGAACTGCGCACGAATGCCGGCGAGCGCCTTGTCGCACGCGGCCTCGTCGAGGTCGTACAGCAGCACGCTATGACCGGCCGCCGCCGCGACCTGCGCGATGCCCGCGCCCATCGCACCTGCGCCGATCACGCCGACGAGCGCCGATGGCGCCAGCGCGCCCGAGTTCACCGAATGTGCAGAAGAAACAGCCATCGCTTGCGATCCGTCATGAAAGTGGAAGTGCGAGCGATTATAAACCGACCGGTCGGTAGCTTTATGTCAGGGCCAGCCCGAATTCGTTGGGCAATGCCGCTTTACGGAAACTGCAGGAAAGGAATCATGCGGCAACGGGACGCTTTATCGAACGAAAATTCACTAAATCTCTGGAAAATCGCGCAGTAGACCTTCAACGTGTGATAAAATCAGACAAATTGCAGCATCCTGGGGAACCGCGCGCAGCCGCCTCTCGTCGCCGTGGCGGCGTTCGGGTCGGTCGTCGGCCGGTCTGACTGTCGGCCCGTGCATCCCGTCATCGGTACCCGATCGCATCAACCCGCTTCATCCAGCGACGGGCTTCGGCCCGCCCGCACCCCTCGCCGCCCCGCTGCGGCAGACCCGACGCAGCACGGTTTCGTGCTGTCATCCGTTGAGCTTCATCGTCATCGTTCGGCGCATCACCCGGCCGGGCTTCGTCAACCCGTGACGGCGCGTGTCGCGCCGCCGCTCGCATAGGAAACCGTTCATGCCGATTTCGTCCAATCAGCTGCCGCGCTGGACCCTCTGGGCTCCGCTCGCCGCATGGCTCGTCCTCGCGCTGTCGCGCGCCGTGCCGGCCGAAGGCCTCGTCATCGCGGTGTTCGCGGCCGCGCTCGCCGGCGCCGTGTTCGCCGCGGTCCATCACGCCGAAGTCGTCGCGCACCGCGTCGGCGAGCCGTTCGGCACGCTCGTGCTCGCGGTCGCCGTGACCGTCATCGAAGTCGCGCTGATCGTGTCGGTGATGCTCGGCGCCGGCCCGGAAAAGTCGGGCCTCGCGCGCGACACCGTGTTCGCCGCCGTGATGATCATCTGCAACGGCATCGTCGGGCTGTGCCTGCTGGTCGGTGCGTGGAAGCACGGCGAGCAGGATTTCCAGGGCCGCGGCGCGAGCAAGGCGCTGGCGGTGCTCGCCTCTCTGTCGGTCCTGTCGCTCGTGATGCCGAACTACCTGAACGCGGCGCCCGGCCCGCAGTTCTCGAATTCGCAGCTCGCGTTCGCGGGCGTGTCGTCGCTCGTGCTGTACGGCGTGTTCGTGTTCGTGCAGACGGTTCGCCATCGCGACTACTTTCTCGCCAGTCACGACAGTGCGAACGAATCGATCCACGCGACGCCGCCCAGCGCACGCACCGCGGCAGTCAGCATGCTGCTGCTGTTCGCGAGCCTCGTCGCCGTGGTGCTGCTCGCGAAGCTGCTGTCGCCCGCCGTCGAGCACGCGGTGATGAAGCTCGGCGCGCCGGAGGCCGCCGTGGGCATCGTGATCGCCGCGCTCGTGCTGTTGCCCGAAGGGCTCGCGGCCGTCACCGCCGCGCGGGCAAACCGGCTCCAGACCAGCATGAACCTCGCGCTCGGCTCGGCGCTCGCCAGCATCGGGCTGACGATTCCGACCGTCGCCGCCGTGTTCATCTGGGTCGGACATCCGCTCACGCTCGGCATCGGCCCGATGGAAACCGTGCTGCTGGCGCTCACGCTGCTCGTCAGCACGCTCACGCTGAGCCAGGGACGCACGACCGTCCTGCACGGCGTCGTGCATCTGTCGCTGTTCGCCGCGTACCTGTTCCTGTCGGTCACGCACTGAGCGGCGGGCCGCCCGGCGCAACGGCGGCGCTGCGCCGCGCCCGCAACGCGCGGCGCGCTCGCCGCTTCATCGCGCCGTGCTAGAGGCCGTCGGCCGCGCCTTCGGTCAGGAACTGCCCGACCATCGCGTTGAACACCGGCAGCGCCGGATTGTCGTTGTCCGCGCGCCACGCGAGATACAGCTCCGCCGCCACGTCGACGCCGGCCACCGGCCGGAACACGACCCCGTCGACGTGCAGCTCGCGCGCCGACGCCGGCACGAGCGCCGCGCCGAGCCCGGCGCGCACCAGGCCGAGTATCGTGTGCGTCTGCCCGACGTAATGCAGGTAGTTCGGCAGGCGTCCGGCACCGGCGAACATCCCCGAAATCATGTCGTGGAAGTACTTCCCTTCGTTCGGCGAGTAGGCGATGAACGGCTGGCGGTCGAGTTCGTCCGGGCCGATCCGCTCATGCGCGGCAAGCGGCGAGCCCTGCGCCACCGCGACGAGCATCGGCTCGCGCTGCACGAGCCGGTATTCGAGCGGATGACGCGCGGCGCGCTGGCGCACGAAACCCGCATCGAGCATGCGCGACGCGAGCGCGTCGATCTGCACGGTCGACACCATTTCGCGCAGCTCGACATCGACGTCCGGTAGCGCGCGGGCGGCGTGCGCGAGCAGCACCGGAATCATCCGGTATGCACTGACGGCCGTGAAGCCGAGCGTGATCCGCCCCTCACGGCCGTGCGCGACGCGCTGCGCGGCCTGTTCGGCCCGCGCGGAAAATTCGAGGATGTGGCGGGCGTCGCGCAGAAAGCGCTCGCCGGCTGCCGTGAGCCTCACCTGCCGGCTGCTGCGTTCGAGCAGCGCGATGCCCAGCGCGTGTTCGAGCAGCTGGATCTGCCGGCTGAGCGGCGGTTGCGTGATGAAGAGCCGCCGGGCCGCGCGGCCGAAATGCAGCTCCTCGGCCACCGCGACGAAGCAGCGAAGCTGGTTCAGTTCAATCATTCGCGTCCTGAATCGATCGATAGCGCATCGATGTTAGACCGATATCGATTCGATTCCCATCCGCAGCGGACGCGATGCGCGGCGTGCGGCAGCTTCGAGCGGATTGGCGTCACGCCGCTTGAAGCGCGGAAAGTGCAGGCAGCGCCGCCCGGCGTGCCCGCACGGCGGGCGTCACGCGCTCTGGCGGGCAGCCGGCATCTGCGCGAGCGTGAGCCGGTCGAGTTCGCGCAGGTCGTTCTCCAGCGCCGGCGTGAGCGTCGTGCGCAGATGGTCGAGGAACGTGCGGATCTTCGCGTCGAGATAGCGGCGTGTCGCATACACCGCGTAGACGCTCACCGTCTGCAGCCGGTATTCCGGCAGCACGCGGATCAGCCGCCCTTCCCGAATGTCGTCGAGCACCGTGTACAGCGCCACGCAGGCGATCCCACGCGACGCGCGCACGGCCACGCACAGCGCGTCCGGCACGTTGACCTGGAACGGCGCGGGCTGCAGCTCGTAGACCGTCTCCTCGCCGTCGCTGCGCTCGAGCCGCCACTCGCTTGCCGGCGACGCGGGCGTATCGAGGCGCAGGCAGACGTGGTTCGGCAGGTCGTCGGGCGTCTGCGGCGTGCCGTGACGCGCCAGATACTCGCGCGACGCGACCAGCACGCTGCAGCTGGTGCCGCAGGTTTGCGCGACGTAGCCGGAGTCGGGCAGCTGCGACGCCGTCACGATCGACACGTCGTAGCCTTCCTCGACGAGGTTCGGCATCCTCTGCGCGAGCGTCAGCTCGACCGACACGTCCGGGTTGTCCTCCTGATAGCGCACGATCGACGACACGACGTGACTCTGCCCGAGCCCCGTCATCGCGTGAATGCGCATCTTGCCGCTTGGCCGCAGCAGCGCGTTGCGCGCTTCGGCATTCGCATAGTCGAACTCGGCCAGGATCGACTTCGCACGCTCGAAGTAGCGCTCGCCGCTTTCGGTGAGGCCGAGATGGCGCGTCGTGCGATGCAGCAGACGCGTCTGCACGTGCGCTTCGAGGTTCGAAACCGCGCGCGACACCTGCGCGGTGGTCGCATCGATTTCTTTCGCGACCGCGGTGAAACTGCCGGCTTCGACGACGCGCACGAACAGGCGCATGTTTTCGAGCATGTCCATTGAATTGGCTTTGGGAGTGTCGGTGAGGAAACGTCGGCAGCGCTCGCGTCAGGCGGGGTTCGACTCGGGCGCGCAGACCAAGCGCACGCGATCGCCATGCCGGGGTACGGGCGGGAGAGCGGTCATCGCGTGCGTGCTTGTGGCATATCGGGGAATTCGGTGGCCTGAATTGTACGCCGCCGCACACGAATTTTGTGCAATTGCGTCGTGCGAATCTTTCATCAGATGAAATGTTTGCCGCGCACTCCGTACGTCCCGCACCCGCAACGCGTTGACGCAGCGGCACATTTTGTATCACAACGCGATATAATCTGCGGCTTCCTTGCGCTGGATCAGCGCCGCCTCTTTTTTGTATACGTCCATGTCGTCTGGCCCCACTCCGTCGCCGCGCCGCACGCTGCGCCAATGGCTGCACAGCTTCATTCCCCATCCGATGACGCTCGGTTGGCGCGAGCGCATGCGTTCGTGCACGGGCGCGCTCGTCGGCATCGCGACGGTCGGCGTGACGATGCGGCTGCTGCCCGGCGTACCGGGGCTCGTGCCGCTGCTGGTCGCGCCGATGGGCGCGTCGGCCGTGCTGCTGTTCGCCGTGCCTGCCAGCCCGCTTGCGCAGCCGTGGTCGATCGTCGGCGGCAATCTCGTCGCGGCGACGGTCGGCGTCGCCTGCGCGCAGTGGATCACCGATCCGATCACGGCGGCCGCGGTCGCCGTCGCGCTGGCGATCGGCGGCATGTTCGCGCTGCGCTGCGTGCATCCGCCGTCCGGCGCGGTCGCGCTGACGGCCGTGCTCGGCGGCCCGGCTATCCACGCGCTCGGCTTCGGCTTCGTGGTCGTGCCCATCGCGCTGCAATCGGCCATTCTGCTGTCGGCGGCGCTCGTCTATCACGCGCTCACCGGCCATCGCTACCCGCACGGCGGCGTGCGCCCCGACGCGCAATCGCAAGCCGGCGGCGCCGCGCCGCGCGGCGGCTTCACGCGCGCCGATCTCGATGCAGTGCTGAAGCGCCGCGGCGAATGGCTCGACGTCGATCCGGACGACCTCGAAACGCTGCTGCGCGAAACCGAAATGCAGGCGTATACGCGCACGTTCGGCGAGCTGCGCTGCGCGGACCTGATGACGAAGCACGCAATCGAAGTCTCGCCGTCCACGTCGGTGACCGCCGCGCTGACGCTGCTCGATCGCCATCGCGTGAAAGCGCTGCCGGTGGTCGACGGCGAGGCCCGATTGATCGGCATCGTCACGCGCGCCGACCTCACGCGCCCGTGGCGCCGGCCGCCGCCGCTGTGGCAGCGGCTGTCCGCGCGGCTGTCGCAATCGTTCGGCGGCCAGCCGGCGAGCATCGCGTCGGTGATGACGCGCGACGTCGCATGCGTGCCGCAGACCATGCCGATCACCGCGCTGGTGCCGCTGTTCACGCATTCGGGCCATCACCACATTCCGGTCGTCGACGCGTCGCGCCGGCTGGTCGGGATCATTACGCAGACGGACCTCGTCACGGGCCTGTACCAGCAAACCCGCATGCGAGAAGCCGCGTAATCGTGTAACCGCCACCGACGATGGAAATACAGCCATTTCGCAGAAAAACGGCCGCTTATATCATGTTGTGATATATTTTGCGCTATCGAAACTGCCTGCACACCGACTGCGATGACCGATACCCGACGCGCCCTGACCAAAAGCGATTTCCAGCAACTGTCCGAGTTCCGCTACCAGATGCGCCGCTTCGAACGCTTCTCCGAACGCGCCGCCCAAAGCGAAGGCGTGACGCCGCTGCAATACCTGCTGCTGCTGCACATCAAGGGCTATCCGCATCGCGAATGGGCGACCATCGGCGAACTCGCGGAGCGCCTGCAGGCGCAGCATCACGGCGTCGTCGCGCTGGTGACGCGGTGCGAGGCGCTGGGGCTCGTGCGGCGCAAGACGAGCGAAGCCGACCGCCGCCAGGTCGAGGTACACCTCGAAGAAGCGGGCGAGACGCTGCTCGCGCGCCTCGCGGCGATGCATCGTGCCGAGCTCAAATCGCTCAAGGGCACGTTCCAGGTCCCGCAGATCGATTTCTGAACCACCTATTATCACCCTTCCGACTCCGATGAACGCACCGCACAAACGCGATTTCTCGACCAACGAGCGCCTGCCCAGGATCGCGCTGCTGGCAGCCGTGATCGGCCTGCTCAGCACGCTGGCCGCATTCGTGCTGTTGAGCCTGATCCATCTGTTCACGAACCTGTTCTTCTTCCAGCAGTTTTCGTTTGCGGATCGTTCGCCGGCCGCCAACGCGCTCGGCGCGTGGGTGATCGTGGTGCCGGTGATCGGCGGGCTGATCGTCGGGTTGATGGCGCGCTTCGGCTCCGAGAAGATCCGCGGCCACGGCATTCCGGAAGCCATCGAGGCGATCCTGTTCGGCAAGAGCCGCATGTCGCCGAAGGTGGCGGTGCTCAAGCCGCTGTCGTCGGGTGTCGTGATCGGCAGCGGCGGTCCGTTCGGCGCCGAAGGCCCGATCATCATGACGGGCGGTGCGCTCGGCTCGCTGATCGCGCAATGCGTGCACGTGACGGCCGCCGAGCGCAAGACGCTGCTCGTGGCCGGCGCGGCGGCCGGCATGACCGCCGTGTTCGGCACGCCGGTCGCGGCCGTGCTGCTCGCGGTCGAGCTGCTGCTGTTCGAATGGCGCCCGCGCAGTTTCCTGCCGGTCGCGCTCGCGTGCGCCGTGGCCGGCTTCGCGCGCGCCCTGTTCTTCGGCGTCGAGCCGCTGTTTGCGCTGACCACCGCGTCGCCGACGCCCGTCGCGCTGCTGTCGTGCATCGCCGCCGGCTTGCTGTCGGGGATGCTCGCGTGCGGGCTGTCCGCTGCGCTGTACCGCGTCGAAGACGGCTTCGCGAAACTGCCGGTCCACTGGATGTGGTGGCCGGCGCTGGGCGCGGTGGTGATCGGCATCGGCGGCTGGCTCGAGCCGCGCGCGCTCGGCGTCGGCTACGACGTGATCGGCGATCTGCTGCACCAGCACATCGCGCTGAAGATCGCACTCGCGCTGTTGATCGTGAAGGCCGTGATGTGGGTGATCGCGCTCGGCTCCGGCACCTCGGGCGGCGTGCTCGCGCCGCTGCTGATGCTCGGCGCGGGGCTCGGCACCGTGTTGTCGCCGGTGTTGCCCGGCGGCGATCCGGCGCTGTGGCCGCTGGTGTGCATGGCCGCGACGCTCGGCGCCACGCTCGGCGCGCCGTTGACGGCGATCGTGTTCGCGTTCGGCCTCACGCACGACGCGAACGCGCTGCTGCCGCTGCTCGCGGCAACGCTCGTCGCGCACGGCTTCGCGACCGTCGTGATGAAGCGCTCGATCATGACGGAGAAGATCGCGCGCCGCGGTTATCACATCTATCGCGAATACGGCGTCGATCCGCTCGAGCGGCACGACGTGGCCGAAGTGATGACGCCGGCCGAGGCGCTCGTCGCGGTCGACGGCGCCACGATGCTCGACGCCGTCGACGCGCAGTACTTCGGCGCGAAGCAGACGCATCGCGCGTACCCCGTCGTGCAGAACGGCCGTCTGCTCGGCGTCGTCGATCGTGCAACGCTCGACGCGCATCGCGCGCAAGCCGGCCCCGGCGCCACGCTCGCCAGCGTATTCGCCGAGCGTGCGCCGGCGGTCGCGCAGGCGCACGAGACGTGCCGCGTGGTCGCGTCGAGGCTCGCGATGCTCGGGCTCGAACGGCTGCCGGTCGTCGACGATCCGCAGTCGCTGCGCATCGTCGGCATCGTGTCGCGCAGCGACCTGATCAAACCCGCGCTCCAGCACTTCGACGACGAGCACAAGCGCGAGCGGTTCCGTCCCGTCGTACCGGTCAACCTGCGCAACGCCCGCGCACGCAACGCCGGCTGAGCGCCGCGGCGTGCGCACTGCCCCGCCGTCCCGCGCCCCGAACATCGTCGCGTTTAAACTTCGTTAACAATTCGTCAGACGAAATTTTGTCATCATGATGCTCATGCGACGGGGCCACCATTCAGCCATTCCACTCGTCATTCAATAAAGACGCGGCGCGACTTGCAGGCACATGCAGCGCGCCGCCGTATCGCACCACCACACCCTCGGGGCAGCGAGCGGACCACGCAGCGCATCGTTGCGCATGCAGCGACACCGCGAACGTGCGGATTGCAGTTTGGCAAGCGCGTTAACAACTTGTTGCGCAATCGCCGGAACCGCATATGTCGGACGCAATCTCACAAGCACGCAGTTCTGCTGCGCATCCCACTCAATCAATCACGACTCGAGGGAGATACAACGTGAATCTGAAATATTTACCGTTCATCGCACTGACCGTGGCAATTTCTGCACATGCGGCCGATCCGGCCATGCAGAACGTGGGACAAAGCCAGAAGCCCGCTCAGGACGTGTCTGCGTGCATCGCGAAGACCTGGGCCGACAAGTCGCAGCAACAGGTGATTTCGCAGAACGTGCTGGCCAATGGCCTCGCGACCGACGTCTACGCACCGGGCCAGCAGCCGCCGAACGGCGCGGCCGCGATGGTGCGCCCGGCGCGGCAACCCGGCGCGAAAACGTGGGTCGGCATGCGCGGCGACGCGGCATCGGCCGGCGACATCAACGCCTGTCTGTAACGGCGAGTCGGACGGCCTTGCGCCGTCCCGATGCGACAAGCCCCGCTTCTGCGGGGCTTGTCATTTTTGCGCGCCGGCCGCGGCGCGCACCATGCATCGCGGCCGGCGTGGCTGCGTTCGCGCTTACAGGTAGCTGCAGACGTAGTCGAGCGTGTCGAGCACCTCGATGTCGAAGCGGCTGTTGCCCGGCACCGAGAACGATTCGCCGGCGCCGTAGGTTTGCCATTCGTTGCTGCCCGCGAGCTTCACGCGGCACTTGCCGGCCTGCACTTCCATCAATTCGGGCGCGTCCGTGCCGAAGTTGAGCGCGCACGGCAGGATCACGCCGAGCGTCTTGCGCGTGCCGTCCGGGAAGAGCACGGTATGCGACACGCACTTGCCGTCGAAATAGACGTTCGCGCGCTTGACGACCGATACGTTGTCGAATTGGGTTGCACTGGTCATGTGATGCCTCTGATTGCTGGATGCCGGTTGGCGTGTTGTCGAAAGCCGGCCGGGGCGGCAGGCCGGCCGCTATGATACCGGCTCGCAGGCGGCGGTCGATCGGCCGCCGTACCGGATCATCCGGATTTCCCTCCAGTCCGTCGTGCGCGACGTGCCATGCGGTTCATCGCAGCCCCTTGCGACGCGCGGAATCGCGCAGGCAGTCGAGCAGCATCGCGGCGGCCGGCGTGAGCGGGCTGTCGCGGCGCGTGACGACCTGAACCGACACGGCCGGCAGCCGCTCGCGAATCGGCAGCACCGTGAGCCGGTCGCGCGCCCATTCGCCTTGCAGCAATTGCTCGGGCATCGACGCGAGCAGATCGCAGCCGGTCATCAGGCTGTGCGCGAGCCCGAAGCTCGGACATTCGACGATCCGCTGCGGCAGCGGCAACCCATACGCGACGAACGAATTGAACAGCACCTGGGTCGAGCTTTCCGGCGACGGATTCATCAACCAGTCGGCATCGACGAGCTCGGCGAGCGACGTGGCCGACGCGAGCGGATGCTCTTTGCGCGCGACGATCAGCGAGCGGCTCGCGTAGAGTTCCGCGTGATCGAATTCCGCCGCGAGCAGTTCGGGCACGACGACGGCCACCGCGAAATCGAGCGAGCCGTCGTGCAGCCGCGGCAGCGCGACGCCCGGAAAGCCTTCGATCAGGTTGACGCGCGCGACCGGAAAGCGCCGCCGAAACGCGCGGAACGCATCGGGCAGGATCGTCACCGCGGCGGCCGGCGTGATCGCCGCGGCGACCGAGCCGGTCATCGCGCCCTGCGCCTGCTCGATGTCGTCGCGCGCCCGCTGCATCTCGGCGACGATCAGCCGTGCGCGCACCTGCAGTTGCTGACCGAACGCGGTCAGCTGCACGCCGCGCGCGGTACGCACGACGAGCGACACGCCGAGCGCGATTTCCAGCTCCTTGACCGCCTTCGTCAGCGCTGCCGGCGACACGTTCAGGCGCCGCGCGGCCGCGCGGATGCTCCCTTCGTCCGCAACGGTGACGAATGCTTTGAGTTGATGGTATTTCATGGGGACACGCGTGAATCGGGGAAGCCCGCGCCCCGCGACGCAGGCCGGCTCGGGGTATTCCCGGGCGGCAACCGGTGGTGAGCACCAAAGCAATTTAGCAGCTTCTGGTGCGCGAAAGAAATTTATATGCTTGCTCGTCATATGCCTATCGAGCATCCCACCGCGCCGCCAGGAGAGTCCATGCTGCAAGCCGTGAACCCCGTCATTCCGGGCATCGCCGCGATCGCCGCCGAGCCGGTCGACGCGCATCGCCGCATCCACGCTCACCCGCACCCCGCAGTCGAGAAGACGCTCGCGAGCGCTGCGTTCGGCGGCTGCATGGCGCACGACTGCGGCCATGATTTCTATGACGATATCGTCGCGATCGCCGCGAGCGAGCGGGTGCGCGCGGCCGAACGCCGGCTCGCGGCCTGACGGCCTTCATCACGCAGTTCTGCGCCTCAGCAGGGGAACCTCATGGAAACGTCCGCCCTTCCGCTCGCCGGCTCGCCGGCCGATGCGCGCGCCGCCGCGCACAAGCGCCGCCTGATCGCGGCCGCCGCCGTCGGCAATGCGCTGGAGTTCTACGACTTCACGGTCTACAGCTTCTTCGCGATCCTGATCGGCAAGCTGTTCTTTCCGGTGCATTCGTCGTTCGGGCAGTTGATGCTGGCCGTCGCGAGCTTCGGTGTCGGCTTCGTCACGCGGCCGCTCGGCGGCCTCGTGATCGGCATGTACGCCGATCGCGCCGGCCGCAAGAACGCGATGATCGTCACGCTGCTGCTGATGGCGCTCGGCACCGCGACGATCGCGGTCGCGCCGACCTTCGCGCAGATCGGCATCGCCGCGCCGCTGTTGCTGGTGCTCGCGCGCCTGCTGCAAGGGTTCGCATCGGGCGGCGAAGTCGGCGCGTCGACGACGCTGCTGCTCGAGCAGGCGCCGCAGCATCGCCGCGGCTACTACGCGTCGTTCCAGTTCTCGAGCCAGGGGCTCGCCGCGCTGGCCGGTGCGCTCACCGGCGTCGCGCTGACCTCGACGCTCACTGCCGCGCAGCTCGAAAGCTGGGGCTGGCGCGTGCCGTTCGTCATCGGCACGCTGTTCGTGCCGCTCGGCTACTGGCTGCGCCGCACCGTCGACGAAGTGCCGGCCGCCGCGCCTGCAACGCACGCCGCGCAACCCGCGGTCGCATCGCTGCCGCTCGCCGACGTGCTGCGTCATCACGGCAAGGCCGTGTTCGCGGGGCTCGGCGTGACGATCGGCGGCACGTCGATCCACTACATCATCGTGTTCTACATGGCGATCTACGGCGTGCAGGTGCTGCACCTGCCGACGTGGCTGTCGATGACGGCCGGTTGCGTCGCCGGCGCGATCCTGATGCTGGTCACGCCGATCGGCGGCTATCTGTCGGACGTCTACGGGCGCAACCGGATCGTCTGGTGGACGCGCATCGCGCTGATGGTCGCGATCTATCCGGCGTTCATCGCGTTGAATCGCTGGCCGGGCGCCGCGTCGCTGCTGTCGATCATCGCCGCGCTGTCGATCGTGCACGCGATCAACATCGGCGCGACCGGCGCGATGCTCGGCGAGCTGTTTCCGCGTGCGGTGCGCGCGACCGGCGGCGCGCTGGTGTACAGCGTGGGCGTCGCGATCTTCGGCGGCTTCGCGCAGTTCTTCGTCACGTGGCTGATCGCGGCGACCGGCAATCCGAACGCGCCCGCGTGGTATGCGATCGGATGCGGCACGCTGACGCTGCTCGCGATCCGCTGCATGGACGAGAAGGCCGGCAAATCCCTCGATTGAGCGGCGCGTGACGCGCCCGCCATGAACGACCGCGGCAACGCACGGCCCATCATCGTCCGTGCATTGCCCGCGGCTCGCGCGACGTTCAGAACGTGTGCATCATCCCGACGTAGGCGCCGGTCTGCGATTCGCCGGTCAGCGGGCTCGTGCCGGACGTCGCGTCGCGCGGCGATGCGAGCAGCGAGAAGTTCGAATTGCCGCCGTTGCGCACGTACGCGACCGTGCCGTACAGGAAGGTGCGCTTCGACAGGTTGTAGGTCGTGCCGAGCACATACATCATCGCGTGGCCGGACGGATCGTGCGAGGCATCGCCGCCGCCGTCGCCGACCTTCACGTAGTAGCCGCCGCCCGTCACCGCCCACTGCGGCGTGGCCGTGTAGGTCACGCCGAGCCAGTAGTGATCGGCACGGTCCGCGACGCCGGCCGGGCTGTCCGGCGCCTGGTAGTGCGTATACGCGCCCTGGATCTTGAACTGCGACACCTTCACGTTCGCGCCGACGAAATACTCGCGCGACGCCGTGAAGATGTTGCTCATCTTGCCGTTGCGGTCGCGCAGCTCGTCGTAGATGCCGCGCACGTCGAGCAGCGGCGAGTGGTACGAGATCATGATCCCGTCCGAGCGGCCGAAATCGTCGGCCGCGCCGTAGTTGAAGCCGCGCGACTGGTTGCCGAACGCATACTGCGCCTGCACGTCGAAGCCGCCGATCACCGGGCTGTGATATTCGACGTTGTTGCTGCTCTGCTGCCAGTTGCGGCCGCGCACGAGCGACGCCGACGAAAACGCCTGCTGGACGAACGGATCGAATTCCCACACGCCGTCGCTGTCGATGAACAGGTTGCGGCCGGCCTGCAGCTGGCCCCACGTGTCGCTCTTCAGGCCGACGTACGCGCGGCGCGACCACATGCGTCCGCCGCCCGTCGTGCCGTTCATCACCTGGAACGCGGTCTCCAAATTGAAGACCGTCGACATCCCGCCGCCGAGATCCTCGAAGCCCTTCAGGCCGAACATGCTGGTGCCCCAGTCGCCGCCCTCCGCGCTCCAGCGCGTCGCGCTGCCGCTCGGCGTCGCGATGTGGTTCAGGTATTCGACGCCGCCGTCGATGCGGCCGTACAGCGTCACGCTCGTCTGCGCGAGCGCGGTGGCCGGCACGGCGGCTGCCATCAGCCATGCGAAGTGTTTGAGTCGCAAAATGATGCCCCCTCGGAGTCTCGACCGTCCGGCACGCGCCCCATGCGCGCGCCGGCGGCCCGTTCATCCTCGATCGATCGAAAAACGTCCGGGGCCTGCCGCGCACAGTGCGAGCAGGCCGCCGGCGATCGCGATGTTCTTGTAGAAATGAATCATGTTGTCGATCTGCGCGCCGCCCGTCATCGTCCAGTAGCGATGGCCGATGAGTGCGGTGCCGATCGTATACAGCGCCAGCAGCAGCGCGAGCGCGCGCGTCTGGAACCCGACCAGGATGGCGATGCCGGCGAACAGCTCCATCACGACGGCGATCGCCGCCGAGACGATCGGCGCCGGCGCGCCTTCGCTGCCCATGAACGCGATCGTGCCGGAGAAGTCGACGATCTTCTTCCAGCCGAACATCACGAACAGGATCACGAGCAGGATGCGGGACAGCAGCAGCAGCACATCGCGCTGGGACGCGAGAAACGGTTGATTCGGTGTCATGGTGTGATCAACGAAAGCGGTGCGCGCAACCGCACGCACCGGATTGCCTGTGAACCGGGGCGAACGACGCTCGCGCCGCCCGCCCCGCTCTGCAACAACCGGCATCGGGGCCAACCGATGTGCTGTGCTCCTCCTGTCGTCTGCGTTGCCGCGACTGCCGCGCGCGTCAGCGCGCCTTCGCGACGTCCTGCTCGGTCACCTTCGCGGCCGGGTTGCCGAACTGCCCGGTCAGGTAGTTCGTCAGCGCGGCGATCTGCGCATCCGACAGCTCGTTGCGGAACGCGGGCATCCCGACGTCCTCGCTGCCGGCCTTGCGCTGCACGCCGTTCAGGATCACCTGCACGAGGTTCGACGGATTCGACGCACCGACCGTCGAGTTGTGGAACAGCGACGGGTAGTAACCGTCAGGCGTGCCCTTGCCCTGCATCTGATGGCAGGTCGCGCAGTTGCCGAGATACAGCCTCGCCGGATCGATGCCCGACGACGCAAGCCCGACGCCGCGCAGCTTCAGCCCGTCCTCGGCCGGCTTGCCCCACGACGAACGCGACTGCTTCGCATCGCCGTCGGCGACGGCCGGCACCGTGCGGATATACGTCGCGATCGCGCCGATGTCCGAGTCGGTCATCTTCGAGAAGCTGTGCTGGACCGCCTCGGCCATCGGGCCGGCCGCCTGCGCGAGCCCCGGCACGCTGCCGGTGCGCAGATACTGGACGAGCTGCTGCTGCGTCCAGCCGCCGATCCCGGCGTTCGGGTCCGACGTGATGTTGTAGCCGTCCCAGCCCGCCAGCACCGAGCCCGACAGGAAGCTGCCGCCCGTTTCGTCGAGCGACTTCTCCTGCATCGCGATGCCGCGCGGCGTGTGGCACGTGCTGCAGTGCGCGAGGCCCTGCACGAGGTACGCGCCGCGGTTCCACTCGGCGCTCTGCGATGGCTTCGGCTGGTACGCGCCGTCCTTCAGGAACAGCCAGTTCCAGATCTTCAGCGGCCAGCGCGCGCTCAGCAGCGCGGGGATCTCGTTCTTCGGCGGCGTCTGGCGGACCGGCTCGACGCCGTGCATGAAGTAGGCGTACAACGCCTGCACGTCGTCGTCGTTGATCTTCGCGTACGACACGTACGGCATCGCCGGATACAGGTTGTCGCCGTTCTTCGACACGCCGTGGCGCACCGCGCGCTCGAAGTCCTCGAAGGTCCACTTGCCGATGCCGGTGTCCGGGTCGGGCGTGATGTTGCTCGTATAGATCTTGCCGAGCTTCGGCACCGGCATGCCGAGGCCGCCCGCGAACGGCTTGCCGCCCTTCGCGGTGTGACATGCCATGCAGTCGCCGGCGACGGCGAGATATTCGCCGCGCTTGATCTGCGCAGGATCGGCCGAGTCGGCCGCGCGCGCGAAGCCCGGCAGCGCGAGGCAGCCGGCCACGAGGAAGGTGAGAGTAGATTTCCGCACGGTCAGACTTCCTTCTTCAGCGTGTCCGAGATGCGCAGCGCCAGCGCCGCGATCGTCAGCGTCACGTTCACCGTGCCGACGGTCGGCATCGTCGCGCTGCTCGAGATGAACAGGTTCGGATGGTCGAACGTGCGGCAGTCCTTGTCGACGACGGAGTCGCGCGCATCGGCGCCCATGATCGTCGAGCCGGTGATGTGGTTGTTCGGCGCGAACTCGTCGTTGAACACGACGTCCGTGCCGCCCAGCACCTGCGCGGCGGTCGCGTAGACCTCGCGCGTGTGCACCGCGCCGCGCTTCACGTAGTCGTCGATCGCGTAGGTGATTTCCGGACGCGGAATGCCGATCGCATCGGTCGCCGTCTTGCTCGGCACGATGCGGTTCTCGGGCTGCGGCAGGATTTCGTGGAAACAGTCGAACTGCACGTAGCGCGCGGAGCGGTCGCGGATCTGCGAGTCCAGCTCGGCCGGCTTCATCAGCTTGCCGGCCTTGAAGATCTTCTGCGTCTCCTGGTTGATGCGCGACATGTTCGACAGGTGGATCTTCTTCGCGGCTTCGGTCGCGCGGAACGGACCGTCGCGGAAGCCGATCAGCGACGTCATTTCCTGCGGGCCGCGGCCCGGCCACAGCTTCTCGCTCGCATAGAACGACACGCCGGTGCCCGGATGGTCCATCAGGTTGCGGCCGACCATGTCGGAGCTGTTCGCGACGCCGTTCGGAAAATCGCGGTTCGCCGACATCAGCAGGATCTTCGGCGTCTCGATGCCGTTCGCGGCGAGCACGAAGTACTTGCCCTCGACGCGATGGTCGGCGCCCGTCTTGTCCTTGTAGATCGCGGCGACGATGCGCTTGTCCGGGCCGGTCTCCAGCTTGTAGACGACCGCGCTGTCGATCAGCTTCGCGCCCGCCTGCTCGGCCTTCTCGACGTGCACGATGCCGTTGTACATCGCGCCGATCGGGCAGATCGGCATGCAGTTGTTGTTGCCGCAACAGGTCGGCCGGCCGTCGTACGGCCGGCTGTTGCGCGCCACCGGCTCGGTGACCACGTGGTACTTCGCGTCATGGGCGTTCAGCGCGCTCTTGATCGTCTGCTCGTTGAACGACAACGGCAGCGGCGGCATCGGATACGGCTGCTTGCGCGGCGAGTACAGATCTTCCTCGGGGCCGGGGCCCCACACGCCGAGCTCTTCCTCCGCGCGCTGGTAATAATGCTCGAGATCGTCGTACTGGATCGGCCAGTCGCGACCGACGCCGTACACCGTCTTCATCTTGAAGTCGTTCGGGATGAAGCGCCACGCCGACGCGGCCCAGTGCCACGTCGTGCCGCCCACCGCACGGATGTACTGCGAATTGAACTTGTGCTCGCCCTTCAGGATCAGGTAGTCGTTGGGCGGGCCGTATTCCGGATGCGGTGCCCAGGGGCTCGACGGGTACGGCGCCATGAAGTCCGTCTTGTCCGGCTGGTTGCGAAAGCGCTCGACGATTTCCCAGCGCGGCATGCGCGGGCCTGCCTCGAGCAGGATCACCGATTTGCCGGTCGACGCGAGCTGGTGCGCGACGATCGCGCCCGCGACACCGGACCCGACGACCACGACGTCGGCTTTTTGCGTATCGGTACCGGCCATCAGACTTGCCTCTCGATCGGTTTTTCGGCCCAGAAGCCGGGTTTGTTGGGGCAATACGAAGGAATCACGAGCGTGTCGGAGACGACGTCGAACATCAATGCTTCTTCGTAGGCGATCACGACGTTGTCGACGATGCCGAGATACCACGCGCCGAGAATCGTCAGCGCGGAGGCTTCCTGGTCCGCGCTCAACGAGCCGGACGCGAGCGCGCCGGCAAGCTGCGACAGACCGTCGGCGGTCTTGAAGGAGCCCTTCTGCAATGCTTGCAGATAGCGTTCGCCGAGCACGCGGCTCAGCCCTTTCTTGCCCGTCAACGCTTCGGAGAGCGTCATGAACGTGTCGAGCGGCGCGTTGCCGGGACTGTCGGCCAGGGCCCGCAACGCCAGCGAGCCGGTCAGGCCCGCCGCCGTCAGCGCCAGTGCGCCCTGCAGCCATTGACGCCGCGTGATGCCGCTTGCGGCTGCGTCGCTGTCGCGACGCGATTGGGGGGTGTTGTCGTTGTGCATGTTTCCTTCTCTCGAACACCGGATTCGGGAAAACCACGCTTGATATTTATCAAACTTTCGCGCGGCCCTGAAATGTACGCGCTCAATCCGAATTGGACAATCCTTTTATAGTTCAATAATTGTTCCGCAATCCGACACGATCCGGATTTCGCCGCGATTGTGTGTCGGCCGCGCGACAACGGGCGCGCCCGGTCGCGCTGTCGCAAGCCCGTCACACACCGCTTCCCGCCCTCCGCTCGCCTGCCCGTCGGTTAGAATCCCGTGCAATCAAACAGAAAGCTTCCCTCCGAGGGCATCGAGCGATGAAGCAGCACGACAAACACAACAAAGCCAATCGAACTCACCACATCACACGGCTGCTCTGGCGCATCGGCGCGCTCGCCGCACTCGGCGCCGCGACCGCGGTGTCGCTGCACGCCGGCGCCGCGCGCACCGTGAGCGTGTCGCCGCAAGGCACCGTCACTCAAGTCCGGCAAAGCGTCGTCAAGTTCGACGAAGCGATGGTCCCGTTCGGCTCGGCGTCCGCGCCGGCTCCCGCGCGCATGACCTGCACCGATGCCGCCGCCGCGCGCGGCCAGGGCCACTGGCTCGACGACAAGACCTGGGTCTACGACTTCGAGAACGACCTGCCGCCGGGCGTGCGCTGTTCGCTCGCGCTCAACGACACGCTGCGCTCGGTCGCCGGCAATGCGCTCGCCGGCCCGCGCCGCTTCACGTTTCAAACCGGCGGCCCGTTCCCGGTCAGCGTCCGCCCTGGCTCGCACGAGATCGAGGAGCGCCAGGTGTTCGTGCTGAAGCTGAACGGCCCGGCCGAGCCGCGCTCCGCGCTCGCCAACATCTGGTGCGAAGCGGCCGGCATCGGCAACCGGATTCCGGTCACCGCCGCCGACGACACCACCCGCGCCGCGCTGCTCGATCACTTCGGGCTCAAGAAGGACGCCGCGCGCGTGCTGACGCTGTCGTGCGCGCAGGCGCTGCCCGCCAGCGCGAAGATGCAGCTCGTCTACGGCCGCGGCGTCGCGAGCCCGAGCGGCATCGCGAACGACACCGAGCGCCGCTTCGACTTCACCGTGCGCGAGCCGTTCGCCGCGAGCTTCTCGTGCGAGCGCGAGAACGCGAAGGCGCCCTGCACGCCGCTGCGGCCGCTCACGCTGTCGTTCAACGCGCCGATCACCCGCAAGAACGCCGAAGCGATCCGGCTGCGCGGCCCTGACGGTTCGCTTTCACCGACCTTCGCCGCCGACGACCACAGCGACGAAGTGACGACCGTCACGTTCAACCCGCCGCTGCCCGCGCAGACGAACCTGACGCTCGAGCTGCCGTCCGGCCTGCGCGACGTGACCGACCGGCCGCTCGCGAACGCCGACCTGTTCCCGCTTGCAACGCGTACCGCGCCGATGCCGCCGCTTGCAAAATTTTCGTCGGGCACGTTCGGCATCGTCGAACGCTTCGCGGAGCCCGGCACGCCTGCGCTGGTGCCCGTCACGCTGCGCAACGTCGAAGCCGATCTCCACGTCGCGGGCCTGAACACGGCCGGTGCGCAATTCTCGAACCTGAAGGTCGACGACGACACCGCGATCCGCGAATGGATGCGCACCGTCGCGCGCTTCGACAACTGGTCGATGACGGCCGGCACGATCGACGAGCAGATGCCGGGGCTACTGCGGCGCAAGGGCCAGCACCCCGTCTACGTGCCGCTGCAGGCCGGGGAAAAGATGCCCGCGCCGGCCGATCGCCGCATCGACGTGCGCTCGCTGTCGCTGCTCGCCGGCGCACCGGGCGCGCACGCGCTGACGCTGCCGAAGGCCGATCCGAAGACGCTGCGCCCGTTCGAGATCGTCGGCGTGCCGATCGACAAGCCGGGCTTCTACGTGCTCGAACTCGCGTCGCCGGCGCTCGGCCGCTCGCTGCTCGCGAAGCCGTCGAGCATGTACGTGCGCACCACGGTGCTGGTCACCAATCTCGGCGTGCACCTGAAACAGGGCCGCGAGAACAACCTCGTGTGGGTCACGACGCTCGACAAGGGCAAGCCGGTGCCGAACGCGCAGATTCGCGTCTCGGATTGCAACGGCGACGAAATCGCAGCGGGCAAGACCGACGCGCAAGGGCTGCTGAAGATCGACGGCCCGTTCGAGCCGCAGCGCGAATGCCACACGTCGGAGCGAGGCTTCGACGATTACTTCGTGTCCGCGCGCGTCGACGATCCGAAGACGGGCCCCGACATGGCCTTCGTCAGCTCGAACTGGAACCGCGGGATCGAAGCGTGGCGCTTCAACGTGCCGACCGACACCGACAGCGCGCCGACCGTGCGTGCGCATACCGTGTTCGACCGCACGCTGCTGCGGGCCGGCGAGACGGTGTCGATGAAGCACTTCGTGCGCACCGAGACGCTGCAGAGCCTCGCGTTCCCGGCGCAATACCCGAGCCGCGTGACGATCCGCCACCTCGGCTCCGACCAGACCTACAAGCTGCCGCTCACGTGGTCGGCCGACCATAGCGCGGACACGCAGTTCACGCTGCCGCAGGCGGCGAAGCTCGGCGAATACAGCGTCACGCTCGAAGGCGGCCCGGACGACGCGCCCACCTCCAGTTACTACAGCGGCAGCTTCCGCGTCGAGGCGTTCCGCCTGCCGGTGCTCAAAGGCACCATCGGCGCGCGCGACGCGCAGAAGAGCCCGCTCGTCGCGGTCAAGGAAGCGCCGCTCGCGGTGCAGATCGACTACGTGTCGGGCGGCGGCGCATCGAACCTGCCGGTGCAGGTGTCGGCGCTGATGAAATGGGCGTCGCCGCCGTTCGCCGACCGCTTCGAGGACTTCAGCTTCGCGCCCTATCGTCCCGAGCGCAGCGACGGCAACGCCGACGACGACGCGCAGGACGGCGACAACACGCCGGCCGCGAACGACGATCCCGACGCGACCCGCCTGATCGCCGACAAGCTGCCGCTCACGCTCGACCGCAACGGCGCAGGCTCGGTCACGCTGAAGGGCCTGCCGGACGTCGACGCGCCGAAGCGCGTCGCGCTCGAGGCCACCTTCGCGGACCCGAACGGCGAAGTGCAGACGATCCGCGGCGACACGATCCTCTGGCCGGCCGCCGTGGTGGCCGGCATCAAGGCCGGCCATTGGGTGTCGGTCGGCCAGCGCGTGCCGGTGCAGGCGCTCGCGGTCGACCTGCAGGGCAAGCCGCGCGCGTCGGTGCCGATCGAGATCAGGGGCGTCGCGCACGTCACGACGTCGTCGCGCAAGCGGATGGTCGGCGGCTTCTACGCGTACGACAACAAGAGCGACACGCGCGAGCTCGGCGTGCTGTGCTCGGGCAAGACCGACGACAAGGGCCGCATGGCCTGCGACGCGAAGCTCGAACAGGCCGGTAACGTGCAGCTGATCGCGGTCGCGAAGGACGGCGACGGCCGCGTGTCGAACGCGGCGACGTCGGTGTGGGTCACGCGCGAGGACGACCTGTGGTTCGGCGGCGACAACACCGACCGGATCGACGTGATCCCCGAGAAGACCTCGTACGAGCCGGGCGAAACCGCGCGCTTCCAGGTGCGCATGCCGTTCCGCTACGCCACCGCGCTGGTCGCGGTCGAACGCGGCGGCGTGATGGAGACGCACATCGTCGAGCTGAACGGCAAGAACCCGACCGTCGACCTGAAGGTCGGCGAATCGTGGGGGCCGAACGTCTACGTGTCGGTGCTCGCGCTGCGCGGCCGGATACGCGAAGTGCCGTGGTACTCGTTCTTCACGTGGGGCTGGAAGGCGCCGGTCGAATGGGCGCGCGCGTTCTGGACGGAAGGCCGCCACTACGAGGCGCCGACCGCGTTCGTCGATCTGTCGAAACCGGCGTTCCGCTACGGCCTCGGCGAAATCAAGGTCGGCACGGCCGTGCATCGCCTCGGCGTGACCGTGACCACCGACGCGACGCGCTACACGGTGCGCGGCAAGGCGCAGGCGCACGTGAAGGTCACGCTGCCGAACGGACAGCCGGCCCCGGCCGGCACGCAGATCGCCGTCGCGGCCGTCGACGAGGCGCTGCTCGAACTGATGCCGAACAACAGCTGGGACCTGCTCGGCGCGATGCTGCAGCGCCGTGCCTACGGCGTCGAGACGGCCACTGCGCAGATGGAGATCGTCGGCCGCCGCCACTTCGGCCGCAAGGCCGTGCCGGCCGGCGGCGGCGGCGGCAGTGCGCCGACGCGCGAGCTGTTCGACACGCTGCTGCTGTGGAATCCGCGCGTGACGCTCGACGCGAACGGCAGCGCAACCGTCGAGGTGCCGCTGAACGATGCGCTCACGCGCTTCCGGATCGTCGCGATCGCGGCGGTCGGCCCCGACCGCTTCGGCACCGGCAGCACGTCGATCCGCAGCACGCAGGATCTCCAGCTGATTTCCGGCCTGCCGCCGCTGGTGCGCGAAGGCGATGCGTTCCGCGCGCAGCTCACGCTGCGCAACACGACCGAGCGCGCGATGCAGGTGGTCGTGACGCCGCACGTGACGGGCCTCGACGTCGCGCCGCAGTCCGTCTCGCTCGCGGCCAACGCGGCCGCCGAGGTCGCGTGGACCATCACCGTGCCGCAACAGGCGCTCGACGCGGCCGGCGCGCTGAACTGGCGCATCGACGCGGCCGAGCAAGGTGGCAAGCATGCGTCCGACGCGCTCGCCGTCACGCAGAAGGTCGTGCCGGCGCTGCCGGTCACCGTGCAGCAGGCGACGCTCGCGCAGGTCGACGGCACGCTGACGTTGCCGGTCGCGCCACCCGCGGGCGCCGTGAGCGACGCGCAGGGCGCGACGCGCGGCGGCATCGCCGTATCGCTGCAAGCGAAGCTCGCCGACGGCCTGCCCGGCGTGCGCCGCTGGTTCGAGCGCTATCCGTACCGCTGCCTCGAACAGCAGACGTCGCGCGCGATCGGCCTGCACGATGCCGCGCAATGGCAGGCGCTGGTCGCGCGCATGCCCGTCTATCTCGACAGCGACGGGCTCGCCAGCTACTTCCCGCCGCCGTCGGACGATGCGCACTACGGCAGCCCGACGCTGTCGTCGTACCTGCTCGTGGTCGCCGACGAGGCCGGCCGCCTCGACCCGCGCTTCGCGCTGCCGGATGACCTGCGCACGCAGCTCGAAGCCGGCCTCGCGCGCTTCGTCGACGGCCGCGTCGAGCGCAACACCTGGGCGCCGCGCCAGGACCGCGACCTGCGCAAGCTCGCCGCGATCGAGGCGCTGTCGCGTTACGGCGCCGCGCAAGGCCGCATGCTCGGCTCGATCGAAATCGCGCCGAACCAGTGGCCGACGTCGGCGGTGATCGACTATCACGCGATCCTGAGACGCGTGAAGGACATCCCGCAGCGCGACGCGAAACTGGCGCAGGCCGAACAGATCCTGCGCGCACGCCTGACCTACCAGGGTACGCAGCTCGTCTTCTCGACCGCGCGCGACGACGACCTGTGGTGGCTGATGACGAGCAACGAGACCAACGCCGCGCGCCTCGCGCTCGAGTTCGCCGGCGACCCGGCGTGGAAGGACGAGATGCCGCGCGTGACGGCCGGCCTGCTCGCGCTGCAACGCCAGGGCGCGTGGCAGACGACCACGTCGAACGCACTCGGCCAGCTCGCCGTCGAGCGCTTCTCGCATACCTACGAGAGCACGCCGGTCGCCGGCACGACGAAGGTCGCGCTCGGCGGCAGCGAGCGCGCGATCTCGTGGTCGCAGGCGCCGGCAGCCGATGCGGGCGGATCGGCCACCGCGGCCACCGCAGCCACCGCGGCGACCCGCGCGGCCGCCGCGCGCAGCGTGCTGATGCCGTGGCCGCGCGCGACGCAGGGGCCGGCCACGCTGTCGGTCACGCAGGACGGCACCGGCCGCCCGTGGGCGACGGTCGAGAGCCTCGCGGCCGTGCCGCTGCGCGCGCCGTTCGCGGCCGGCTACCGGATCGCGAAGACGATCACGCCCGTGTCGCCGGCCGCGCGCGGCGTGCTGACCCGCGGCGACGTGGTGCGCGTGCGGCTCGACATCGACGCGCAGAGCGACATGACGTGGGTCGTCGTCAACGATCCGATTCCGTCCGGCGCGACGATCCTCGGCTCGGGCCTCGGCCGCGATTCGGAAGCCGCGACGCAGGACGAGAAGCGGCCCGACGGCGCATGGCCGGCCTTCGTCGAGCGCGACTTCGACGGCTACCGCGCGTATTACGACTATCTGCCGAAGGGCAAATTCTCGGTCGAGTACACGGTGCGGCTGAACAACGTCGGCACCTTCGGGCTGCCGCCGACGCGCGTCGAGGCGCTGTATGCGCCGTCGGTGTACGGGCTGTGGCCGAACCCGCCGATGACGGTCAAGCCGGCCGACGCGGGCAAGTGACGGGCGCGCGATGAACGATCGTGCATCGGCGCGGCCGGCGCGTTTCGCCGTTCGCGCATGGGCCGCCGCGGTGTCGGCCGTGCTGCTGGCCGCGCCGCTCGTCGCGCACGCGCTGCCGGGCTACGACGACGTGCGCCGCAACTGGCGCAGCTCCGACTGGGTGCTGCTCGCCCGCGACGGCACGCCGCTGCAGCGCACCCGCGTCGACCTCAGCGAACGGCGCGGCGACTGGGTGTCGCTCGCCGACGTGTCGCCCGCGTTCCGCGACGCGATCGTCGTGTCCGAGGACAAGCGCTTCTACGCGCACAGCGGCGTCGACTGGCGCGGGATCGCGGGCGCGGCCTGGGGCAACCTGTGGAACGAGCGCACCCGTGGCGCGTCGACCGTGACGATGCAACTGGCCGGGCTGCTCAGCGATTCGCCGCGCCGCTCGGGGCAGCGCTCGCTGCCGCAGAAGGCGACGCAGGCGATGAACGCACTGCTGCTCGAACGCGGCTGGCGCAAGGATCAGATCCTCGAGGCGTACCTGAATCTCGTGCCGTTCCGGGGCGAGACGGTGGGGCTCGCCGCGCTGTCGCAGGTGCTGTTCGGCAAGGCGCCGTCCGGCCTCGACGCGCGCGAAGCCGCGATCGCGGCCGCGCTGGTGCGCGCGCCCAACGCCGCGCCGGCGAAGGTCGCCGAGCGCGCGTGCCGGATCCTGCGCGACATGCAGGCAGGCCAGGCCTGCACGTCGCTCGACGGCTACGTGCAGCTCGTGCTCGCGCGCCCGGCCAACAGCGTGCGCGACGACGGCGCCGCGCTCGCCCCGCACTTCGCGCGGCGGATCGCGGCCGAGGTCAGGCCCGCGGCCGGCGCGCAGGTGCGCACGACGCTCGATGCGCCGCTGCAGCGCTTCGCGCGCGACACGCTGCTGCGCGCGTTGACCGAGCTGAATGCTCCGGCCCACCGGCGCAACGTGCAGGACGGCGCGGTGGTGGTGATCGACAACGCGAGCGGCGAGATTCGTGCGTGGGTCGGCTCGTCGGGCGCGTTGTCGAGCGCGCGCGACGTCGACGCCGTGCTCGCGCCGCGTCAGGCCGGCTCGACGCTCAAGCCGTTCCTCTATGCGCAGGCGCTCGACGAGAAGCGGCTGACGGCGGCGTCGCTGCTCGACGACGCGCCGATCAACCTCGCGGCCGGCGGCGGCCTCTACATCCCCCAGAACTACGACAAGGATTTCAAGGGCTGGGTCAGCGTACGCAGCGCGCTCGGCGGCTCGCTGAACGTGCCGGCCGTGCGCACGCTCGTGCTCGTCACGCCGCACCGCTTCGCGCGCACGCTGCGAGCGCTCGGCCTGCCGCTCGCGCAGGAAGGCGATTACTACGGGTTCAGCCTCGCGCTCGGCAGCGCGGACGTCACGCTGCTGGCGCTGACCAACGCGTATCGCGCGCTGGCGAACGGCGGCGTCGCGCGCAAGGTCGTCGACCTGCCCGCCGCTGCGTCGGCGGCGCGCGCCGACGGCGGCACGCGCGTGTTCAGCGAAGCGGCCAGCTTCGTCGTCACCGACATCCTGTCGGACAACAACGCGCGCGTGCGCACGTTCGGCTTCGACAACCCGCTCGCGACGCCCTTCTTCTCGGCCGTCAAGACCGGCACGAGCAAGGACATGCGCGACAACTGGACGGTCGGCTTCACGTCGCGCTACACGGTCGGCGTGTGGGTCGGCAACGCGGACGGCTCGCCGATGTGGGACGTGTCGGGCGTCACGGGCGCGTCGCCGGTGTGGTCGGCCGTGGTCGGCTATCTGCACCGTGCGCTGCCGAGCCGCGCGCCGGCGCCGCCGGCCGGCGTCGAAACGCGGCGCATCACGTTCGAGCGCGACGTCGAGCCGTCGCGCAACGAGTGGTTCGTCGCGGGCACGGCGCTCGACACGATCCGGCTCGCGGCGCCCCTCACGCCGGGTCACGACGGCGCGCGTGCGCCGCTCGCGATCGGCGCGCCGACCGACGGCACGATCTTCGCGATCGATCCGGACATTCCGCCGAACAATCAGCGGATCTGGTTCGAGCGTTCGTCGGGGCACGCCGCGCGGTTCGCCTGGCGGCTCGACGATCGGGTGATCGGACATGCCGACCGCGTTGCGTGGATGCCGTGGCCGGGCCGGCACCGGCTCGAACTCGTCGATGCGCGCGGCAACGTCGCCGACGCGATCGGCTTCGAGGTGCGCGGCGCGTTCGCGCGCAAGGGCGCGCGCAAACCGTGATGCCGTCTGCGCCGGCAGCGCACGAAAGGGTAAGCAGTACGCGGATCGCAGACCTAGAATACGAAGCGTGCGCCGGCGCGTCGGCGCGCCGCGTCCCCTCTCACGATCCGCCGATCGCCCGACCATGAACCTCCGACCTCCGCGCTTGCTCCGGCCCATCCTGGGCGCCGCCTTCGTGGCCACGCTGGCGGGCTGCAACGGCGAAGCCTGCTTCGGCGTCGACGTGTGCTCCAACGACACCCTGCCATCGGTCGCGCTGTCCGGCACGGCCGCCACCGGCGCGCCGCTCGCGAGCGCGGCGGTGACGGTGAGCTGCGTGCAGGGCTCGGCCAGCACGCTGACCGACGGCGGCGGCAACTACCGCGTCGCCCTCAACGCCGCGCTGCCGTGCGTGATCGCGGTCGCGTCGGGCGGCACGAGCCTGCATTCGCTCGCGTACGCGGGCGGCACGTTCAACACGACGCCCGAAACCGAGCTGCTGCTCGTCTATCTCGCCGCGCAGCTCGGCACGAACCCGGCCGGGCTGATCGGCAATTTTCCGCGCAATACGCATTTCCAGCAGGCAATGGGCAGCGCGAACACGGTGCTGGCCGCGCAATCGGCGGTCGTGGCGAACCTGCAGCAGCGCTATTCGGTCACGCTGTCGACGCCCGCCTTCCTGACGACGCCGTTCGTGGTCGGACAGCCGGGCGTCGACGGCGATCTCGGCGCGCTCGCGACCGCAGGCGCGATCGACGCCAGCGGGATGCCAGCCGCGGCCGCGGTTGCGCTGCTGACGCAGGCGGGCGCCGCGCAGCCGCTGTGAGCGGGCGGCGCGCCGCCGCGCACAAGTCTCAAGTCACGCGCCGGCCGCGCTCAGGTCGCTTCCCCGCTCGCGCACGCGACGCTGACCGGCTGCTGCTGGGTCAGATGGCGCAGCAGCTTCGTCACCATCCACACGACGACGAACGCCAGCACGACGAAGAACACGGCGAGCGGCGTCAGCACGTGAATCGACACGAAGCCGGCCAGCCCCATCATCGCGGACGACACGAGCAGCAGCGCGCAGCCGAGGATTGCGCTGGTCAGCCCGGCGATATGCGGAAACAGCGAATTGCCCTTGGCCATCAGCGTCGGATACATCGCGCCCGCGCAGAAACCCATCACGAGCACCGGCGTCGCGAGCGTCCACACGCGCAGGCCGACGGTCAGCGCGAGCACCAGCATCGCGACCGCGGCGCCCGCCATCACGCGCGCACCGATACGCAAGCGCTGCTCGGCGCTCGGCAGCCCGCGCCCGTGAATCCGGTTCGACAGCCCGCCGAGGAAATACATCAGCCCGATGCCGAGCGCCAGATAGCCGAAGAAGGTCGGCGGCTTGTGCAGCGTGGTCTGCACCATGAACGGCCCGACGATGTTGAACACCAGCAGGATGCTGTAGCACAGCCCCTGCGCGAGGAAGCAGCTCTGGAACACCGGGCTCGCGAGTACCCTGCCCGCATTCGCGAACAGCGTGCGCGGCGCGAGATGCACCGGTTTCGGCAAGGTCTCGCGATAGCGCCACAGCAGCGCCCACATCGCGAGCGAGTACACCAGCAGGAACACCAGGCAGGCGCGCCAGCCGAACCATTCCTGCAGGTGCGCGCCGATCACCGGCGCGACGATCGGCGCGAGGCCCCATGCGATCGACATGTAGGTGAACGCGTGCATCAGCGCCTGACCGGAGAACGAATCGGTGATGATCGCCTTCGCGAGCAGGTTCGTCGTCGCGATCCCGAAGCCCTGCAGGCAGCGCGCGAGCAGGAAGGTCTCGAGGTTCGGCGCGCCGAGCGACAGCAGGCAGCCGATCGTGTAGATCACGAGACCGAACGCGAGCACGCGCTTGCGGCCGTACGCATCGGCGATGGGGCCGAAGATCAGCTGGCCCAGCGCATACGCGGCCATGTAGCCGGACACGCTCGACTGGATCGCCTGCGGCGTGGTCGCGAACGAGCGCGCCATGTCGGGCAGCGCCGGCACGTAGATGTCGATCGCCAGCTGGCCGGCGGACGAGAACAGGCAGATCAGGAACAACAGGAAGCGCGGCGAATTCGATTCGCGCGCGGAAGTGAGCGAGGCGTTCATGACGGGCGGGAAGGATACGGGCGGCGGCGTCGCTGCATGCCGGCGTGTTCGGATAGCGAACGGCCGTGCGCGGCGAAGCGCCTATTGTGCCCTTTGTTGCGGGCGCCGACCGGAATCCCCTGGCGCGGGAGAGGTTGAATGGGGCGGCGGCGCGGGGGGACATGGGCGCCGGTGGCATGGCGGCACGGTGCGCCGTGCACCGCGAGCTTCGAGCTTCGAGCTGTCGGCTGGGCGTTGCGAGCTGTCGGCTCGGCGTTGCAGGCGTCGGCTGCAGCGTCCCGCCTACGTCCATCCGACCGGCTACGCCGCGGTTTTAATCCTGTTTTAAGCCGACCCACGCATAGTCGCCGATGGCTCCGTCCGTGAGCCGCACGCTTCGTTCAATGTTGATTCGATCAGTATCGTTTGATGGAGATACGAATATGCGATTCCGTTCGTATATGGCGGCAGGCGCGGTAGCGCTGATGCCCGTGCTCGCGATCGCCGGGCAAGCCGCGCAGGCGCCGGCCGCACAACCGGTGTTCGTCAACGTCGATGGGCAGGCCGTGCCGGTCAAGGCCGATACGCGCGTCGTCCAGACGGCGCTCGGCCCGATGAAGGTCAGCACGTGGAGCTGGCACAGCCCGCATGGCGGCGCGAGCTTCGAGATGCAGACGTCGTCGACGTCGGGCGACGTGGCGCCCGCAACCGCATGGCGGCAGATGCAGGCCGCGCAGTACCGGATGCAGGCCGCTCAGGCGCAGATGGCCGCCATGCAGCAGATGATGGCGCTGCAGCACGCGGCGCTCGCCAACCTGTTCGCGATGCCGGCGCCGCAACCCGTCGGCTTCGCGATGCCGATGTGGGCAATGCCGGAGCCGGTCGTCGTGATCGTGCCGGCGCAGCCGTCCACACGTACGGTCGCGCCTGCACCGTCGGCGCCGGCCAGGCCCGCGGCCCGCGGGCCGGAGATCAAGGCCTGACGCGAGCGACCCCGCACAAAACCAAAACCGAAACCGCCGGCCGCCGCGCCGGCGGTTTTCGTTTGCAACCGTGTCGCCGCGGCCTGCTCAGTACTGCGCGCGATCGGTCGGGTTTCTGAACAGCTGCTTCATCTCGGGCGACAACGGGTAGTTCAGGCTCACGCCCTTCGGCGGTATCGGCTGCATGAACCAGCGGTCGTAGAGTTGCTCGGCCGCGCCGGAGGTCTGCAACTGCGCGATCACGCGATCGACCAGCTGCTTGAACGCGGGATCGTCCTTGCGCAGCATGCACGCGTAGTTTTCGTGGACGAGCGGCGTGCCCGCCACCGTGTAGGCGCCCGGATTGCGATCCTTCGCGATTTCGCCGTACAGCAGCGGCTCGTCCATCACGAACGCGACCGCACGCCCGGTCGTGACGTTCATGAACGCTTCGGCGTGGTCCTTCGCGCTGATGATCGTCATGTTCATCGCCTTCTCTTCGTTGAGCTTGCGCAGCAGCCGCTCGTCCGACGTGCCGGCCGTCGTCGCGACGGTCTTGCCGGCCAGATCCGCGAAGTCCTTCACGCCGGAATCCTTGCGCGTGCTGAAGCGGATCCCGTACAGAAAGATGCTGTTGGAGAACGCGGCCTGCTTCTGGCGCTCCAGCGTGTTGGTCGTCGATCCGCATTCGAAGTCGATCGTGCCGTTCTGCAGCAGCGGAATGCGGTTCTGCGACGTGATCGGAATCTCCTTCACCGTCAGGTTCGGCGCCTTCAATTCGGCCTTCAGCGCGTCGATGATGCGCGCCGCGATGTCGCGCGAGTAGCCGATGTTGTTCTGCTGGTTGTCCGAATACGAGAACGGCACCGACGATTCACGGATACCCAGCGACACGACGCCGGTGTCCTTGATCTTCTTCAGCGTGCCGGTCAGCGCCTGCGCGTGCGCGGCGCCGGCCAGCGCACCGGCCAGCACGAGGGCCAGCCAACGAAAGCGGCGATCCATGCTTTTCTCCTGACGAAACGTTGATCGAATCGCGATCCTACGCCCGACAATATTCGCGCCGCATCGGCCAACGCGTAGTGAAACGTCGAGCCGGCGACCCGCGCCGCGCGGGCGCGCGCGTTGCCGTGGCGCGCAAACCTCGTCCTCTCCGTCATCAGGGCCGCCGCAGCGCATCCGGTCGCGCACGGGCGAGCGCGCGGCCCGACAGGAATCGCAAACACCGCTGCGATGCAGCAACGAAATCGTTTGCGCAAACGCTGCCTTTTCTACCAAAACATACTCAAGAACCCCGCTGGACGGCCGTTACCCAATGCATGGCGCGTCGCAGCAAGCCGCTGCAATCGCCAGACAAAAAAGACCAGATCCGGCCTCGGCCGGACCACGCACTACCGCCGGCACGACGGTTATCCACGAGGACGAAGTTTCACCATGAGAGCCAATCGTTTCGATTTCGCGCTGGCCCGCTCCGCTCACGCACGCGTGCTCGCCGGCATGTTGTCGGCAGCCGCCCTGCTCCCCATCGCCGGCTGCGGCGGCGGTGGCGGCGACGGCTCGAGCCCGGCGACTGCAGCGCCGGCCCCCGCGCCGACGCCGGCTCCCGCACCTGCTCCGGCGCCCGCGCCCGCGCCGACCAACGGCACCACCTGTGCGGCCCAGCAAGCCGCGGTGCAGATGGCCGCGCAAACGGTCGCGCCGACCGAGCCGCCTGTCGATCATCTGATCGTCCGGCTGAAGCCGTCGACGGGAACGCGCGCGATGGCCGCGCTCGACGTCGGCACGCGGCTCGACGCGGTGATCCAGCGCTCGATGACGCGCTGGAGCGCGCCGACGACCACCGGCGCCGCGCGTGCCTATGCGGCCGCGACGACGTCGCTGAACGTGCAGGTCGAGCGCACGCTGGCGAACGGGGCGGCCGTCCTGTCGATCGGCCAGCGCATCGCATCGGACGACGCGGCCGCACTGGCCGCCGCATTCGCGGCCGACAGCGACGTCGACTACGCGGAACCGGATCACCCGATGCACGTCCGCGACACGCCGAGCGACCCCTCGTACAGCCAGCAATGGTATCTGTCCGACCCGGCGGTCGGCATCAACACGCCGCCCGCATGGACGCGCACCAAGGGCGCGCCGACCGTCGTCACGGCAGTGCTCGACACCGGCTACCGGCCGCACCCCGATCTCGTCGCGAACCTGCTGCCGGGCTACAACTTCATCTCGAACGCCAACACCAGCAACAACGGCCAGGCGCGCAGCAACGACGCGACGGACCCGGGCGACTGGGTCACGCAGCAGGAACTCGACGACGCGACCGGCCCGTACTACCACTGCGCGAGCGAACCGAACAACAGCAGCTGGCACGGCACGCGCGTGATGGGCGTGATCGGCGCCGGCGCGAACAACGGGATCGGCGTGGCGGGCGTGTCGTGGCTCGGCCGCATCCTGCCGGTGCGCGTGCTCGGCAAGTGCGGCGGCACGACCAGCGACATCGCGGACGCGATGCGCTGGGCGGCCGGCATTCCGGTCAACGGCGTGCCGACGAATCCGACGCCCGCGAAGGTCATCAACCTGAGCCTCGGCGGCGTCGGTGCGTGCAGCACGACGTTCCAGCAGGCGATCGACGACGTGAATGCGAAGGGCGTGACGGTCGTCGTGGCCGCCGGCAACGACGGCCTGTCGACCGGCCTCGACCAGCCGGCGAACTGCCGCGGCGTGATCAGCGTCGGCGCAACCGACGCGACCGGCCGGCGCGCATCGTTCAGCAACTTCGGCGCCGACGTCTCGCTGAGCGCGCCGGGCGTGGGCATCCTGTCGACCGCCAACAGCGGCACGACCGTGCCGGGTGCCGACTCGTACGGCACCGCGAGCGGCACGAGCCTCGCGACGCCGCAGGTGTCGGGCATCGTCTCGCTGATGCTGGCGGTGAACGGCAACCTCACGCCGGCGCAGATTCAGCAGAAGCTGCAAGGCGGCGCACGCGCGGCGATGCTGCCCGCCGCCACGACGTCGTGCACCGCCCTGCCGGCCGGCGCCGGTATCGCCGATGCGGGCGCGGCCGTCACGGCCGCCGCGCAATAAGCGCTGCGTCGCCGCGACACGAACGCGCGCATGCCGGCCCGGCGTGCGCGCGTTTTTTCATCGCCGCGCGTGACGGCAGCATGCCGAAGCATCGATGAAAACGCCGTAAAAACGCGGGTAAAGGCGGTAAAGGGTTGACGCTTCGCGCAACGAACCATTACCATCGCCCCCGTCTGATTACATGGAGTGTTCCGTGAACACCGATGCGAGTTGTAGTTGGTCGTCGACCAACCCGACTGCTGCCTGAGGAAACGCGCAGAGCCTCGTCTTCTGCCGCATCCCTGGACAGCAGGATGCGGCGTCCTTCCGGCCTGACCGGCCAGAATCCCCGCCCGATTTTTCGCTGACGCCGAAGCGCGTCGCCGCGCAGCGCCACGCTGCCGCGTGCGTGCATTCGCGCGACGCACTGCGCGCTGCCGCGCGTATTTCATTCACGTGCCGACCGGCCGTGCGCACGCTCGCGTGCGCGGCCGCCGATCGCTCGTGCCGCCCATCCACGACCGAAGGAGCGCAGATGAACGCAGACGACAGTAGTCGATTACCGCTCGCCGGTGCGGCGTTGCGCATCGGCTCTGCGCGCGCAGTCGCCGCGCCGGCGAGCGTTTCCCCCTTTTCCGATCCACAGCCGATCGCGCGTGTCGCGACGCGGCGGGAAGCGTTCGCGCGTCGATAACGTCGCGACCGCTCCCGGCGCGCCGCCGCATGCGCCAGGAGCGAGTCATGACACAACGAAACCCATCCAGGAACCCGCAGCGCGGCTTCGTCGGCGCCGGCAACGGCCGGCAGAACGAACCACGCATCATGCGCATCGCGCAGGAAGCCGGCCGTCCGCTCGAGCAGACCTTCGAGGCGCTGCGTACCGGTGCACGCGGCCTCACGCACGGCCAGGCCGCCGACCGGCTGCAGCACCACGGCCCCAACGAAATCGCGCACGACAAGCCGCCGCACTGGACGCGCCAGTTGCTGCACGCGTTTCACAATCCGTTCGTCTACGTGCTGCTGGTGCTCGCCGCGATCAGCTTCTGCACCGACGTCTGGTTCGCGGCGCCCGACGATCGCGACTACGTCGGCATGACGATCCTGCTCGCGATGGTGACGATCAGCGCATTGCTGCGCTTCGTGCAGGAATTCCGGTCGCTGCGCGCCGCCGAGAAACTCAAGGCGATGGTGCGGACGACGGCCACCGTGCAGCGCGCGGCAACCGACACGTGCGAGCCGACGCGCCGCGACGTGCCGATGCGCGACGTGGTGGTCGGCGACATCGTGCATCTGTCGGCCGGCGACATGATCCCCGCCGACGTGCGCCTCATCACGTCGCGCGACCTGTTCATCAGCCAGGCCGTGCTGACCGGCGAAGCGCTGCCGGTCGAGAAGTACGACACGCTCGGCGCGGTCGCCGGCAAGTCGGCGCAAGCACATGCGCCGGCTGCGGCCGGCGCGCCGCATGACACGCCGCCCGCCGCGTCGACGTCGCTGCTCGATCTCGAGAACGTCTGCTTCATGGGCACCAACGTGGTCAGCGGCACCGCGACGGCCGTGGTCGTCGCGACCGGCGACGATACCTACTTCGGCACGCTCGCGCGCAACGTGGTGAGCCACAAGCGCATCGAGACGAGCTTCGATCGCGGCGTCGCGAGCGTGAGCTGGCTGCTGATCAAGTTCATGTTCGTGATGGTGCCGGTCGTGTTCATGATCAACGGACTGACCAAGGGCGACTGGCTGAGCGCGCTGACCTTCGCGCTCGCCGTGGCCGTCGGCCTCACGCCCGAAATGCTGCCGATGATCGTCAGCGCGAATCTCGCGCGCGGCGCGATCGCGATGGCGCGCCGCAAGGTCGTCGTGAAGCGGCTGAACTCGGTGCAGAACTTCGGCGCGATGGACGTGCTGTGCACCGACAAGACGGGCACGCTCACGCAGGACCGCATCATCCTCGAGCACCATCTCGACCTGGCCGGACGGCGCGACGAGGACATCCTGCGGCTCGGCTGGCTCAACAGCTTCCATCAAAGCGGCCAGAAGAACCTGATCGACGTCGCGATCGTCGCGCGCGCGGACGAGCTCGGCGACCGTGTGAAGCCGCACGGCTACACGAAGATCGACGAACTGCCGTTCGACTTCGTGCGGCGCCGCCTGTCGGTCGTCGTCGGCGATGCGCATGCCGCGCATCTGCTGATCTGCAAGGGCGCGGTCGAGGAAATGCTCGCGGTGTCGACCCACGTGCAGGACGAGCACAGCGTGCGTGCGCTCGACAGCGTCGCGCGCGAGCGGCTGCTCGAACAGGCGAGCGCGTACAACGACGACGGTTTCCGCGTGCTGGTGGTCGCGACGCGCGCGATCCCGCCCGCCGAGCAACGCGAGCAGTACCGCACCGCCGACGAGCGCGACCTCGTCGTGCGCGGCTTCCTGACGTTTCTCGATCCGCCGAAGGAATCGGCCGCGCCGGCGCTCGCCGCGTTGCGCGAAAACGGCGTCGCGGTGAAGGTGCTGACGGGCGACAACGCGACCGTCACGATCAAGGTCTGCCGCCAGGTCGGGTTGCAGCCGGGCACGCCGCTGCTCGGCGCCGACATCGATGGGCTCGACGACGCGACGCTCGCGCAGGCCGTCGAACGCACGACGGTGTTCGCGAAGCTCACGCCGTTGCAGAAGGCGCGCATCGTCCGCGCGCTGCAGGCGAACGGCCATACGGTCGGCTTCCTCGGCGACGGCATCAACGACGCGCCGGCGCTGCGCGACGCCGACGTCGGCATCTCGGTGGACAGCGGCGCCGACATCGCGAAGGAGACCGCCGACATCATCCTGCTCGAAAAGAGCCTGATGGTGCTGGAGGAAGGCGTGATCAAGGGCCGCGAGACCTTCGGCAACATCCTCAAGTACCTGAACATGACGGCCAGCTCGAACTTCGGCAACGTGTTCTCGGTGCTCGTCGCGAGTGCGTTCCTGCCGTGGGAGCCGATGCTCGCGACCCAGCTGCTGGTGCTGAACCTGATCTACGACACGTCGCAGATGCTGCTGCCGTGGGATCGGATGGACCCCGAGTTCCTCAAGAAGCCGCGCAAGTGGGAGGCCGGCAACATCGGCCGCTTCATGCTGTGGGTCGGGCCGACGTCGTCGGTGTTCGACATCACGACCTACGTGCTGATGTGGACCGTGTTCGGCGCCGGCGCGATGTATCACCTGCACGGCGGCGCGGGCGGCCAGATCGTGATGAACTCGGGCTGGTTCATCGAGAGCCTCGTCTCGCAGACGCTCGTCGTGCATCTGCTGCGCACGCAGAAGATCCCGTTCCTGCAGAGCACGGCCGCGCTGCCGGTGCTGCTGTCGACGTTCACCGCGATCGCCGTCGGCTGCTGGCTGCCGTTCTCGCCGTTCGCGGACGCGCTCGGCTTCATGCATCTGCCCGGCACGTACTGGCTGTGGCTCGCGGCGACGATGGCCGGCTACATCCTGCTCGCGCAGATCGTCAAGACGCTCTATGTGCGCCGTTACAAGCAGTGGTTCTGAACCGCGTCGAACGTAGCGCAGCGGGCCGCCTTCGGGCGGCCCGCTTTTTATCGCGCATCGTTCGCGCCGAACAGCTGCGCCGTGAGTACGCGCCCCTCGTCGGTCAACGCGGCGCGGCCGGTGCCGTCGTCGTTCAGCGTCGTCGCGGTGAGCCCGGCCGCGTCGAGCTGCGTCAGCACGCGACGCAGCGTGCTCATCGGCAACTGCGCGCGCTTCGCGATCTTCGGCAGCGACCACGTACCGCCGGACGGCGCGTGCGCGGCCTCGTTCAGCGTCGCGAGCGTCGCCACGAGCGCGGGGTCCAGCGGGGAGTCGTCAGGTTCTGAAGTCATGAATCGAGATCGGTGCGCCGGTGCCGACCGGCATTCAGGCAGCAGGTGCGTGGCGGACGCGCTGCGTGCGCTCACGCGCCCTTCAACGCCGCGCGCATGAACGACACGAAGCGCGTGGTCACGGGATCGTCGCGGCCGGACAACCACGCCAGGCCGACGCGCCATTTCGCGTCGCGACCGGCGAGCGGCAGCACGGTCGCATCGCGCAGCAGATATTGCGCGCTCGACGGGATGAACGCAACGCCTACGCCGGCCGCGACCGACGTGAGGACCGATTGCACGTCTTCCGCCTGCTGCATGACGTGCGGCACGAAGCGCCGCGCACTGCACCACTGCTCGATCTGCGCGGCGAGGCCGGGGCCGCGCGCACGCTGCAGCGCGATGAAGCCGATTTCGTTGAGGGCGTCGAGATCGGTCGGCACGCGCTTGAAGCCGAGATGCGGCGGCGCGGCGAGCGCGAGCGCCTCGTCGGTCACCCTGAACGAAGACAGACCTTCGTCGGCCGGCAAGCGCAGGAAGCCGGCATCGAGCTTGCCGGAACGCAGCCGGCGCGTCTGCTCGGACGACGACAGGTCGCTCAGCGTGATCGCGATGCCCGGATTGCACCGCCGGAATTCCGCGATCAGCTTCGGCACGAGCGTCAGCACGGACAGGCAGATGCCGAGCCGCAACTGCCCGCGCTGGCCGCTCGTGACCTCGCGCGCACGCGCGAGCATCTCGTCGGCATCGTGCACGAGCGCCTGCGCATCGGGCAGGAAGCGCTCGCCGAACGCCGTGAGTTCTGCACCGTGACGCCCGCGCTCGAACAGCCGGCCGCCGAGGCTCGCCTCGAGCGCACCGATCTGCTTGCTCAATGCCGGCTGGCTCATGTGCAGCGCGTCGGCCGCACGGCTGAAATGACTCAGCTCGGTGACCGTCAGGAAGGTGCGCAGCAGTTTCAATTCCATTCTTCGAAGGAATCCGATCGATCAAAACATTCATTTTACTGATCGAATCCGATGGCGTTCAATACGCACATGCCCTTCCTTGAACATACCGCGATGACCTTCGATCCTGCGGCCGCATGCGCGGCCGATCATTCATCCGACACGGCGGTTGTCGGCGAATCCGCAGCAAAGCCCGACGCCGACGCGACAGCGAACGAGCGGCGCGCGGCGCGCGCGGGCGGCCGCGGCCGCCGCGTGCGCTTCGGCGACGTGCCCGACGACGCGCCGCCGCAACGCGTCACGGGCGCGATCGCGCTCAGCTTCGCGGTCGTGTCGCGGCGACACTGGCCGCGCTGACGTCGCCGACGATTACCTCGCACGTTCCGCTCCGATCGGCCGCGACGCATCGCAGGAACCCTCACGAACCCGCATGCATCGATCGTCATCGCCCTGCGATCGACCGTATAATTTCCCGCTCCCGTCCACTGTCCACGTGTTTCGCGCTGCCATCGCGCACGCGAGAAGGAGTACTTCGCTTGACCGGCCTCATCGCGCGCCTGCGCCGCGCCCGCACCCCTCTGATCATCGCGCTGTCGTTCGTGACGCTCGCGTTCGCGGCCAATGCGTCGGCCGCGAACGCGCATCGGACCGCGTCGACGCACGCGCATCCGAAAGTCGTCAAGAGCAAGGCCGCGCATCGCACGCACAAGGCCATCAAGCACCGCCGGCCGCGCGTCACGCACCATCCGGTCAAGCATCACGCGGCGCCCGCGCCGCAGCATCGCCGCGCCAAAGGCACGCATCGCAAGCCCCGCACGAACGCGAACCGCCCGCGTCGCATCGAACCGCCACGCCTGCTCGCAAGCTGCGGCTACACGCCGCGCGCCGTGCGCACACTGCACTCGCGCGCCGCGTACGTCGTCGATGTCGACTCCGGCACGCCGCTGCTCGCGCGCAACGCGCGCACGGTGCGGCCGATCGCATCGATCTCGAAGCTGATGACCGCGCTCGTCGCCCGCGATGCCGACCGGCCGCTGAACGGCGTGCTGCGCGTCACGGCGCGCGATCGCGACACGATCAAGTTCACCGGCTCGCGGCTGCCGGTCGGCGCCGAACTGTCGCGCCGGCAGATGTTTCATATCGCGCTGATGTCGTCGGAAAACCGCGCGGCCGCCGCGCTGAGCCGCGATTATCCGGGCGGCCGCGCCGCCTTCGTCGGCGCGATGAACCGCAAAGCGCGCCAGCTCGGCATGCGCGCGACGCATTTCCGCGAACCGACCGGACTGTCGCCGCACAACGTATCGACCGCCGAGGATCTCGCGCGGCTCGTCGGCGCCGCCGCGCACGACCCGCTGATCCGCTATTTCTCGACCGACACGTCGACGACCATCGAAGCCGGCGACGGCGAGCTGCTGTACGTGAATTCCGATCCGCTGGTGCGCTACGGCCGGCTGCCGATCCGTTTGCAGAAAACCGGCTTCATCAACGAATCGGGGCATGGCGTCGTGATGCGCACGCGCGTGCACGGGCGCCGCGAAACCATCGTGCTGCTCGGCGCGCCGACGCGCGCGGGCGTGTCCAGCGATGCGCTGAAAATCCATCGCTGGCTGAGCTGCTCGATTCAGTAAGCGCCGCTCTTCCGGCGCAGGAGCGATGCGATGGAGCATGAATACCGGTTCAACGCGTTCGGCCGCCTGCTTGCCGTCGTCCGCGCAGGCGACGGCTGGCGCGTGTTCGATCTCGGCGCCGACGGCAAGCGCAGGTCGGCCGGCCTGCAGATTCCGGCGACGCTCGCGGCAGACGAACTCGCCCAATATCTCGGCGACCTGCTCCACGAGCATGCGTCGCCGAAGTACCCCGACGTCGTGCCCGTTGCGTCGCCCGCGCGCGGGTAGCGGCGCGTCTCGCTGATTCAAAGCCGCGACGCGACGCCCTCTCGTTTGCCTCAACTCGTAGCCGCATGCGGCCCCATATCGACAGTCAAACTTGCAAGTTAGCCTGTCGTGTTCTATGCTTGGCCGCATGAATCCGCCACGCACATCCGGCGTTACCGCCGACACCGTCGCCACCGACCTGACGCTCGCGGTCGGCCAGTTGATCCGCCGTTTGCGCTCCGAAATCGACTCCGAAGGGCTCGGTATGTCGCAGACGAGCGCGCTCGCGCGGCTCGAACGACAGGGCCCGATGACGACCGCCGAGCTCGCGCGCGCCGAAGCCATGAAGCCGCAGTCAATGAAGGCGATCCTCGCGAGCCTCGAGGAAGACGGGCTCGTCGAACGCGAGCCGCATCCGACCGACGGCCGGCAAATCCTGTTCCTGCTGACCGCGGCCGGCCGCGAAGCGCGGCGCAAGCGCAACGCGGCGAAACACGCGTGGCTCGGCGCCGCGATCGGCAAGCTCGAACCTGACGAAATGCGCACGCTCGCCGACGCGATCGCACTGATCCGGCGTCTCGGCGAGCAATGACCGCCGCCCGCATGCCGCGCGGCCGTCGCGCGCATGCGTTCCATCGTCCCCTTCACGGAGCATCGACACCATGAGCACGACCCGGCTCGACCCGAACACGGCGCTCGTCGTCATCGATCTGCAAAAAGGCATCGTCGCGCTGCCGGCCTGCCATCCGAGCGCCACGGTGATCGCGCACGCGCGCGAACTGCTCGACGCGTTCCGCGGCCGCGGCCTGCCGGTCGTGCTCGTCAACGTCGCGGGCGGCGCACCGGGCCGCACGCAACAACCGCCGCGCACCGCGGCGCTGCCGCCCGACTGGACCGAACTGCTGCCCGAGCTCGACCGTCAGCCGGGCGACCATGTCGTGACGAAGCACACCTGGGGCGCGTTTACCGCGACCGATCTCGACGCGTACCTGAAAGCCGCCGGCGTCACGCAGATCGTGCTCGCCGGGATCGCGACCAGCATCGGCGTCGAATCGACTGCGCGGCAGGCATACGACCTCGGCTACAACGTGACGCTCGCCGTCGACGCGATGACCGACCTCAGCGCCGACGCGCACGCGAACAGCGTCGAACGGGTGTTTCCGCGCCTCGGCGAAACGGGTTCGACGCGCGACATCGTCGCGCTGCTCGCGCGCCGCGACGCGTGAGCGAGCGACACGCGCAGCCGGTGGAGAACCGCCCGGCCGCCCCGCTCGATCCGACGGTCTGGAAAGTCAGCGCGGTCGCGACGCTCGGCGCGCTGCTGTCGCAGCTCGACGCGACGATCGTCAACGTCTCGCTGTCGAGCCTCGCGACCGACCTGCACGCGAGCCTGTCGACGATCCAATGGGTGACGAGCGGCTACCTGCTCGCGCTCACGCTGGTGTTGCCGCTGAACGGCTGGCTGGTCGGGCGCATCGGCGCGAAGGCGCTGTACCTGTGGTGTTTCTCCGCGTTCATGTTGACGTCGGCGCTGTGCGGGCTCGCGTGGTCGGCGGCGTCGCTGATCGCGTTCCGCGTGCTGCAGGGCGTCAGCGGCGGGCTGCTCGCGCCGATGGCGCAAATGATGATCGCGCGCGCGGCCGGCCAGCAGATGGCGCGCGTGATCGGCTATGCGGCGGTGCCGGTTCTGCTCGCACCGCTCCTCGGCCCGGTCGTCGCCGGCGCGGTCCTGCAGCACGCCTCGTGGCGCTGGCTGTTTCTCGTGAACCTGCCGGTCGGCGTGCTCGCGCTCGGGCTCGCCGTCTGGTTGCTGCCCGCCGACCGCGACGAGACGCAGCGCCGCGCGCTCGACTGGGTCGGCCTCGCGCTGCTGTCGCCGGCGCTCGTGCTGTTCCTGTACGGCGCGCAGCGGATCGAAGCCGCGCCCGGCATCGCCGCCGTCGCGGCCGCGATGCTGCTGCTCGCCGCGTTCCTGCGTGTCGAGCGGCGCCTGCGCGAACGGGCGCTGATCGACGTCGCGCTGTTTCGCTCGCGCGTGTTCGGCGCGGCCGCCGCCACCCAGTTCCTGTCGAACGGCGCGGTCTACGCGGGCCAGATGTTGATTCCGGTGTTTCTGATCCAGGCGTGCGGCCGCTCGCCCGGCGAGATCGGTTGGCTGCTCGCACCGCTCGGGCTCGGCATGCTCGTCACCTATCCGTCGATGGGCGCGCTGACGAGCCGGTTCGGCGTGCGGCGGGTCGCCGCCGCCGGCGCGCTGCTCGCGCTGATCGCGACGCTGCCGTTCGCGTACCTCGCGTTGCACGGCTTCGATCGCGACGTGCTGATGCCCGCGCTGTTTCTGCGCGGGATGGGTCAGAGCGCGATCGGCACGCCGTCGATTTCCGCCGCGTATGCGTCGGTCGAACGGCGCAGCCTGCCGATGGCGACGACGTCGCTGAATATCGTGCAGCGCCTCGGCGGGCCGACCTTCACGACGCTCTGTACGCTGTTTCTCGCGTGGCGGCTGCACGTCGAGACGGCGACGAGCGGCTCGCCGAGCGTCGCGTACGCGTGGGCCTTCGGCCTGTTGTGCGCATTGCATGCGGCGAGCTTCGCGACGGCGCTGCGGCTGCCGCTGCGGGCAAGCGGTGCGGGCGAACGGCCGCCCGGCGGCACGCGCTGAGGTTCGACGCAGCGGCCGGCAACGGGCCGCCGCCCGCCATCGCGCGGCGCGGCACAGCGCGCGCTCATCCCGCCGCTCACCGCACCGCGCATTCGGCCGCAAGCCGGCCGAGCACCTTCAACGCCTCCTCGATCTGCCGCGACCACGGGTAGCTGTAGTTGAGCCGGATGAAGTGCCGGTAATTGCCGCTCGCCGAGAACATATGGCCGGGCCCGACCGTGATGCGCTGCGCGAGCGCGAGCGCATACAGCTTCATCGCGTCGACCTGTGGCGCCAGCTCGACCCACAGCACGTAGCCGCCGCGCGGTTGCGACAGCCGCGTGCCCTCGGGGAAGAAGCGCCGCACCATCGCGCTCATCACGCTCGCCTGCTGCGCATACTGCTTGCGCATGCGCCGCAGATGGAAATCGTAGCCGTCGTACTTCAGGTATTCGGCAATCGCGAGTTGCTCGATGGCGGGCGTCGCGAGCGTGTTCAGGAATTTCAGCTTCTCGACCTGGTCGCGATAGCGGCCCGGCATCGCCCAGCCGATCCGGTAGCGCGGCGACAGGCTCTTCGTGAACGACGCGCAATGCAATACGAGCCCGTCGCGATCGTACGACTTCAGCGCGCTCGGCGTCGTATCGCCGAAATGCAGCTCGTGATAGACGTCGTTCTCGATCGCCGGCACGCCGTGCTGCGCGAGCAGCTCGACGAGTGCGCGCTTGCGCGCGTCGGACATCTCGAAGCCGAGCGGATTCTGGAAATTCGGCATCACCATGCACGCGGCGATGCGCTCGCTCGCCAGGATCCGTGCGAGCGCATCGAGATCGATGCCGTCGCCCGGGTGCGTCGGCACTTCGAGCGCGCGCATCCCCATCCGCTCGATCGCATGCAGCATCGCGTAAAAGGTCGGCGACTCCACCGCGATCGTGTCGCCCGGCTTCGCGACGGCCTGCAGGCACAGGTTGATCGCTTCGGTCGCGCCGATCGTCACCACGATCTCGCCGGGCTCGACCGCCACGCCGCGCTCCGCATAGCGCCGCGCGATGTGGCGGATCAGCTCCTGGTTGCCGGGCGGCAAGTCGTCGATCACGCCCCAGCGCGTGCGGCGCCGCCCGATCGCCTGGGCGTACCGCGCGAGACGTTGCACCGGGAAATGCGACGCGTCGGGATACGGTGAGCCGAGCGGCACGGCGTCGTCGCGCGCGATCGAGCGCAGCGTCGACAGCACGAGCCGGCTCACGTCGACGGCCGACGGCTCGGCGGCCGGCGTCGACACGTGCAACTCGGCGTCGGCCGGCGCGGCGGCCCGCGCGCGCACGAAATAGCCCGACTGCGGCCGGCTTTCGATCAGCCCGCGGCTTTCCAGCACGAGGTACGCGCGCAGCACGGTCGTCACGCTGAGCTGTTGCTGCCGGCTCGCCTGCCGCACCGACGGAATGCGCTCGCCGGGCCGGTACACGCCGCGCTCGATCTGCGCCTGGAGATCGTCGGCGAGTCGTTCGTATCGCTTCACGCGCGCTCCTTTCAGCTTCCCTTCAACGATGCCGTCGCGGGCCCGAATGGCTCGTACGGCCCGAATGGCCGCAACTGTACTCTTTTTTGATATGAGAAGGTGTACACACAGCGGTCACGGCGCCGCGCGTACCCTGCACGCACCAACCCCGACACACGCATCATGAAAAAGAAAACCGCCACCGCGCGCATCGAACCATATACGCACCCGGCCGCCGGCTGGGGCGCGCTGAAAGCCGTCACGATCAACCTGATCAAGGAGAAGGTCGCCGGCGGCAACTACCGCACGCTGCTGCGCCAGAACCAGCCGGACGGCTTCGACTGCCCCGGCTGCGCGTGGCCGGACCGCCAGCACGCGTCGACGTTCGAATTCTGCGAGAACGGCGTGAAGGCGGTCGCCGCCGAAGCGACCAGCAAGCGCGTGACGCCCGCGTTCTTCGCCGCGCACACGGTCACCGAACTGCTCGAGCAATCCGATTTCGAGCTCGAGCAGCACGGCCGGCTGACCGATCCGATGGTGTACGACGCGCAGACCGATCATTACGTGCCGATCGCCTGGGACGACGCGTTCGCGCTGATCGCGCGCCACCTGCGCGCGCTGCCGGACCCGAACCAGGCCGCGTTCTACACGTCCGGGCGCGCCAGCAACGAGGCCGCGTTCCTGTACCAGCTGCTGGTACGGCGGTACGGCACCAACAACTTCCCCGATTGCTCGAACATGTGCCACGAGGCGACGAGCCGCGGGCTGCCGGCGTCGGTCGGCGTCGGCAAGGGCACCGTCACGCTCGACGATTTCGAGCATGCGGACCTGCTGCTGATCTTCGGCCAGAACCCGGCGACCAATCATCCGCGCATGCTCGGCGAGCTGCGCGAATGCGCGAAGCGCGGCGCGACCATCGTGTCGATCAACCCGCTGAAGGAGCGCGGCCTCGAGCGCTTCGCCGATCCGCAAAGCCCGCTCGAAATGCTGACGATGTCGGGCACGAAGATCGCCTCGACGTTCATCCAGCCGACCATCGGCGGCGATTTCGCGCTGCTCAAGGGCATCGCGAAGCGCGTGCTCGAACTCGACGACGCCGCACGCGCCGCCGGTACGCCGCGCGTGCTCGACACCGCATTCATCGACACGCACACGGCCGGCTTCGACGCGTTCGCCGCCGATCTGCGCGACGAAAGCTGGGCCGCGCTGAGCGCCGAAAGCGGCGTGCCGTACGAGCAGATCGACGCGCTCGCGCAGCGCTACGCGCGCAGCGAACGGGTGATCGCGACGTGGGGAATGGGCATCACGCAGCACAAGCACTCGGTCGCGACCGTGCAGATGCTGACCAACCTGATGCTGATGCGCGGCAACATCGGCCGGCCGGGCGCGGGCCTGTGCCCGGTGCGCGGCCATTCGAACGTGCAGGGCAACCGCACGGTCGGCATCGAGGAAAAGCCGACCCAGGCGTTCCTCGACCGGCTCGGCAAAGTGTTCGACTTCGCGCCGCCGCGCGCGCACGGCTACGACGTCGTCGAGACGATCGAAGCGATGCGCGACGGCCGCGTGAAGGTGCTGATCGGCCTCGGCGGCAACTTCGCGATGGCGACGCCCGACACGCCGCGCACGTGGGAAGGCATGCGCCGCTGCGACCTGACCGTGCACATCACGACGAAGCTGAACCGCAGCCACCTGATCCACGGCCGCGACGCGTTGATCCTGCCGACGCTCGGCCGCACCGAGATCGACCTGCAGGACGGCGTAGCGCAAGGCGTGACGGTCGAGGATTCGATGAGCATGGTGCACGTGTCGTACGGGATGAACCAGCCGGCCTCGGCGAACCTGATGTCGGAGCCGGCGATCGTCGCGCACCTCGGTCATGCGCTGTTCGGCAGCGGCACGATCGACTGGCTCGCGTACAAGGACGACTACGCGAAGATCCGCGACGCGATCGAGGCGACCTTCGACGGCTTCCACGATTACAACGCGCGCATCGCGCGGCCGGGCGGCTTCCACCTGCGCGTCGCGTCGCGCGATCGCGAATGGCTGACGCCGACCGGCAAGGCGAACTTCATCGCGCACGCGCTGCCGGCCGACACGCCGATCCAGCGCGCCCGCGCGCTGCACGGCGAACGCCTGATGACGCTGATGACGACGCGCTCGCACGATCAGTACAACACGACCGTCTACGGGCTCGACGACCGCTATCGCGGCGTATACGGCCAGCGCCGCGTGGTGTTCGTCAACCGCGACGACCTCGCGATGCTCGGGCTGCAGGCCGGCGAATGGGTCGACATGGAGACCGTCTGGCACGACGGCATCGTGCGCCGCGCCGACGGCTTCCTGCTGGTCGAATACGACATCCCGCGCGGCTGCATCGGCGCGTACTACCCGGAAACGAACCCGCTGGTGCCGCTCGACAGCGTCGGCGACGTCTGCAACACGCCGACGTCGAAGTCGGTGCCCGTGCTGCTGCATCGCGCGGCGGCGCCGGCGGCGGCCGCCGCCTGACGGAGCGCCGCGATGATCATTCGCCCGCGCGAACACTGGCTGCGGATGCTGCTCGTCTGGAACGGCTCGGTGCTGCCGACGATCCTGCCGCAACTGGTACTGACGCTCGCGATCAGCCTCGTCGCGGTGTGGGGCGGCGGCCGCGTGCTCGGCGAGAAGGTGCCGCTGAATCCGACGCCGTTCACGCTGATCGGCCTCACGCTCGCGATCTTCGCCGGGTTCCGCAACAACGCGAGCTACGAACGCTACCGCGAAGGGCGGCAACTGTGGGGCGGCATGCTGACCGCCACGCGCACACTGGTGTCGCAGGCGCTCTGCTACGGCGCGATCGGCGACGACGCGGCCGCGCGCCGCGCGTTCGTGCACAAGGTCGTCGCGTTCGTCTATGCGCTCAAGCATCAGCTGCGCGGCACCGATCCGGCGGCCGACCTGCGTGCGCGGCTCGACGACGAGGCCTGCGCGCGCATCGCCGCCGCGCGCTTCGCGCCCGTCGCGCTCGTGCATGAACTGCGCGGCGCGTTCGCCGCGCGGGCGGACGCGGGCAAGCTCGCCGAGACGCGGCTGTGGATGCTCGATGCGCGGCTCGACGAACTCGTGGCGATGGTGAGCGGCTGCGAGCGCATCGCGTCGACGCCGATCCCGTTCTCCTACGACGTGCTGCTGCATCGGACCATCTATGCGTACTGCGCGCTGCTGCCGTTCGGTCTGGTCGACTCGATCGGCGCGGCGACGCCTTTCGTCACCGTGTTCGTCGCCTACACGCTGATCGCGCTCGACGCGATCGCTCATGCGATCGCCGAGCCGTTCGGCGACGGCCCGAACCATCTGGCACTCGATGCGATCGCGCGGACGATCGAGCGCTCGTTGCTCGAGCTGAATCAGGAGCCGCTGCCGGACGAGCTGACGCCGGGGCCGTCGTATCGGCTCACGTGACGCGGCCGCGCCGGTTGTATCGAATCGTTTCAGCAGTCAACTCGCGTCGTATGCCGCAGGTATACTCCGACGTCAATCCAGCCGCCTGCCGTGTCGACCGTCACCGTCGGCGCGATGCCGGCGGTTTCGTCGCGAAGCCGCCCGTTTCGCGTCCCCCGCTCGCCGGCCCCGACACGACCTGCACGACGATCCCGACCATGAAACGATTCCTGCTGCTCCTTCCCGCCGCCCTGCTCGCCGCCTGCGGCTCCGCGCCGTCGTCCGACTCCGCTTCGTCCGGCTCGGCGCCGATGATCTACGTGTCGTCGGCGCGCCCGGCCTATGCGATCGCGAGCTGCCTCGACAACCGCCTGTCCGACACCGAGCGGTCGCAGCACAACGGCGTGACCGACATCACCGTCGGGTCGCGCTCCTACTTCGTCACGCTGACGCCGTCGGCCAACGGCTCGGTGATCAAGGTCGTGCGCGGCTCGGGCAGCGAGCCGGCGGAGGAAGCGATGCGCTTCGCGATCGCGCGCTGCGCGATCTGAGCGCCGCGCGGGCGGCAAGCGTCCGCCCGCACCGCCGAATATTTTCATCCGGGCCGGCGTCGATGAGAGAATCGCACCACGATTGCCTTTCCACGGAGCCCGCATGAAGCATCTGCTGTCCCGCCTGTTCGTCAGCGCCGCGCTCGTCGCACTCGTTCCGGCGTTGCCGGCGCAGGCCGCGACGCCGCCCGGCATCTTCGTCGTCGCCACCCAGCTCGGCGAATTCACGACGCTCGATCCGAGCGAAATCTACGAGCTGGTGCCGTCCGAGTACGTCGCGAACACCTACGAGCGGCTCGTGCGGGTCGACCTGAAGGATCCGACGCGCTTCGACGGGCAAATCGCGCAATCGTGGACGGTCGGCGCCGACGGCGTGACCTACACGTTCAAGCTGCGGCCCGGCGTCGCGTTCCATTCGGGCAACCCGGTCAGCGCCGACGACGTCGCGTGGTCGCTGCAACGCACGGTGCTGCTCGACAAGGGCCCGGCCGGCGTGCTCGCCGATCTCGGCCTGACGAAGGCGAACGTGATGCAGAAGGTGCGCGCGGTCGATCCGCAAACCTTCGTGCTCGAAACCGACCGCAAATACGCTCCGAGCTTCGTGCTGAACGTGCTCAGCGCGTGCCCGGCGTCGGTGCTCGACAAGAAGCTGCTGATGTCGCATCAGCAGGGCAACGACTTCGGCAGCGGCTGGCTGAGGACCAACGACGCGGGCTCCGGGCCGTACCAGCTCGTCAAGTGGACGCCGAACGAGAGCATCGTGCTGCAGCGTTTCGACAAGTACCGCACGCCGTATCCGATGAAGCGCATCGTGCTGCGCCACGTGCCGGAGGCGTCCGCGCAGCGGCTGCTGCTCGAAAACGGCGACGTCGACGCCGCGCGCAACCTGAGCCCCGACAGCCTCGCCGCATTGAGCAAGGCCGGCAAGATCCGGATCGCATCGTGGCCGGTGTCCGCGCTGCTGTACGTGAGCCTGAACACGAAGAACCCGAACCTCGCGAAGCCCGACGTGCAGCAGGCGATGAAGTGGCTCGTCGATTACGACGGCATTCAGCGCAACATCGTCAGCACCACCTACAAGGTCCATCAGACTTTCCTGCCGGAAGGCTTCCTCGGCACGCTGAAATCGAATCCGTACAAGCTCGACGTCGCGAAGGCGAAGGCGCTGCTCGCGAAGGCCGGATTGCCGAACGGCTTCGACGTGACGATGGACATGCCGAACGATTACCCGTACATCGAGATCGCGCAGGCGCTGCAGGCGAATTTCGCGCAGGCCGGCATCCGCGTGAAGCTGATCCCGGGCGACGCGAAGCAGGCGATCGGCAAGTACCGCGCACGCCAGCACGACATCTTCATCGGCGAATGGTCGCCCGACTACATGGACCCGAACAGCAACGCGCGCGGCTTCGCGTGGAATCCGGACAACTCGGACCAGTCGAAGACGAAGATGCTCGCGTGGCGCAACAGCTGGGACATCCCGCAGCTCACGAAGGACACGGAGGCCGCGCTGGTGGAGCCGTCGCCGGCGAAGCGCGCGCAGCGCTACGAAGCGCTGCAGAAGGCGGTGCTCGCGAACTCCCCGTTCATCATCATGTTCGAGAAGGTCGTGCAGGTCGCGACGCGTCCCGGCACGACGGGGCCGGAGATCGGGCCGATCAACGACCTCGTGTCGTACCGGACGCTCGCGAAGTAATCGTCGCCGCCGGCGTGGCCACGTCGCCGCGCGGGTAATCGTCGCGCGGCGCGCGGCGGCGATCTTCAACGACCGGCATCGCGCGGATACCACGCCGGGTACGCGTTGCGGGACGAGCACACGCTATGCGTAGCGATCGACGACAACGACCGCGCGTGGTGCGAAACGCGCGTGCCGTGCCCGCGCAGCGCCGGACCTGCAGCAGCAAGCTGCCCGCCCGTATCGCGTTCAATTGAATGCCGCCCATACCAGGTACGCGTTCAGCCCGACGATCACGACCGTCGCCGCGCCGGCGACGATCCGCAGCGGCATCCGCATCGCGTAAGCGCCCATCACGTCGGTGCGCGCCGACAGCATCAGCAGCGCGATCATCGGCATCGGCAGCACGAAGCTCAGTACGACCTGACTGACCACCATCGCGCGCGTGACGTCGCAGCCGAGCGCGACCACCACGAACGCGGGGGCGATCGTCACCGCGCGCCGCAGCCAGATCGACATGCGGCGGCGGATGAAGCCCTGCATCACGACCTGCCCGGCCATCGTGCCGACCACCGAGCTCGACACACCGGAGGTCAGCAGCGCGACGAGAAACAGCGCGCCGGCCGCCGGCCCGAGCACCGGGATCAGCGTGTGATAGGCGTCGCCGATGTCGGTCATGCCCGGCGCGGTCGCGTGAAACGCCGACGACGCCATCATCACCATCGCGAGATTCACGAACCCGGCGAGCCCCAGCGCGATCACGACCTCGCGGTTCGAGAAGCGCACGAGCCGCCGCCGCTCTGCGTCGTTGCGCGGCGCTGCGCGATCCTGCGTGAGCCCCGAATGCAGATACAGCGTGTGCGGCATGATCGTCGCGCCGATGATGCCGACTGCGATCGTCAGCGCCGCATGGTCCGGAATCTGCGGGACCACCAGATGGAACGCGGCTGCCTGCCAGTTCTGCGGCGCGATCAGCAGTTCGCCGAGATAGCACGCGCCGATCACGCCGACCAGCGCCGCGATCGCGGCCTCCAGCGGCCGGAAACCGCGTTTTTCGAGCGCCAGGATCGCGCAGGTTGCGAACGCGGTCGCGATCATCCCCGCGAACAGCGACAGGTGGCACAACAGCCCGAACGCGAGCGCGCCGCCGAGGAATTCGGCGAGATCGGTCGCCATCGCGGCGATCTCCGACGCGATCCACATGCCCCACACGACGGGCGCCGGGAAGCGCGCGCGGCACAGCTCGGCGAGATTGCGGCCGGTCACGATGCCGAGCTTCGCCGACATCGCCTGGAACAGCATCGCGATCGCGTTCGCGGCCAGCACGACCCAGAGCAGCCGGTAGCCGTACGCGGCGCCGGCCTGGATGTTGGTCGCGAAGTTGCCAGGGTCCATGTAGCCGATCGACGCGATCACGGCCGGGCCGACGAACGGCAGCAGCGCGGCGCGCGCCGCGCCGTCGCTGGGCTGGGCGGACCGGCCGTTCAGCGCGAAGCCGCCGGCGGTTTTGCTCGGGACAGGAATCATGGTGAGTATTCCGTTCGAATGAAGTGGACCGATTCGGGGTTCGGCCCGCCAAGCCAGCAAGCCGCATGCCGGCCACGGCAGGACGCTGGCGGCGTTACAGCGGCACGACGTCGGGACGATTGCGCGGGAACTGCGCGATCACGTCCGGCGCGATGTTCAGGTGCGCTTCGACGAGCTGCGGCGGCGTGTGCGCGAGCCAGTCGGACAACGACACCTCCGCATAGCGGTCGGCCTTGAAGATCTCGAGGAACACGAGGTCGGTGCGGCCGGTGTTCTGCACGTAGTGACCGAGGCTCTTCTTCACATAGCCGACGTCGCCCGCGCGGAAGTCGGCCGTCTGCGCCTTCGGCCCCGTGTCGAACACGGTCATCCGCGCTTCGCCCTGCAGGTAGTACTGCCATTCGTCGGCGTTCGGGTGCCAGTGCAGCTCGCGCATGCCGCCCGGGTGCACGGTGACGAGCGCCGCCGCGACGGTCGTCGACACGTTGAAGTTGGTGCTGTCCGCGATCCGCACTTCGCCGCCGCGCGTCTTCCTGACCGGCTTCATGTCGCCGAGCGAAAACACGAACGGATGCGGCGGCGCACCGGCCGACGCGGCCGACGCGCGCTGCGCGTCCGCGAGCGGGCCCGGTTCGTCGCCCTGGAAGATCCACAGGTTGTCGAGCGGCACGTTTTTGAACGCGTCGGCCGGCACGCCGAAATTCAGCGCGAGCACGTCGGGCGGCGTATGCGCGATCCAGTCGGTCAGCAACAGCGTGTTGAATTCCGACGCGCGACCGTTATCGAAGGCGAGCAGGAATTCGGCGCCGTCGCTGCCGAGGCCCTGCAGCGAATGCGGCAGGCCGGGCGGGAAATACCACAGATCGCCGGTCTTGACGTCCTGCACCGACGGCCGTCCGAGCTCGTCGAGCACCGTGATCCGGCAACGGCCGTCGAGCATGATGGCCCACTCGGCCTGCTGGTGCCAGTGCATCTCCCGAATGCCGCCGCGCGTCAGCCGCATATTGACGCCGGAAATGGTTTCGGAAATCGCGAAATCGTCCTGCGTCACTTCGCGCGCCCATCCGCCATTCTGAATGCGTTTATGGGCATTATTGAAAGACGCCCAGAATAACGGCATCCCGTTGATATCGGTGGCCGGCGAATCCTGAAAAGACGGGAATTGATTGGCGATGGCTGGATTTTTAGGCCCGGGTCGGACAGGCTCTGCCGGTTGCGGGCATTCACCGCGCCTTCCGGCGGGCTGTCCGGGTTACCGAACGAAGCGGCCTTCGCCGTTACCGCAATGCCCGCGGCGGCAATTGCGCCGGCCGTACTCGTCAACATTCTGCGTCGAGAAAGATTCGTCATGATTTCCTCTTCATTTTTACATTCGAGAGAATTCCCATTACGGAATACCGGCCGTTTTCGAATCATCGAAAATCGAACATCCCGTCACGCAAGTTAAATCCATATTCATCTAAAAATTAAATGAATTATTAAGCTGAATTAATGAATAAAACTGATCGACTTTAATTTTGTAATTATTGCGATGCAGCAGCGGATGAATGTCGATGAGAAGAGAGCGGGATGCGCGCCGCGCGATGGCGGCTCGATGCCATCGACGGGAACGCGAAAGTGCGGATGCGCCGGCTTTCAGCTGCCGAGTCCGGGCGGCGGCCGGGTCACTCCCGCGGCAGGTCGGCAAGTCGTTGCGCAGCGAAGCGCAATCCGCCGAGGATGCGTTCGGCGATCCGCGCCGGAAACCCGGCCGGCAGCGCCGCGCCGACCGATTCGATCACGTGCGGCGTCATCGCTACGAGTCGTTCGACGATCGGCGTAGCGATATCGCCGAGCAGGCAATATTCCGCCATCGCAGTGAAGTGCCGACGCGTGATGTCGCGCATCGCATAGTGCTTGCGCTTGCCGTGCACGGCCATCGCGAGCTTCGCCTTGTGCCACGACCACTGGTTCGCGCCGTCCCCCTCGACCGGCCAGATTGACATCACGTCGTAGAGCGGCGTCAGACGGAAGCGGCCGCCCGGCAGCAGGCGCAGGCTGAAGTTCTTTGCATGCCCGTCCGGCGCGGCGAGCATCCAGAACACCACCAGCGCGGTAAACAGCGTGTCGAGGTCGGCCTGCGCCGTTTCCGACCGGCGCAGGATGCCGGCCAGATCGGGCACGCCGGGGCCGCCCTGCGATTCGTATTTCAGATGCGGCGGCACGCCGAGCGCCTGGCAAAAATCCTCTTGCGGCAAGCGCAACAGCCACCCGCCGTCACGATGCAGCGCGCGATCGAAGCGCGCGACGGACAGCACCTTGTGTGCGCCGAAACGCAGGATGTCGGCATGCGCCGTCGGCAGGCCGAACGCGCGCAGGATCGCAAGGCACAGCCACTCGTTTTCGACGGATGTCGTCAGATCCGCACGCTTGTTGCCGACCAGCCCGAGCGGCAACTTGAGGATATGCGTGGTCGGCGTCGAGCCATGCGGACGCATCCAGCGCCCGTCGTGAAACAGCAGCGCGGTCTTTTCCTGCGCGCCGGCCAGCGACAGGCGGAAGTCGTCGTCGTCCTGCGCACCGCCCGCCGCCCCGCTCGCCTGATCGAGCACGCGCGCCACGTCGTCGTCGGACAACGGCGTACCGTCGATCCGGTCATGGCCGGTCGGCGTTTCATCCTCGCCGAGCAACTGCACCGCGCCGACGCAGTCCCGGCCGAGTGCGGCGAGCAGATCGAACGGCTCGGTCGTCGCCGTGCCGAACCGCGACGCAAGCCGGCGCCGGATCGCGTCGCTGTCGGGCAGCAGGTTGTCGAAGTAGTGATTCACGCGCTCGCCGCGCAACGGCGCAGGACCGATGCCGAACGGCAGCGACAGCGACAGCGGGCGCCCGGCATCCGACTGTTTCCAGCCGGCGTCGTACAGCAGTTCCATGTCGCCGCGCGCGGGAATCCGCCAGATTCCGACCCGCACGCCGTTGGCCCAGATCGATAGCGCGCGGCTGTGCGATTTGCGTCCCATCGATTACCACTCGACGTCGGCAGCGTCGCGCCCGTCCTTCGTGCGGATGCTGAGCTCGAGACCGTACAGCGCGGTCAGTTCGAGCAACTGCTTGAGCGACAGGCTTTCGGTGCGGATCGTTTCCAGCGACGACAGGCGCGATTGGCCGACGCCGATGCGTGCCGCCGCCTCGGCTTGCGTCAGCCCCTTGGCCTGACGCGCGGACGACAGGATTTCGCCCAGTTGAGCAGGGGTATTGACGATGAGATTCACGGCGGGCGTCCTGGATGCAATCTATGCAGTATATCTCTGACAGGCATAAACGTAAATTATCTCTAACAGACATAAACGCAAAGTATTCCTGTCAGTAATATTTTCACACTGCAGAGCGCTGCTGCCGGCCGTAGCACGTATGCCAACCCCTATCACCCCTCGTCCGTCCATAGTTTTTATTCGCTGGCGCTCATGATTTTGGCTTTGTCAGATAGATGACATCTAATCATCAAATGACAGCGATCTAACATTTCGATGACCTGCACGTTCGCCCACACCGTCGAATCGCACTTTGCCGAGCTGACGCCGACCGCAAAACGCATCGCCAGCTACATGCTCGCGAACCTCGATCGGCTCGGCCTCGAAACCGCCGACCAGATCGCGCAGCAGACCGGCACCAGCGGCATCTCGGTCGGGCGCTTCCTGCGCAGCATCGGCTACCGGAACCTCGACGACCTGAAACGCGAACTGCGCGGCGGCGGCAACGATCGCCCATGGATGATCACCGACCGGCTCGACGAGTACCGCCGCGCCGCCGCCGCGCCTGCGACCGCCGACGCGCGCGACGGCGATCGTAGCGGCAGCCCGCTCGCCGCATCGCTCGAGCGCGAGCTCGACGCGATCCGCCACGTGTACCGGCTTGCCGAAGAACCGGTGTTCGCGCAGGTCGCGGACCGCATCGCCGACGCCGACGCGGTGTTCATCCTCGGCATCCAGTCGACGCGCGGCATCAGCAACGCATTCAGCAGCTACCTCGAATACCTGCGCCCGCGCGTGTTCTATTCCGACGGCCAGTCGGGCTCGTACGTCGATTCGCTGAACTCCGAATTCGAGCGGCCGTACTGCATCGTCACCGACACGCGCGCGTATTCGCGCAGCGCGCGCCGCTATTGCCAGGCAGCCGCCGAGCGCGGCCAGCCGTTCGCGCTGGTCACCGACCTGTATTGCCCGTGGGCGCGCGAATGGCCGGCCGACCTGCTGCAGGTGAAGACCGACGTCGGCCAGTTCTGGGATTCGCTCGCGCCGCTCACCTGCCTGTTCAACCTGCTGATCACCGCGGTGGTCGATCGCCTCGGTCCGGCGATCGACCGGCGCGTCGCGCGCAACCGCGAGTTGCAGCGCACGTTCGACCAATTCGAATCCTGAGCAAACCGGACCGCCGATGAACCCTCACCGCCTCGTCGAAATCACCCCCGCCACGCATCGCGTCGAGATCGATCTCGTCTACGCGAGCGCGCGCAACCTGACCGGCAAGCCGATCTACCGCCACACGCACTGCCTGCTGCTCGAACCGGCGGAAGCCGCGCTGCGTCGCGCGATCGACGTCGCCGCGCAGGCCGGCTTCACGCTGCGCATCTACGACGCGTATCGGCCGCCGCAGGCGCAGCAGGTGTTGTGGGATTTCCTGCCCGATCCGAACTTCGTCGCCGACCTCGGCCGCGGCTCGAACCACAGCCGCGGCACCGCGCTCGACCTGACGCTGGTCGGCGCGGACGGCGCGCCGCTCGACATGGGCACCGGCTTCGACGAGATGGTGGCCGCGTCGGGCCACTTCCATGCGGGGCTGCCCGAGCACGTGCAGCGTAACCGGCTGCTGCTGCTCGGCGTGATGCACGCGGCCGGCTTCGCGCATATCGACAGCGAGTGGTGGCATTACGAATTGCCCGGCTCACGCGCGTTGCCGCAGATCGACAACGCCGCGAGCGGCCCGTGGCAACTGATGTAGCGGCGAGGCACGCCGCCGTTTCGATGCACGTGCAACGACTTCAACGACTTCAACGAAAGATGGAGAAGCGCCCATGAAACTCCCGATCTCCCGGCTCGTCGCGGCGCTCGCCGCCGCGTCCGTTCTCGCCGCCGTTCCGCTTCGCGCCGCGCACGCGGCCACGCCGAAGGACATGTTCGTGATGGCGACGCTGCTCGACGAATTCACGACGCTCGACCCCGGCGAGATCTACGAGCTGGTGCCCGAGGAATACGTGGCGAACACCTACGATCGCCTCGTGCGAGTCGACCTGCGCGACCCGTCGAAATTCAACGGCGACGTCGCGCAATCGTGGACGGTCAGCGCCGACGGGCTCACCTATACGTTCAAGCTGCGCACGGGCCTGAAGTTCCACTCGGGCAATCCGCTGACCGCCGACGACGTCGCGTGGTCGATCCAGCGCACGGTGCTGCTCGACAAGGGGCCGGCGGCGGTGCTCACCGGCATCGGCCTCACGAAGGCGAACGTCGCGACGAACGTGAAGAAGCTCGACGACCAGACGGTGTCGATCACGACCGACCAGAAATACGCGCCGACCTTCGTGCTGAACGTGCTCGGCTCGTGGCCGGCGTCGGTGCTCGACCGCAAGCTGCTGCTGTCGCACCAGCAGGGCAACGACTTCGGCAACGCGTGGCTGAAGACCAACGAGGCCGGCTCCGGCGCATACCGGCTCGTCAAGTGGACGGCCGGCGACAGCATCGTGCTGCAACGCTTCGACGGCTACCGGCTGCCGCTCGCGATGAAGCGCATCGTCCTGCGCCACGTGCCGGAGGCGGCGAGCCAGCGCCTGCTGCTGGAGAACGGCGACGTCGATGCGGCGCGCGACCTGAGCCCCGACGATCTCGCGTCGGTCGTGAAGTCGGGCAAGGCGAAGGTCGCGGCCTCGCCGCAGGCGACGCTGCTGTATCTGGGCCTGAACACGAAGAACCCGACGCTCGCGAAGCCGGAGGTGCAGGAAGCGCTGAAATGGCTGGTCGACTATTCCGGCATCCAGGCCAACGTCGTCAAGACGACCTACAAGGTGCACCAGACCTTCCTGCCGGAAGGCTTCCTCGGCACGCTGAATTCGAACCCGTACAAGCTCGACGTCGCGAAGGCGAAGGCGCTGCTCGCGAAGGCCGGCGTGCCGAACGGCTTCTCGGTGACGATGGACGTGCGCAACGACTATCCGTACACCGAGATCGCGCAGGCCGTGCAGGCCAACTTCGCGCAGGCGGGCGTCAAGGTGCAGCTGATTCCGGGCGACAACAAGCAGACGCTCGCGAAGTACCGCGCGCGCCAGCACGACATCTACATCGGCGAATGGTCGGCCGACTACATCGATCCGCACAGCAACGCGCAGGGTTTCGCCTGGAACCCCGACAACTCCGACAAGTCGAGCTATAAAATGCTCGCCTGGCGCAACAGCTGGGACATTCCTCAACTGACCAAGGACACCGACGCCGCGCTCGCCGAACCCACTGCCGCGCAACGCGCGCAGCGCTATCAGGCGATGCAGAAGGCGATGCTCGCGCGCTCGCCGTTCGTGATCATGTTCGAGAAGGTCGCGCAGGTCGCGACGCGGCCGGGCGTGAGCGGGCTCGAAGTCGGGCCGATCAACGATCTCGTGTCGTACCGTAACCTGAAGAAGCAATAACACTCGCCGCATGTCGACTCCCGTCTCCTCCCTCGAAGCGCTGCGCACGCTGCCCGCGCGACGCCCGGCCGTACGCTGGGCGCTGCGCGTGCTGCGCTGGGCGCTCACGCTCGCCGTCACGTTCGCGGGGCTGCTCGCGCTGACGTTCGTGATCGGGCGCAAGGTGCCGATCGACCCCGTGCTCGCGATCCTCGGCGATCGCGCGTCGGCCGACGCTTACGCGGCCGAGCGCATCGCGCTCGGCCTCGACAAGCCGCTCGCGACGCAGTTCCTGATCTACGTGCGCGACGTGCTGCACGGCAATCTCGGGATCTCGCTGCTGACGTCGAACCCCGTGCTCGACGACATCCGCCGCGTGTTCCCCGCGACGCTCGAGCTCGCGACCATCGCGACGTTGATCGGCATCGCGCTCGGCGTGCCGCTCGGCGTCGTGGCCGCGGTCCGGCACAACCGGCCGGTCGACCACATCGCGCGCTTCGTCGGGTTGATCGGCAACTCGGTGCCGGTGTTCTGGCTCGGGCTGATGGGGCTGCTGCTGTTCTATGCGCGGCTGCACTGGGTGGCCGGCCCCGGCCGGCTCGATCCCGTGTACGACGGCATGGTCGACCCGCGCACCGGCAGCCTGCTGATCGACTCGGCGCTCGCGGGCGAATGGGACGTGTTCCGCAACGCGGTGTCGCACATCGCGCTGCCGGCCGCGATCCTCGGCTATTACTCGGTCGCGTATCTGAGCCGGATGACGCGCTCGTTCATGCTCGACCAGCTGAGCCAGGAATACATCGTCACCGCGCGCGCGAAGGGTCTGTCGGAGCGGCGCGTGATCTGGCGGCACGCGTTCGGCAACATCGCGGTGCCGCTGCTCACCGTGATCGCGCTGACCTACAGCAACCTGCTCGAGGGCTCGGTGCTGACCGAGATCGTGTTCGCGTGGCCGGGCCTCGGCTCGTACCTGACCGGCGCGCTGCTGAATGCCGACATGAGCGCGGTGCTCGGCGCGACGCTCGTGATCGGCGCGATGTTCATCACCGTCAACCTGCTGACCGACGCGCTGTATCGCGTGTTCGATCCGCGTGCGCGCTGAGGGCCGCTTCGCCATGACCGCTTCCTGCTGCGCTGTCCTTCCCTTCCTGCCGAAGATCGTCCGCCCATGAACATCGAGCGTCCCACGCTGCGTGCGTGGCTTCTTTCCGACGCCCCCGCGTCGCGTTCGCAGGCCGCGTTCGGCCTCGCGTACCGTCGCTGGCGCCGCTTCGCCACCAATCCGCTGAACCTGTTCGGGCTCGCGATCCTGGTCGCGCTGATCGCGGTCGCGATCGTCGGGCCGCTGATCATGCCGCACGATCCGCTGCGTCAGGTGCTGTCCGACCGGCTGCTGCCGCCCGGCTCGCCATCGCACTGGCTCGGCACCGACCAGCTCGGCCGGGACATCCTGTCGCGGCTGATCGGCGGCTCGCGCATCACGCTCGGCATCGCGCTGCTGGTGGTCGTGATCGTGGTGCCGATCGGCCTGCTGATCGGCACCACGGCCGGCTATTGCGGCGGCTTCGTCGACAGCGTGCTGATGCGCATCACCGACATCGCGCTCGCGTTCCCGAAGATCGTGCTCGCGCTCGCGTTCGCGGCCGCGCTCGGGCCCGGCGTGATCAACGCGGTGGTCGCGATTTCGATCACCGCGTGGCCCGCGTACGCGCGGCTCGCGCGCGCCGAGACGATCCGCATCGCGCAGGCCGACTACATTCATGCGGCGCGACTGCAAGGCGCGTCGGGGCCGCGCATCCTGCTGCGCTACATCGTCCCGCTGTGCATGTCGTCGGTGATCGTGCGCGCGACGCTCGACATGGCCGGCATCATCCTGACCGTCGCGGGCCTCGGCTTCCTCGGCCTCGGCGCGCAGCCGCCGAGCCCCGAATGGGGCTTCATGGTCGCGTCGGGCCGCAACGTGCTGCTCGACGCGTGGTGGGTCGCGACGCTGCCCGGCGCGGCGATCCTGCTGGTGAGCCTAGCGTTCAACCTGCTCGGCGACGGGCTGCGCGACGTCTTCGATCCGCGTCATGGAGCGTGACATGCAAGCGAATTCCACTGAAACGGCCGCGCCGCTTTGCGAGATCGACGGGCTGAAGATCGGCTTTCGCGGGCACGACGGCGTCGTGTCCGACGCGGTGCGCGACCTGTCGCTGACGCTCGCGCCCGGCGAGCGGCTCGGCATCGTCGGCGAATCGGGCTCCGGCAAATCGCTGACCGGCCGCGCGCTGCTCGGGCTGCTGCCGGACGCCGCGCGCTGGTCGGCGCGCACCATGCGCTTCGCCGGCCGCGACCTGCTCGCGATGACGCCCGGCGAGCGCCGTCGGCTGTGCGGCAGCCAGATGGGGATGATCCTGCAGGATCCGAAGTATTCGCTGAACCCGGTGATGACCGTCGCGAAGCAAATGGCCGAAGCGTTCCGGCGGCACGAGCCGGGGCTGCGCGGCCGCGCGTTGCGCGAGCGGATCGTCGACGCGCTCGCGGCCGTGCAGATCCGCGATCCGGCCCGCGTCGCCGATGCGTATCCGCACGAGCTGTCGGGCGGGATGGGCCAGCGCGTGATGATCGCGATGATGGTGTCGACCGGCCCGCGGCTGCTGATCGCCGACGAGCCGACCTCGGCGCTCGACGTCGCGGTGTCGATGCAGGTGCTCGCGGTGCTCGACGCGATGATCGCGCAGCACGGCACGGGGCTGATGTTCATCAGCCACGACCTGCCGCTCGTGATGTCGTTCTGCGATCGCGTCGCGGTGATGTATGCGGGCCGCGTGGTCGAAACCTGCGCGGCGCGCGACCTGCGCGATGCGACGCATCCCTATACGCGCGGGCTGCTCGCGGCGAATCCGCCGCTCGTGAACCCGCCCGACGAACTCCCCGTGCTGCGGCGCGATCCGGCGTGGCTCGAGGCCGCGCCGCCCGCAAGCATGCCGATGCAACCACCGGAGACCACACGATGATCGACGTCGACCACGTCTCGATCCGCTTTCCCACTCGCACGGGCCACGTCGATGCGGTGCGCGACGCGAGCTTCGCGGTCCGCGACGGCGAGGTGTTCGGGCTCGTCGGCGAATCGGGCTCCGGCAAGTCGACGCTGCTGCGCGCGCTGACCGGCCTCGTCCCGCTCGCCGGCGGCAGCCTGTCGATCGACGGCCGGGCCGTCGGCGGCACGCCGGATCGCGCCTCGCGCCGCCACGTGCAGATGGTGTTCCAGGATCCGTACGCATCGCTGCATCCGCGCTTCACGGTCGATCAGACGCTGCGCGAGCCGCTGTCGATCCACCGGATCGACGACGCCGATGCACGCATTGCGCGGGCGCTGTCGGAGGTCGGGCTCGGGCCGACGTTCCGCTTCCGCTATCCGCACCAGCTGTCGGGCGGGCAGCGCCAGCGCGTCGCGATCGCGCGCGCGCTGATCGTCGAGCCGCGCGTGCTGCTGCTCGACGAGCCGACCTCCGCGCTCGACGTGTCGGTGCAGGCCGAGATCCTGAACCTGCTGCGCCGCCTGCATCGCGAACGCAAGCTGACGATGATCGTCGTGAGCCACAATCTCGCGGTGATCGGTTTTCTGTGTCAGCGCGTCGCGGTGATGCAGCACGGCCAGATCGTCGAGCAGTTGCGGATCGAGGACGTGCGTGCCGGACAGGTCGCGCGCGACTACACGCGCACGCTGCTGCGCGCGACCGAAGGGTATCGCCGTCTCGATCCGGTTGCCTGACACGCGCGCGACGCATGGGCGTGCAATACTCGGCACCCCGCGCGCCGGTGCATCGGTGTGCCGAGCAATGGAACCTGCGCAGCGCGCGCTGGTCCATTGCTGTTCGTCAACAACTCAATGGCAACAGGGAGGCGTTCATGCTGCAATTCATCGAAACGCTGGTGGTCGGGCTCATCGTCGGCCTGCTCGCGCGCGCATTCAAACCCGGCGACGACAAGATGGGCATCCTGATGACCATCGTCCTCGGCGTCGTCGGCTCGCTCATCGCGGGCTATGTCGGCCGCGCCGCCGGCTGGTATGCGCCCGGCCAGGGCGCGGGCTGGATCGCGTCGATCGTCGGTGCGATCGTGCTGCTCGTGATCGTCGGGGCCGTACGCAAGCGCGCGGGCTGAGCGAAGCTGCGGTAGCACGAGGCGGCCGCCCGGAATGGGCGGCCGTTTTTTTGGGTTCTTCGTGGAGTGCAGAAGAGGCACGTCGGCGATCGGCCAGTTCAATTGCCTGTATCGATTGCCTGGCGCTCGCCTGGTACACCCAAGCCGCTAGACGCGCGAGGACGTTAGCCCGACTGTCTCGAGGTGACCAACAAGGGCATCGATGAAAACGCGGACCTTTGCCGACATACTGCGGTGAGTCGGATACAGCGCGTGAAGCTCGATGGGTTCTCGTCTCAATGACGGAAGCACCCGCACCAAGGTACCTGCCCTCAAGGCGGGAGCAGCGAGGTAGCTTGGAAGAAAACCAATCCCGCCCCCGCCTTCAAGCACGATCTTCTGCGCAGCCGCATCAGGAATAATTGCGCTACCACGCGGCCGTATGGTCAATTCCGCCTGGCCATCCTGAAACACCCAGCTCGTGGGCGCCTCTCGAACGACGAGCCGATGTCCATGAAGCTCGCTTGCCGCCATCGGCGCGCCCGACCGCGACAGGTAGGATGGACTTGCGCACAGCCACAATTCGACCGGCGGCAGCCTGCGTGCGACGAGCGACGAGTCGGGAAGTGTACCGACGCGCACCGCTACGTCGATACCTTCGCGCGCGATGTCGACGTAGTTCGAGTCCGTCGTCAGCTCGACGGTGAGCGCCGGATAGCGGTCGAGAAACTCGGGCAGCATGGGCGCAACGAGCCCCTGTGCGAACGATTGCGTCGTGTTGATGCGTAGCAGCCCGCGCGGTTCCCCCGCGTAGCCATCGATGATCGCCTGCGCTTCCTGCAGGTCGTGAACTGCCCGCGACGCGTAGGGCAGCAGCAGTTTTCCCGCATCGGTCAGCCGGAAGTGTCGGGTGGACCGGTCGAAGAGCGCCGATCCAATCTCCGTCTCCAACCGGACGAGTGCCCGGCTTACGGACGATTTGGGCGACTTCAGCGTGCGTGCCGTGCCTGAAAGGCTTCCGCTATCGGCTAAGCGAAGAAATATGATGAGGTCGGCCTGGTCCATTTCGTGTCGTTTTCCGGAACGCGGAGTCTCGATTCAGCCATCTTATATTCAAATTCGGCACGACCTAGACTTCTCCTCGACGCCGTCCACCGAGCGTCGTGACGAACCGAGGGAGTCATGGACAATACACACACGAGCTGTTTGGTCGTCGGCGCCGCCGGCAATCTTGGGCACCGAATCATCGATGCGTTACTTCGCACGCGACCCGCCGGTGAGATCCGCGCGGGAGTGCGCGGCGGTTCAGCAGGTAAACACGGCAATCGTGCAAGGCAGTGGCTTGCGAACGGCGTAACCGTCGTCAATACTGACCTGGACGACCCGCTCAGCCTCGAGCAAGCCTGTGCCGGCGTCGATACCGTTATTTCGGCAGTTCAGGGTGGCCCCGACATCATCGTCGATGGCCAGGCCCGTTTGCTCGAGGCAGCGCTCGCGGCAGGCGTCCGGCGATTGGTCCCGTCGGACTTCTCCGAGAACCTGTTCTCGATTCCGGAAGGCATCAACCCTTACCTCGACATGCGGCGGACCTTCGATCGCAAGGTCGCGCCGAGCGGCATTGGCCACACCCACATCCTGAACGGTGGCTTCATGGAGGCCGTGTTCTCCAACCCCGGCCTGATCGACGCCAAAGCGGGCACGATCGCTTACTGGGGCGACGACGAGGTGCCCCTCGATTTCACGTCCATGAACGACGTTGCAGCCTGGACCGTGGCTGCCGTCGAGGATCCGGCGGCGGCTAACAGGATAGTGTCCGTGGCAGGCGACTGCCGCACCATTGCCCAGATCGCAGCGGACTATGCAGCAGCGACCGGCAAGGAGCTTCATCGGGTGCGTCGAGGCTCGATCGCGGACGGCTATGCCGAGCTACGGCGAATGGCGAAGGCCGGTGCTCATCCGATGGCAATGCTGCCGCTCCAGTATCTGCTGCCGATGATGTCGGGCGAAGGCACCTTGCGCGACATCGCAAATGACCAATATCCGACCGTGCGGCCGACATCGCTCCTGGACTTCATGAAACGTCACTACGAAGGCGCACGCACGAAATTCGACAGCTAAACTTGCAAGTTAGACTGTCGTGATCTATGCTTTTCGCACGGCCGCGCTCGGGAGCACCGCCTTGCGCTGGAAGGTGCCGCCTCTGACCTGACGTTGGCGGTCGGCCAGTTTTCTTGCACCGGTCGTGGTTCATCGATTCCGGCGAACCGAATCTGTCGCGCTCCAGCGGGCTTGCCCGCCTGGACCGCGAGAGCCTTCCTCGCAGATGTCGATCGAGACAGTTCGAGCCTCACGACGTCGCGACTCGGGCTGCTGCCAATCCTTTCGGCTGCCGACTCGGCGATTCCGCGCGTCCCTATCCATTCATGCGTTTCACTCCCTTCGAAAGGACGAGTCATGAGCTTCGTTTCAGCCTTCTTTGCAGGTGCCTTCTTGTGCAACGCGATGCCGCACCTGACTGCCGGTCTGCGCGGCGAAGTTTTTCCGTCTCCGTTTTCGAAGCCGCACGGAAAGGGGCCATCGTCGCCGCTCGTCAATGTCCTTTGGGGCTTTCTGAACGCACTGATCGGCTTGGCGCTGCTGCTCCATCATCCGTTCCCGCCCGGGGTGAACGTAGATAGCGCGGCGATGCTCGCCGGCGTGCTGGTCATAGGTGTCTTCTCATCGGTTCACTTCGGCCGTGTACGCCGCGAAGGCTTGTTTTGAGCGTGCACGACGTCGGCACGCGAGTGCCCACCTGCGCAATTGACCAACGGCGACCACGACGAACCCATTGTTGGTACTGCGATTCACACGATCGCCGTTGGTTGACTCCCCAACGATTGGCCGGCAAACCGCCGTTCCTTCCACAGCGCTGCATGCGCCATCCGTACTACCCCGAGTTGCAGTAGTACAAGTTCGAGATAGATTGATCACCGGAACCCGACGTCCCTTGCGTGCCGTCGTCTCCCCGTTCTCACTCAAGAGGTTCGATGAACTTGCCGTTTACGCATACAGCACCGCAGCGTTGACGGCCTGCCATTCGAGCGGCCTCGCTGCGACGCGCTTCCACTCTGGAGCCTGTCATGAAGCATCGCCGTGCTACCGCCTCGTTCGCCCTCGCTGCCGCGCTTCTGGTTTCATCGTCTTCCTTCGCGGCCGGCGCGTCCGGCATAGTTCGCTTCACCGGCATGATCGTCGAGCCGCCCTGCTCGTTCACGGTCGACAGCGCCGATGCGCAGCATGCGCGCATGCGTCCCGATTGCCCGCGCCCGGCCACCGGCCAAGTCGCGTTCGTCGACGCGGCCACGCTGCGCACGGTCGCCACCACGTCGTTCTCCCAGGGTTCGCGCACGATCGTCGTCCCCGAGCGCGCCGGCACCGCCCATGCGCCGCTGATCGCCGTCGTCACCTACCAGTAGGAAGCGTCGCCCGATACTGCGCGCGTCAGTCGCGATGGCAGGCGATCCAGTCGCTGAACGCGCGGATCTTCTGCTGACTGCCGATGCTCTCCGGATAGACGAAGTAGTAGCGCGCGCCGGTCTCGAGCACGATGTCGAACGGCCGCTCGAGCCGGTGTGCGCTGACGTCGTCGTCGACGAGCGTCACGTCGCCGATCGCGACGCCGAAGCCCTGCATCGCCGCATTCGTCGCGAGGTCGAGCGTGTCGAAGGTCGGGCCGCGCTGCGCGTCGACGCCGCGCTCGCCCGCATGCTCGAGCCACGCGCGCCAGTCGCGATGATCGCGCGTCGGATGCAGCAGCGTATGGCGCACGAGATCGCCGGCCGCGTCGAGCGGCGCGGCGTGCCGCAGCTCCGGTGCGCACACCGGCGTCAGCCGCTCGTCGAACAACGGCAGCGCGACGACGCCCGCGCCCGGCGACGTGCCGTAGACGATCGCCGCATCGAACGGCTCGGTCGAGAAATCGACGACGTGCTGCCACGCGGTCGTGATCTGCACGTGCAGATCCGGATGCTCGCCCTGGAACCGCATGATGCGCGGCAGCATCCAGCGGATCACGCAGGTCGGCACCTTCAGCGCGAGATCGGTGCGCTGCCGCGTGAGCTTCATCGAGATGTCCTCGATGCGCGCGAAGCTCTCGTTGACGACCGGCAGCAACTGCTCGCCCTCCGGCGTCAGCAGAAGGCCCTTCGCGTGCCGCTTGAACAGCGGAAAACCGTAGTGCGCCTCGAGCGCCTGGATCTGGCGGCTCACCGCCCCCTGCGTGACGCACAGCTGCTCGGCCGCACGCGTGAAGCTGCGGTGGCGGGCCACCGTGGAGAAGATCTGCAGCGCGTGCAGAGGCGGAAGTCGGCGCATGGCGAGGCAGGTAAGCAGACGAACTGCGCGAACCAACGGCGCGCATGAAGCGCGCATCGCGCAGGCACACCGCGCGCCGGGACGGGCGCGGGCTGACCGACACGATAAGCGAAATGGCGGCGTTGCGCGAGCCGCGTCGCTCGCGCAGCGCGCTCAGGCCGTGGCGGTGAGCGCTCCGGTCGCGATGCGCGCCGCCGACGCGACGACGTCCGCGCGCGCAGCGGCGTCGGCCTGCGCTTGCGTGAACGACACCGCGAGCACGATCGGCGCGCGCGACGGCGGCCACACCACCGCGACCTCGGTCGTCGTGCCGTAACCGCCGGTGCCGCGCTTGGCCGCCACGCGCGAGCCCGGCGGCACGCCGGCCGCGATGCCGGTCGCGTCGGGCGCGCCGGCCGTCATCCAGTCGGTGAGCTGCGCGCGCTGCGCTTGCTGCAGCGTGTCGCCGAGCAGCAGCCGCTGCAGCGTATCGACCATCGCAACCGGCGTCGACGTGTCACGCTCGTCGCCGGGCGCGGCACGGTTCAGCTCGGGCTCCCAGCGATCGAGCCGGAACACGGTGTCGCCGCTTTCGTGCGCGAACGCCGTGACGGCCTGCGGGCCGCCGAGCACGTTCATCAGCAGGTTCCCCGCGCCCTTGTCACCCGACTGCAGCATTGCGGCGCAGAGTTGCGCGATCGTCATGCCCGTGTCGACGTGGCTCTCCGTCACCGGCGAGCCGGCCACGACTTCGTAACGGCGATACAGGATGCGACGCGGCAGCAGCGATGCATCGAGCGACGCACGCGCGAGGATCGCGGCGGCCGCGACGACCGCATAGGTGCCGCACAGTGGGAAGCGCTCGCGCGCATGATGCGCGATGCGCGTGCCGTTCGACGTGTCGAGCGCGGCGACGCCGAGCCGGCCGTTCGACGCCTTATCGAGTGCGGCGAGCTCGCTGCGGGCAACATGCGCGCGCCCCTGATCGGCAATGGGAGCCGACGTGCACGCGGCGACGAACGGCGCGGACACGGCGGCGAGCAACAGCGAACGACGAGTCGGAGAATGGTCCATGAATGAAGGCGTTCAGTCGGAAACGGTGGCGAAGCGGTGCATGGCGCAATACGCGCGGGCATTGGCGAGGCACGCGCGCGTTCATGGCGGCGGCCGGCTCGCGACGATGTGGCCGCACCTCGCGCGACACGTTCGTCGCCGCCGCGAACGGCGGCCCTCGCGTGAACAGGCCCTAGCGTAGCAGCGAGCGCCGCCGCGTTCCAGCGGCGCGCCGCTTCAGCCTTGCGAAGAAGGCAGATAAGGCATCGGATTGACCGGCTTGCCGTCGCGCCTCACCTCGAACAGCAGCGCGACATGCGCGTTGTCGACGTCGCCCATTTCGGCGATCGCATCGCCCTGGCGCACGATGTCGCCCGTCTTCACGAGCACCCGGCGGCTATGCGCGTACGCGGTCAGAAAATCCGCATTGTGCTGGACGATGATCAGGCTGCCGTAATCGTTCAGGCCCGTGCCCGCATACATCACGCGGCCGTCGGCGGCCGCGCGCACCGGGTCGCCCGGCCGGCCGGCGATCTGAATGCCGCGGTTCTGGCCGGGACGGAACGCATCGACGATCTTGCCGCGGGCCGGCCACGTCAGCGACACCGCGCTCGCGTGCCGCCTGGTTTCGTTGACGACCCGGCGCTCGTTCGCCGGCGACACGTTCGGCTGCGCGGCAGCCGCGGGATTGGTCTGCGCGGCGGGAGCGGCCGGAACGGCACCAGCCGTCGCGTCGCTCGCGCGCTGCGCCGGTGCCGGCTGCTGCTGCCGGACGATGCGCAGCACCTGTCCGCGCCGCAACCTGGCGTGCGCATCGAGCTTGTTCCAGGTACGCAGCTCGGCCACGCTGCAAGCGTGCGCGGCCGCGATGGCGCTCAGCGTGTCGCCGCGCTTCACCACGTACTTCCGTACGACGAGGATCGGGGCAGCCGGCGGCACCGGTGTAGCCGGCAGTGCAGCGGCGGGCTGCTCCGACGACGGTCCCGCGAGCGTATCGCTCGGCGGAACGGGTTCCGTACTTGCACAACCGGCCATGACGAGCACGGCGGCCAGGCCGGGCAGCCAGGCCGCGTTGCGGTACATCTCGCACAGTTTCATGGACGATCGACTCCCGTTTGACAATCTTTCAAGCATCTCAAAAACGGAACGGCCGACGTGTAACCGGATGCAAACAATGATGACAAACGATCACGAGGCGCGCGTCGGCGGGACCTTCGTTCTCGGTAATACGGTCGGAATCGGAAAAACTTGACGGTTTCCTGCACGCCAGGCGGCAATTTTCTCGCCCGAGGACCGCCGGAACGGCATTCGGACGGCCGGCGCGGCCTTCATCGCAGCCAGTCGACCAGCTCGGCGCAGGCCCATGCGACGCCGATGCACAAGAACAACAGGTGCAACGCGATCTTGAACGACACACCCCACGACGGCTCGTCGCGCATCCCGGTCTCCTCCTGGATCGATATGCGGCGATGATCGGTGACCGATCGCGCCCCGAAAATGCGGAAGCGGCGAACCGTGTCTCAGGCTCAGCCTGAGGCACGAGGTCCGAGGTCCGAGGCCGGCCCGAGACCGGCGCGGCCGTTCCTGCTAACTTATCGGCCATTCCCGTCCTGACGCCCCGCTCCGACCATGCGCTTCGATCTGACCGACCTGCGGCTCTTTCTGAACATCTGCGAGGCCGGCACGATCACGGGCGGCGCCGAGCGGACCCACATCACGTTGCAGGCCGCGAGCGAGCGCATCCGCGGCATGGAGGACGAACTGGGCGTACCGCTGCTGCACCGGGCGAAGTCGGGCGTGCAGGCGACCGATGCCGGCCATGCGCTCGAGCATCACGCACGCACGGTGCTGCAACAGATCGATCAGATGCGCGGCGAGCTGCAGCAATACGGCCAGGGGCTGCGCGGGCACATCCGGCTGCTGTGCAATACGGCGTCGCTGAGCGAATACCTGCCCGACGCGCTCGCCGCATACCTGCCGCATCATCCGAAACTGTCGATCAGCGTCGAGGAGCGTTCGAGCCAGGAGATCGTGCATGCGATTCGCAACAAGACCGCGGAGGTCGGCATCGTCGCCGATTCGGTCGGCCTCGACGGGCTCGAGCAGCGGCGCTTCCGCGAGGACTGGCTGATCGCGGTCGTGCCGGCCGCGCATCCGCTCGCCGCACGCGAGCACGTCGCGTTCGACGAAATCGTCGATGCGGACTTCATCGGGCTCACCGACGGCAGCGCGCTGCAGGTCCATCTCGCCGAGCAGGCGCGTGCGCTCGGCAAGCGAATCCGCTACCGTGTCCAGTTGAAGAGCTTCGACGCGATCTGCCGCGTGATCGAAAGCGGCGTCGGGATCGGCATCGTGTCGCGCCATGCGGCCGAGCGCGCGGCGCAGACGCTGGACGTGCGGCTCGTCGAGCTGTCCGACGCATGGAGCCATCGCAAGCTGACGCTGTGCGCGCGCTCGTTCGACCAGTTGCCGAAATACACGCAGGCGTTCGTATCGTTTCTGTCGAACGACACGCCGCCGCGCTGAGCGACGCGCGGCCGTCGAAGCAACCGGAGGACATACGAGGAGGCATTGCCATCATGACCGAATCCGACCTCGCGATCCGCTATCGCGCATACATCGACTGCCTGAACCGTCAGGATTGGGCGGCGCTGGGCGACTACGTCGCCGACAACGTGATCCACAACGATCGGCCGCTGGGCCTGGCCGGCTACCGCGCGATGCTGGAGCAGGATTTCCGCGACATCCCGGACCTGCGTTTCGAGATCCGGCTGCTCGTGTGCGAGCCGCCGCGCATCGCGGCGCGGCTGCGCTTCGCGTGTTCACCGCGAGGCACGTTCATGGGGCTTGCCGTCGACGGCAGGCGCGTGACCTTCGCCGAAAACGTCTTCTACGAGTTCGACGACGGCAGGATCCGGCAGGTCTGGTCGGTCATCGACAAGGCCGCGATCGAAGCGCAGCTGTGATGGTCGCGCGCGGCCGCGGGCGCGGCGGCGGCCGGCGCTGCACTACGCTGCCCGCTCAGAACTTGTGGCGAATCGCGGCGCGCACCGCGAACTGGTTCGACGACGACGACGGCCCGTCGGTCCCGACGACATAGCCGCCGTCCGCCGCGGTGCCGGTCTTGTCGCCGGCCACTTTCTGCCAGGCGCCCTGCAGATAGACGTCGGTGCGCTTCGACAGGCTGTAGTCGGCCATCAGCCCGACGGTGTGGTACTTCGGCTTGAACGAACCGGCCGCAGCGTCGAACTTGCCGTCGGTGTACACGTACTGCGCGCCCAGATAGAAATCTGGCGTGAGCTGGTACTTGCCGTTGACCTCGAAGTTCTGGAACTTGGTCGCGCTCAGCCCGAGCCCCGAGAACGTCGATGCCGGCAGGTAGACCGTCGACACCGGGTTCTTCACGTCCGTCTTCGTATAGACGAAGCCGACCGTCGCCGGGCCGAACGTGTAGTTGATGCCGCCGCCGAAGATGCGCAGGCGGTCGGCGACGAAGTTCGCGTCGTCGGCGGCGATCGCGCCGGCGTTACCGGCGCCCGGGTTGTTCGCCTGCAGATACGCGGCCGCGACCTGCAGCCCGGCCAGCGAATACTGCGCGCCGAGGCTGTACTGGCGGTTGTTCGAGAAGCCGGTGCTGTTGCTGAAGCTGTAGGTGCCGCCGAACGTCAGGCCGTTCCAGTCGGCGCTCGCGTACTTGACCGTGTTGTTGACGCGGAACGAGTTGTCGGTGTTGTCGTTGTCGAACGGATGCGAGAACAGCGTGCCGCCCCAGTTGCCGTTGGCCGTGAGCGGCGCGAGGTAGTCGACGACCGAGTCGTACTGGCGGCCGAAGCTGAGCGTACCGAAGCGCGATTCGCTGAGCCCGACGAACGCCTGGCGGCCGAACATGCGGCCGCCCTGGCCGAGCCGCCCGTTGTTCACGTCGAAGCCGTTTTCCAGCGTGAAGATCGCCTTCAGCCCGCCGCCGAGATCCTCGCTGCCCTTCAGGCCCCAGCGGCTGCCCTGCGCGTAGCCGCTCGCGAGCTGGTAATTGGTCTTGCCGAGCCCGTTGACGTTCACGTTGTTGGTGTAGTTGAAGCCTTCGTCGATCAGGCCATACAGCGTCACACTGTTCTGCGCAAAGACCGGCGCGGCACAAGCGGCCAGCGCGGCGGTGAGAATGACGTGCTTCTTCATGACGAATCTCCGGAGCCTGGGCCGGGTTGGTCGAGCAACCGGCGCATGTTTGGTCTGTTGTTTACGTGGCCCGCCGTGCGGACGACGCGGTGTGCGGCCGCGTGAGGACAAAATGGTGTCACGTCGGAAATCGTCCGTCCATCGGGCTGCGGGTGCGCGGCGCAAACCGTTGCGCTCGTCCAACTGCGTACTGCGGCGTACTGCGCCGGCGGCCCGCCGCGGCTTGCCGGCGTTGGCCGGACGGGCCGCCATCCGCGTAAACCCGGTGGCAGCGGCATCGGTGGCACAATGCGCATCCGTTCGCCATTTCTTCACGAAGTCATGCTTCACCCCGATTCCTGCGCGGCACGTGCCAGCCGCGCATGCTGCGGGCGCCGGGAGGCGCTCCGATGACCGCGCCGGCCCGGGCCGGCCGCTACGCCGAGCTCGATTTCTTCCGCGGCCTGGTGCTGCTCGTGATCGTCGTCGACCACATCGGCGGCAGCATCCTGTCGCGCGTCACGCTGCACGCGTATGCGCTGTGCGACGCGGCCGAGGTATTCGTGTTCCTCGGCGGCTTCGCGACCGCCATCGCTTACAACTCGCTTGCGGAGCGCCACGACGAGGCAGCCGCGCGCCAGCGCTTCATCCGGCGCGCGTTCGAGATCTATCGTGCGTTCCTCGTGACGGCCGGCCTGATGCTGCTGATCACGGCCATGCTGAACGCGTTCTCGATCGACGGCCCGAACATGCCGACCAACGATCTCGACGGCCTGCTCGAGAAGCCGCTCGTCGCGCTGCGCGACATCCTGCTGTTCCGTCGCCAGCCGTATCTCGCGTCGGTGCTGCCGATGTACGCGTTCTTCGCGCTGCTGGTTCCGCTCGCGCTGCCGCTCGCGCGCACGCAGCCGTGGCTGCTGCTCGCGTTCAGCGGCTCGCTGTGGTACGCGGCGCCGCATGCCGCGCGCTTCCTGCCGACCGTCGAAGGCGTGCCCTGGGACTTCAACCCGTTCGCGTGGCAGTTCCTGTTCGTGCTCGGCGTGATCGCGCGCTGCCAGCCCGTCTACCAGACGCTCGCGCCGAAACCGCAGGGCTGGCTGCTCACGGCCGTCTCGCTCGCGATCGTCGCCGCGGGCGCGTACTACCGGCTGCGCATCGAGCCGTTCCCGACCGATCCGTCGATCAAGCAGAACCTCGGTGCGCTGCGGCTCGCGAACTTCATCGCGATCGCGTGGCTCGCGGCCAAGCTCGTCCACCTCGGCTGGATGAAGAAGGTCGCGCATGCGATGCCGTGGATCGGCACGATCGGCCGCCAGGGGCTGCTGTGCTTCGTCGCGGGCACCGGCATCTCGCTCGCGGTCGACTCGCTGCTGTACCAGGCGACCGAAGGCTATCTCGACGTGCCGCTCGGGCTGACCGCCGATGTCGTCGCGATGGGGCTGCTGTATCTGGTCGCGAAACTCTATGGGCCGCTCGTGTCGCGGCTGCCGTCGCCGTTCCGTTCGCGACGATGACCGGCCGAGCCGTCATGCGCGGCTGCTACGATAGCGGTCGCCTCCATTGAAACGCTTCGCCATGCGCCGCTTCGTCCTGCCAATCACCGCCGTGCTGCTCGCCGCCACGCTCGCCACCGCTCATGCCACGCCCGGTGGGCCCGCGGTGTCGCCGGGCGCGTCGTTCGCCGCGGCTGCGCCGGCCGCTCAGGAGCCGGCGCTCAATCCGGGCAGCAGCATCGCGCTGCGTTCGTTCCGGTCGGCGGCGCTGAAGCGCGACTGGTCGTACACCGTGTACCTGCCGCCCGGCTACAACGCGGAAGGCGCACGCTATCCGGTGCTGTACCTGCTGCACGGCAACGCCGGCAACGCGAACGACTGGATCACGCAGGGCCGGCTGCAGGTCACGGCCGACATGCTGATCGAGCGCCACGAGATCCCGCCCGTCGTGATCGTGATGCCGCAGGGCGGCACCGACTGGTACGTCGACCGCAAGGAGAAGATGCAGAGCGCGTTCCTCAACGATCTGCTGCCGGAGGTCGAGGCGCATTTCGCGGTGTCGAACCAGCGCGCGGGCCGCGCGATCGGCGGCGTGTCGATGGGCGGCTTCGGCGCGCTGCGCTTCGCGCTGCTCGAACCGGGCCTGTTCTGCGGCGCGATGCTGCTGAGCCCCGCGATCTACGCGAACGAGCCGCCGCTGAATTCCGCCGCGCGTTATGTGGGCGTGTTCGGCGACCGGCAATTCGATCCGCGCGTATGGCACGAGCTCAACTATCCGGCGCTGATGCGCGCTTATTTCACGCGCACGTGGCGCGTGCCGATGTTCATCGCGGCCGGCGACGACGACCTCACGATCCAGGCCGAATCGAGCCTGTTGTACACGCAGCTGCGCCGCGCGCAGAATCCGGCCGAACTGCGCGTCGTCGACGGCGGGCATACGTGGGACGTGTGGCGCGGGCTGCTCGGCCAGGGGCTGAGATACGTGCTCGAATGCGTGAGGTAAGGACGCGGGATCTTGCGCGGGCCGCCCGGCATCGGCGCTGGCACCGGTGGGCGCAGTCACGGGCCGATCGCTTGCGGCAGACCTGCGCGTCAGCGTTCGTGATAGACGGCGAGCCATACGGACGGCTCATCCGGATGCGTCCATGCGACCCGATGACGACAGTGCGGTTCGATCAGCAGATAGTCGCCGGCGCGCATCTCGAGCCGCGACCCATCGGCTTCGAACTCGAGCACCGCCGCGCCGGACAGCAACGCCACCCATTCGGCGCGCGTATCGTCGTACCAGAACCCAGCGGGACTCGCGTGGCCCATCGACACGATTCGCTCGATATCGACGCGCGCGCCGTGGACGAGCACGTCGACCTGCTCGTCGCTGCCGCGGCTTGCTTCGGGACTGAACAGGTTGCCGGTGTGAAGTTGCATCGTCTGATCCTAGTGTTCGCCCTTGGGTCAAGGCGGTTGACGCTCACTGTAGCCCACTGTCGCGCAGCGTCATGTCGACGGCCGGAACGCCGCAACCTTGTTTCGCCCGGTCGCATTCGCGCGGTATAGCGCCCGATCCGCGGCCTTGATCATGTTGTCGGCTTCCTCATCGCGCTCGGGCGTCCAGCTGGCCAGGCCGATGCTTGCGGTCACGTGCCCATGCTCGCTGCCGACGTGTTCGAGCGCCAGCTCGTCGATTGCCGCGCGAATGCGCTCGGCGATCCGCGCGGCGCCCGGCTCGGGCGTGTCGGGCAACAGCACGACGAACTCCTCGCCGCCGTAGCGGGCTGCGCTGTCGACCGGCCGGCGAATGTTGTCGCCGATGCAGCGCGCCACCGCCGCGAGCGCGTCGTCGCCGGCCTGATGACCATAGGTGTCGTTATAGGCCTTGAAACGGTCGACGTCGACGAACAACAGCGAGAACACCGAGCGCGCGCGCCGTGCGCGACGCCATTCGCGCTCCAGGACTTCCGCGAAGCTGCGGCGATTGCCGAGGCCGGTGAGACCGTCGGTGCGCGCGAGCAGCACGAGTTCCGATTCCGCGCGCATCCGATGCCGCAGCTGCGCGCCGAGCATCACCGACACCGCGATGAACGCCGCACCGAACGTTGCGACCAGCGCGCCGATCGTCGCGGCGCGGTGCCGCCACGCCGCGTAGATGTCCTGCTCCGCTTCGGCGACCATCACGATCAGCGGCAGCTTCGGCAGATGCCTGAAGTAGTACAGACGGCGCACGCCGTCGAGCGACGATTTTTCCGAGAACACGCCGTCGCGCGCGGCCTGGAAGCGCCCGAAGGTTGCCCCGCGGCTGACGTCGCGGCCGATGGTTTGCGCATCGTATGGCTGACGCATCACCACGACGCCGTCGTCGCGGATCAGCGACATCGAGCCGTGCTGTCCGAGCGACAGGCCGGCAAACAGCTGGTGGAAGTATTCGAGGTTCAGTGCGATGAGGACGACGCCGGCAAACGAGCCGTCCGGATTCGAGATCCGCCGCGTGAGGCCGATGCTCAGCGCGCCGCCGCGCAGCCGCGACGCGAACGGATCGCTGACATAGAGCCCGACATCCGGATGGTCGCGGTGGACGGTGAAGTACTTGCGATCGGCAAAATTGCCGCGGCGCGGCACGTCGGTAGCCGAATCGAGGACGATGTTACCGTCGGCATCGAGCACCAGCATCGAGCCGAGAAAGCGCGCGGTCATCGCGTTGTCGAACAGCACTGCGCGGCGCACGCTCGGCGGCGCATTCATCACGTCGGGACGCTTCAGGCCGTCGATGACGGCCTGCAGCGACAGGTCGTAGAGCTCGAAGTTGCGTTGGATGTCGCGCTCGACGATCAGGCCGAGGTTGCGCGACGTTTCGCTTGCCCGCTCGAGCGCGTCGGTGCGGCTCTGGAACAGTTGCAGCACGCACAGGCCCATGAGCGCGCAGGCAACCGCGATGCCGATCACGACGATGGTTATGGGAGCCGCCGGCCTCGACTGCATGTGTCTCCTTTGCGACGGAACGGGTGCGTACGCGCATGCCTCGATTACTTCATACTAAAAAAGGTGCGGGCGCAGATCAAGCGGCGGAGTTAGTTGGTGCGTGGGCGAGGGTTGCGCGTTGGGGCCGGCGCCGGTTGTATTTTTTTCACGCGGATCGAAAATCGTTCAAGTGCGTGAAGCGGGCGATCTGTGCGGGGTGGGCGGGTAAGCGTTGAACTTCGGGGGGCTGATGCAGATCGGTTTCGATGGCGTTTGGTGCACCCATGCCTACCGGGGCCGCATATGACTAAGTGAGACTCCCGGCCGCCAGGCTATTCGCCGTAGTACGACGTCGACCGGGCAATGACGCGATTTTCGCCGGGCGGACATGCGCACATGACGATGTCGCCGTCGAGTACACCGTGTGTATTGCCTACACCCCACGTTTTCGCCGTACCGAAAATCGACCCGGTCTGGCCGCAACGGCCGCAGGACGCTCGGCCCATGTGATAAGCATAGGGTTGTCCGTGGTCCAGATCGGACTCGTCACCATCGAGCACGTGACCGCCCGTTGTCGTTGCATTGCCTTTCAGCGCCATCATTTTGTGCATTTCCCGCTACCTCCGATTTTTCCAAGCCCAGTCATCTGCTATCCGGCCGATCCAGGATCATTCGGTAGCCCGATACACCGCATCTCGTTGCGCCGCTCAAGATCGAATAGCGTAATTGCTCAACCCTCATCCTGCGTACCGGGCTGCACCGACGCTTTCGGCTTCGGCGCCGGCGCGCTCTGCTGCGGCGCCGATCGCACGATCGGCCGGTCCTTCGCGTCGACCAGCACAAGCGTGTTGTCGCGCACCTCGATCTTCACCGGATCGGTCTTTTTCCACTGCTTCTTCGGCACCGCCAGTTTCCACACCGCGCCGTCCCACGGCTCACGGAAGAACGCCACGACGCCGACCACCTGCGCGTCCGGGTTCATCGGCTCGACCACGCTGGCGCTCGCGCCCGGGCGCAACACGACATCCTTGGTCGCAAGCAGATCCGCCTTCAGCACATCGAGATCGTTGGTCTGCAACTGGGTATAGTCGAGCTGCTCGAAGGTCTTCGCGTCCTTCAACTGATAGAGCCTCACCACCGTCGACAACGGCTGCCCCGCTGCGTTGGCATTGAGCGACGAGCGGGCGACGAGGTCCAGGTTCATCGTCTTCACCTGCGTCGTGAAGGCCCATTTCGCAGCGTCCACCGTGCTGTCCTTCACGGCCTGGCCGACGCCGCAACCGGCGGTCGCAACGACCACCACGGTGGCCACTGCACCGGCCAGGCTTCGTCCAATCGGTATCCTTAAAATGTTCATCTGATTGTTGTCCATGTTTCGAGTTCTGCGTCGCGTTGTGCCAGCGATTCGTACTGCGGGCTTATACGGTTTCCGTCGCCCCGCTCCAGCGCCCCAGCTGCACCCGTGTCACGCGAGTGGGTCCGTGCCCTACCGCAGGCGGCGACCCGAGCTGCGTGGTCAGGCCGAGGTTCGCCTGACCGGCGGCCAACAACGGTTCCGGCATCAGGTCAGGATGCACCTGCATCTCGAGCAGCGCTTCGCTTTCGTAGCCGAGGTAGAAGCGCAGCAACGCGGTGATCTGTCGGTATGCCGGTTGCCCGGGTACCAGCGCGGTGACCGATTCGCGCGTGTGCGGCGTGATCACGATGCGTACCGTGTTCGCCCGATCGTAGAATCCGCGTCCGAGCAGACATTGTTCGCCGAGCGCTGCAGGCTCGAAATCGTTGACGGTACGCCACACCGGATAGAACTCCTCCACGTCGATCGCGGCATCCGGTATCGCATGTGTCAGCACGCCGGCGAGCCCTTCCGCGGTACGCGTCTTCTGAGCGGCTAGTCCGAGCATCGACAGCAGCGTTCGTGCACCAACGCCCTGCGGCAGCCCCCAGTCAGGCGCATGTGTGTCCGGCGACCGGAACCCAAGACCGACAAAGCTGAGCACACCGCGGGAGACCGTGTCGAAGCCATCCGGCCGGAAACCGGCCGGATAGCGATACTTGCGCCAAATCCGGTAGAACTGCGTCGCAATACGATGGTGGAACAGGTCCAGGAACGCCGACAGCGGCTCGGCGCCGTCGCGGTTCTGCGCCACTTCGTCGACGAAGTACGTCGGCATCCGCGCGTCGACGCCGTACAGACCGAGGAACGTCGTACGCACCGCAACCGGCTTCGCCGGATCGTCCGCGTCGTATTCGACTGCATCGATCTCGCGCGCCGGAAACCCAAGTTGGCCACGTGAGCGGAACCGGACCGGATCCGTCGCGGGCGAATCGGTGGCGCCGAGCGGCGCTGCATCGGGTGACGCCAGTTCGATCAACGCGCAGAAGCGATAGAAATTCATCCGATGCGCCTGATCCAACAGCGCCGGCAACAACATCCGGTCCGCGTGGGCTGGCGGCAAGGTCGTCAAGCTGCGTTCCGACGGGGTCGCGAGTGCGTTCAAAACGGCGCTCCTTCGCCCTTCGTATCGGGCCATTCGAGCCGCTGACCAGTCGGCTGCGACACGATGACGAGCTTCGTGTACAGGTTGACCGTCGCATAGAGGCCGAGGAACCGGTTCAGCATGGCGCCGAACAGCTCGAGATCGCCGTTGCCCGCGAAACGCGTGCTGTCGATCGTCACCGCAATCTCGACGCCGCGCATCAAGCCGCCCTTCACGAGCTTCTGCAATGGCCGGTGACGCACGTCGGCGATCGCCTCGATGCGCCGCCGGTTCAACTCCCCGTCCGTCCAGTCGTACAACGCGAGCGAGCCGCGCAGGATTTCCGCATCGAGCAGCGACAGATAGTTCGGCGCCAGATGGGACAGCACACGCCATTGGAAGCGATCGCCGGTCGGCGGGTAGACCGGCAGCGTCGGTGCGGTCAGATTACGCACTGCCGCGATGTTGGTGAAGCCCGCGCGCATCCGCGTGATGCTGGCATCGCGCAGCGCCTTGCGCGGCAGCATGCCGTTGGTGCCCGTCACCGACAGCGACAGCGTTTCCGCGGGCAGCGCATGCTCGCTTTCCCAAGCGTGGCCGCCCAGCACGACCCACGTATCGAACCGTCCGGAAGGCGCGCGTCGCACGTGCGAATGGAAATATCGCTCGGGCATCGTATGGCGCAGCATGCCGCCACGATGGCGGAATGCCGCGAACGGCGCATATTCGAAGCGTCGGCCGCGATCGATGCCGTGCACCGCGTCGATCGAGTAGATATCGACCAACGGGCCGTGCTGCTCGCGCGCCCGTACCCGGTACTCGGTCTCGAACTGCGTGACCTTGACCGGATCGGCCTGAACGGGAAACAGGTTGATGATCGGCGTGCAGTAGAGCCGCACGTTCTGCGCGTTGAAACGCATGTCGTCCTGCCACGGCTTTGCCAGCACGATCTCGACGTCGACATGCGGCGCGGACGGTGGAAGCGCCTGGATGTCGAGCCCGAGCAGGTCGACGAACATGAACTTCTCGGGGAACGTGAAGTACTCCAGCAGCAACTGGTAGCCGCCAAACGCGTTGTCGGCCTTCGGCCACAGACGTTCGTTGCCCGCGTAGCCGGCCGCCTCGATCCGAAGCCCCGGCATATCTTGAGGCGCACCGGGGCGATCTTCCGGGAAACCGGGCACACGCACGTGCATTGCCAGCGGTTTCGCCGTCAACGCGGCATGCAGTGCAAGCGCAATCGGGCGGTCCGCGTCGAGATACAGCCGCAGTCGCGGTACATGCAGTCGTTCACGCTGAGCTTGTGGCTGAATCGCCAGGCGCAACCGGATGACCGAGCGACCGTCTTCGCGCGCCCACGCGCCTGCGTCGGTGAGCGTGATCGGGTAGAGATCGATCGGCTGCGTCGTGCGGTACACGCATTCGACGTGTGCGGGTGCGCCCTCTGTGTGGCCCGTCGCGATCGGTCCGGACGTCACCTCGAGGCCGGCGCCGAGCGTCTCGTGCTTTTGCAGCGCACCCATGCCCGGCGTGAGCTCGAGGATCGACAACGACGGAATCATGCGCAGATAGTGCGGCCACAGCATGCTGACGAGCCCTTCGGTCAACTCGGGCAGCTCGTCGTCGAGCTTGTGACGCAGGCGGCCCATCAGGAACGCGAAGCCTTCGAGCAGCCGTTCCACATGAGGGTCGCGCTCGCCTCCGCGATCCAGGCCCAGCTCGCGCGCGCGATCGGGAAATGCATCGGCAAACTCCCGGCCGGCGTCGCGCAAATAGCGCATCTCCGCCTCGTAATAGCGCAGGATCTCGTTATCCTTGATCGGATTCGTCATTCAGTGTCCTGTTGTGTCATTCGGGCAGCGCCCCGCCGGGGATCGGCACGGACGCGTGGCGCGCCGCGGCGAGCGCGCCCGGCGGAAGCGGCGGCGGCTGCAACGCCGTACCGGCCGCTCGGGACGGCGTCGTTCGGGGCACAAAGACGCGTGAAGGCAATGCGAACCCGCGCAACGCCAGCAGTTCGAGCGGCCCCTTGCCGACATCGGTACGCATCAGATAGGTCAGCGGATACGCCAGCGATGCCGGCGCGGGAGCGAGCGGCGCCTGCGCGGTCAACGACTCGCCATCGTCCGTCTTCGCGGCGCCTGCCTTCGACTGCGGCGCCTGCGGCGCAGCCTGCCAAGTGATCAGATAGGTGGCCGTATCCACCGGGCTCACGTGTGCTCGCTCCAGCAGCCGGACCAGCGCCCAGCGGCCGCCGAATTCCATGTTCAGGTTCGTGCCCGCTCGCTCGGTCTGCCATTCGAGACGCGTGCCGGCCTTCTGCGGCTCGTTCGACGGCCACGTGAACGTCTGCCACGTCTCCTGCTGGTTGTAGTAGTGCAGCTTTTGACCGTCTACCGTCAGGCGCGTGTCCGTCACGCCGAGGCTGGGTACCGGTTTGAGGTCGAATGCGTACTGCGGCTCGCCCTGCGCCAGCAGGTGATTGGCGATCCGCTGCAGCATGTTGATCGCATTGAGAAAGGCCGGATCGATCGTGCGCGCCGCGCTGCTCGCGCCCGAACCGCTCGATGCCGGCACCCATTGGTCGCCCTGCAACGTCAGCACGCCCGCCAGCTGCGTGGCGAGGAACGAGCCGACCAAGCCTCCCTGCGGTCGCAGGAAACGCGACAGCTCGGGCAACGATGCGTCGTTATTGGTGTTGGCGAACGGATAGCGGCCGGCAAACGAGCGGTTCCAGCTCGCGACGACGGTCTGGCGCCATGCGTCGTTCAAGCTCGCCTGTGCCGGCTCCAGAATGGCCTGCGTGGCTTGCGTGACCGGCTGCACGAACAGCGACTGCCCCATCCCCGCCCACTGCTCGCCGAGACTGGCGGCGACAAGCTGCGCATAGGCGAGCGTGTCGGCCAGTTCCGAACTCTTGCCTTGGAACAGCGACTGCGCGACTTGTCGCGACTCGCTATCGGCGTCCGGGCTGTCGGCGATTTGTTGCAGCTTCAGACGCAGCATCGTGATGCGTTCGATGAAACGCTGCAGGCTCAGGTCGCTCGTTGCGCCTGCCGTCGCAGCGTTCCCCGGTGCGATCAGATGCAACACGGGGCCGAACGACACGCCGAGCGGTCCGGCCGGGTCGGGCGCGGCCGGCTGCGGCGCATTGTCCTTGCTCGCGAACATGTTCTGCGCCTTGTTCACCAGGGTGTCGGACAGCGATGTCTTCACGACGCCCGCTCCGCCCTGGAACTCGAGCGACTTCATCAGCGAGATCACCGGCGACTGCCGCGAATCGGCGATGAGTTTCAATTGCGCGACGGCGGCCGGCAAGGTCCGCGCCGGTTCGCACGTGATGCTGTTCATGAAGGTTTGCCAACGGTCCGCATAGTCCGCGAAGTAGCGCATGCGCAACGACGCGCGCAGCGCCTCGGGCGTCGCGGCCGACGCGTTGCGATTGGCGCCGGTCGCGCCGAGCACCCAGTCGGCCGTCACGCCATTGCGTTTCGCCATGTCGTCGATCGCAGCCTCGATGGTCCCGTCCCATGCCTGACGCGTGTACGCGCCGGGCACGCTGGCCGTGGTTTTCAGCAGTCCGCGCGTGTCGGTGCCATCGGTCAGAGACGCGAGCGTCTGGTCCGGGTACTTGTGGCCGACCGATTCGAGGATGCCCTGATAGATCGTGTCTTCCGAGTTTTTCACGCCGATCACGGCGAGCAAGGTCTGGCGGGCGCCCGCGACGAGCTCGTCGCGCGCGGCGATGCGCCAGTCGGGATGCGCGCCGAGGTGCTGCGCGTAGAACGCCAGCAGCCGCTGCGACAGGTCGAGCTTTTCGCCCGGAGACAGTCCGATGCCGCCGTTCCAATGGCGCACCAGTTGCGGCGTCATGAACGCTGCATCGGCGCGCGACGGGTCCGCCATCATCAGGTACGTCTTGAGCGCGGCGTGACCGTCGCGAGCGAGACGATTGACCTGTTCATCGACTTGGGCGGTCGCCATCTGCGTGAGATCGACCAGTTGCCCTTCGATGTCCTGTTGCACGGGCGCAAGCAGTTGCGGGCGCGCTTCGCGCACATAGGGCTTCCATAACGCGGTGAGCACGTCCTGATCGTGATTCAGGCCGAAGCGCGAGAACAGCGTCGGACGCTCGACGCGCGCTTCGTAGAACTCGATGCGCTGCTGGAGCGCGAGCAAGGCGCGCAGACGGGTCGCCGGACTGTTGGCGCCATTGAACGTGCGAAGCACGTCATTCGTCAGCGCCAGGCCGCGGGCATTCGTCAGGCCCGAGATGAGCATGCCGGCGCCCCACAGTCCGACGGCCGCCAGCGCGATTCCCGAGACCATCGTGAGAGGATGCGTCGCCGTACGGCGGCCCGGCGTACGCTTGGCTGCATCGGTCAGATAGCGCCACAACGGAAAGTGAAGACTGTCGGTGCCCGTTGTCGTCGCTCCGGATGCCGGCCACGGTGCGAACATCACACCGGCAACCGGTTGGGCACGACGTTGCCAGTCGGACAAACTCGCGATCCAGCGAGCCAGCGGTGCGCTACGCGTATCGAGACGGGTCGAGAGATCTGACGCGTAGCGGTCGGCAGGGTTGTGCGCGAGCTGGCCGACACTGACGTCGGCCAATCGATTGCGTAATTCGAGTAGCGCGGTTTCGATTGCAGGCGCATCAGCAGCGTGCGGGATTTCACAACCGGTGACGGGCGTATCCACACGGTGAACGGTGTCGGTGCCGTCGAGATCGAGGACGAATACCGGCGCAGACCAACGCAGCAGGTGCGTGATACGCGCGAGGTGGATGCCCCATGGACTTGTCGTGCCGCGAACTGCGTCGGGCAGCAATGTCGATTCGTCGACCATCAGGATGATCGCGTCGAGCGGACGCGTGCGACGAAAGCGACGGATCTGCTTCAGCCACATCTCGTCGGGCCGACCGTCCGATCCGGTGCGCCCCCACAGCAGCACCGCGTCATCCGCGAGCAGCCAGCCGCGTTCTTTGAGGTCGGGCAACAGGCGGCCAATAGTTGTCTCGTCGCCCGTCAACAGCAGCCAGGGGCGCGTATAAGCCCATCGAAACCATCGGATTTGCTTCATCTGGAAGCGGAGGTCCTTCAACTGCAAGGCGGCCGATTCAACCTGCTTCTTCCCGGCGTCGGCAGCGGGGTTGATCGGAGGAGGAGGCTCGAGCCCATGATCTTTGGACGCCTGCTGCGCACCGAGCTGCACGAGCCCGCGTCGCTGCAAAGTGACACCGATCGCTGCCAACAGCATCACTCCAGCGCCGACGATAGCTAGCCGATTTTGGGAGGACCACGCCTTCAGATCCTTGAGATCGACGGTGTACAGAATCAACGCCGTCACGGCCGCGATCGCCGCGATGACGAGCAGGCACCGGCCCAATATGCGTCTTTTCAACGTCACCTCAGATTTCCTTTTGTCTTTTTTGCGGCTAGGCACCGCGAACGATGCAGAGATGCAGCACCTCGTCGCCCGGCTCACGCCAGGCGACGAGGTGTGGTTCCCCTTCCTGCGATGCTTCATACGCAGTGGCAAGCGCAATCCAGCTGGTGGCTGGCCCCGGCTCGCCCACGATGTGATCGAAGGATCTCTCGATCGGTCTCACCTTAGTGTCGGTAGTGAACGCCGCCGTAATCGCACCGGACTCCGCTTCGCATCGGGTGAACCAGGCGTGAGTGATGTGATCGGGTGAGAGCTGCATCTGCGCGAGTTGCTTCAGGTCTGCGTCGCGCGTGCCGGCCGTGCTGATCATCGGACGCAAGACACGGCCCGGCCCCTCGTCGGCCGATTCCATCAGGAGTGCTGCGGCGCCCTCGCTGAAGGTATGCCTGGTCGCACTGTCTGGCCAAATTTGTGCAGTAATGATCAGATGCGGCTCGGTACCGACAAGGTCGACCTGCTGCGCAAGAAACGATGCACAAGCCATTGCCGGTTCGGTGTCAATCTTGAATTTGCAAGCAGGCGCGACCCTGCAAAGCGCGTCCTCCGCATCCGCTTTCCAGCCGAGCAGAGATTCTTCCGGTGCGTCGGCGACAACCAGCTTGACGCGCAACTCCTTCCGCCCAGCAAGCGCCACCTGCAACTTTTCTGCGATTTGATTGAGCAACTTCTCGCGTCGTTGCTTAAGCGTTTTGTTCTTCGACCATGGAAACGCGCTCGCCCGCCCTCTATTCACTGGGAGCTCCGCATCGGGCTCCCTCATCCCAGCAGCTGGAACAGGTATCGGTAGGATGGCCACGGAAGCCGTTACACAAACGTGGCGTCGGCACCATGATTGCCAAAGAGACATGATCCGCTCTTGCTCACGCTCCAGTTCTTCCGCAACCGTCTGTTCGCGCTCCCAGCGGTCCAGCCGAATGCCGAGCGCTATCGCGCAAGACACAAGCGGAGCGCCGATGAGCAGTCCCCAGAATTGAAGCCCGTGCGTGGATTTTCCATGAGGCCACAGCAGCAATAAGGCGCCCGCAGCGCCGACCGCGAGTGCCAAGAGGCCGGGCACCCATACTCGAAGTTCAAGCGGCTTCGGGTAGAAAACCGAGGTCAGCGTTGGAATAGGCCAGGACATAGTGAAGTAACCAGACGACGATCGATACGTACCTTCAGCGCTGCAACTGCGGAGAGACAAGATCAACCAATCGCTGCGCCTGATTGACCAGTTTGGGATACTCGCTTTGGGAGGGCAGTTTTTTCGCAAAGCATTGCTCATAGGTGATCGATGTCTGTTGATTCGACACAGAACACGCCGGCATACCCTTTACCGTAGCTTTCTCGGTGAAAATGAAAATGCGATCGCCCTGCATGACCGTCACGGCGAGGTTGTCGGGGGGACTAGGTGCGGGGTCATCCTGTCCGACGGCAAACACAATCGCCCGCGCGATTGAATCGCCGCCTCGTGCAGCCACCGGTATTTCGCCATAGGAATAAACGGCTGCATCTCCGTTGAGCGTTGCGGTCGCATTGTAAAATTCTTCAGTCCCCAGCATTTTCCGAAGCGTCGAATAATGCTTGAAATCTTTCCGATTAACCGCCAACCATGACTCCATAATCGGCACAGTCGTAACGAAAAGTAGTGTTTTGGCATCGAATGATTTCACCTCGACTCCGTCCAATCCATCGTACTCGTCGTCCGACCTTGAACCAATAACGCTCTTGCCGCTTCTCGGAAAGCCTTTCGCATTGACCGCGCCCACCAGTCTTTGCAATTTGATCCGCACGTCTTGCATCGCTTTATCGGCGGCCCGACTCAACCGTTCGCTCCCTTGATCGGAGTATTTCGCATGAACGGCTTCGACCGCGTTGTTTCTCGAGGTAACGTAATCGCGGATCGATGTTTCCGAAAAGACCGAAATTGACGTCACCAGAAGAGCGGTTCCAACGATTTTTAAAAGTCTGCTTTTCATTTGATTTTGATCGCCCATAGAAATTTCGTTTTTCGTATTCCGATCAAATTCTAGGAGCCTCCGTATTCTCTCAGGTACTTGTCGAAGTCCGCCTTCATATCGGTCATCGTGTAGCCTTGGTCTTGCCCTCCACCAGGAAGCGATGGCCATTGACGCTTGCGAAGCAGACTCACTGCCTGATCGATATCACCCTGCCGGATATAACCCAAAGCACTGGGAGCGGGCAGACATTCCGGTTTCGGGCCAAAACGTCCCGGCTCGCCCTCCATCAACCACACCGCATAGCGGTCTTGGGTCTGGGGAGTGAAGTCTGAAGGTAACGCGCCGGTGCCCAGAGCGTGTCCTCTTTTCCATGATGACCTGGCAATCTGGTATGCACCTTGGTGGTCTTCCGCTTTTTGGGGATTGGATGGATAGGTTGAAAAATCCTTGATCCCGTTCTGAATCTTGTAGACGCCTTGCGATGCAAAATAGGTCTTTTCATCGCCGAATGAAAAAAACGCTTTGGCCTCCCGTGACCGGATGATCTTCAAAAAAGCTTTCATGCGCGCAAGGGCAAGTGGATCGAAGTATCCAGGCTTGCGATAGATCCCGCTCACCTCATAGAAATGCGTACCCCCGCCTCCACTGAAGCAAAGATAGTTTCGTTTGAAGTCGCTGACATAGTAGTGGTACGTGCGTATGTCAATGTGACCGGGCTGGCCACGACCGTCAGCCGTTTCCGCGTCACCCTTGACGTGGTAGACGATCACGTCGCCGGGTAAGGCCCATCTCGCATCCGGAAGCTGATCGGTGACATTCACGAATCCCTGCGACATCAAGAATTCTCCCGCCACCTTCGCATAGCTACCCCCCGCCGCGTCAAAATCTCCTTTCTTGTTTTTTATGAACTTGATCGCGTTGCCTCGCCACAGCGCGATCTTCACATACATGTAGCATTGCCCCTTCGATTTTTTGGAAGGCTTGCTTCCATACGTAATCGAACCATCCGCGATCTTCTTCAGATTGACGACCGTGGCCGACGACGGCATCGAGTGCTCCGTCTGGCCCTCCGCAATGGAGATCAGCGATTGCACCGCAGTGAGATTTCGTGGCGCACTACTCGTGTTGGCAGCACCGCCCTGTGCAGACGCCGGTGTTTGCGGCCGGACCACTGTCCCTGCCACCGGGTTCGAGTCGAGCCCGAAGATGTCTTCGATGAAGTGCCATGCCGCATGTACCTTGTGGCTTGCCCAGTCGGTAAATGTTTCGGTCGGTGCCGCTTGCGGATGTCCAAGTTTGTCCCGAGCGGCGGTCGTAGTGGTCGACGGCGCACGTTTCCCGGAACTCCCTTTAGCGATCGTGGTGCCTTTCTTCGGCAAGGGAGTCGTCGACGGCTTTGCTGAACCGACTGGCGGCGTCGAGGACGCCGCCGCACCCGGCCTCCCGTCCGTGGCCTTTATCGTTTCGGAATTTCCCGACGTCGCAGCGGCCGGGGTGTTGTCGTTTGTGGTACTTGGTGCACTCGAAGCCCCGCCCGCCGTCGACTCATCTTGAGACGAATAGGCTGGATGCGATTGCGAGCTACGCGTGTCATCGACGGGTGGCGATGGCTCACGCGCCGCGTCGTCGGACGAACCAGCGTGTGGCTGCGTCTCGCTTTCCAACACCATGCTTCCGCTCATCAGCGTCGCCGATGTGTCGGCTGTTGGCACGGTGTAACAGGCGACCTGTTTGTAAGCGCCACTGTCCGTCAATACCAAAACCGCGCAGTCCGCCCCCGCGGAGAACGAATTGACGGGAGCGGCCTTGCCATCGCCATCCGTCACCCCGTCAATGATTGCGCCGTCGGATTCGAAGCGGTATTTGAGCCCATTGATCGGCGTGCCGTCGAGGCCGACAAACACGTGATCGAGCACCGGCGCGCCCGACTCCAGGCCCGAGCGTGGCGCAGAGTCCTGCGTCGTCGTGGCCTCCGGCAACGGCCCGTCGTTAGACGAAGCAGTCGATGCTGTCTGGGTTGCAGGAAATTTGTCGGCCTGGGCAACCGCGGACGTGGTCGTGTCTCCCGATGCGGGAGCGCCCGTCGATGTAGTCGTGATTTCAGATGCTGCTTCGTTCGTCGTCGCCGATTCTTGAACAGGCACTTGTGCGTTGGAAGCGGCACCATCGACCGGGAGAACCGTTGTCGATCCCGTTGCTGCATCGTCAAAAGTCGTTGCCATGTGCGTGCTTCCCTATTCCTGAGGCTCGTTGTCGATCTCGGCGTGCTTCGAGTCGAGAAACAGACGCCAAGGATCGTTGCCGATGTGGTACTTCAGCTTTGAAGACTGTTTGGTGAACGTACGCCCCGTATACCCTGCTTCGTCGAGCATGCCGCTATCAACGATCCGCCCGGTTGAGTCTTTCACCGCATACGGAATATGGTGCAAGGGAAGCGAGAATTCCTTGCCGAGCAGCGGACTGACATCGAGCCGTTGGCTGAACATTTCAACGCCAGCGGGGACGGGCAATTGCGGAACCGGCAGATTCAGAGACTGCGCTCCCTGCTTCTGAATGGTGAGTACTTTCAGGAATAGGTCGCCCGGGCCGCCCAGTGTGATATTGCCGTCCGCGATCTTGATGAACGCCCCGCCACACTCGAGAATGAGTTCTTTCGCGGCGGAGAGATTCACCTTTCCGTTCGCACTGGCGATGCTTACATCCTTCTCTGCCGTGAGTGCCATGGCGTTGCTCTGCGCCTGCAACTCGACTGGCCCCTTAGCCGCAAAGATCTTGATTCCAAGCTTCTGCGCGAACAACGAGACCGCCTCGCCCGCGGCCGCCGTGAAACGCTTCATCACGCTGAAGTCAGCGTTCTTGCCAGCCACCGCCGAGATACTCTCCTTCGCAGCCATCTGCACGCCGCCGCCTGCCACGACGCCGATCGAGGCCGGCGCACTCGCCAGTAAGCCCGGCTGCTTCAGCCCGTCGAACTCGTCCTTCATCTGCTGTTGCGCATCCGTGTCGGCCGGCATCGCCTTGGCCGTACGCGCCGCGTCGCCCAGCGACTTCGCCAACGCCAGCGCCTGCTCCAGTTGCGCGATCGTCTCCTGCATGTCGAGTTGCTTCCCGCTCGCACCCGGGCGGTCGTAGGCCGTCAGATGCAGCCCCTTGCCCGCGCGCTCGACACCGTGACCCGACGTGCGCAGTTCGAAACCCTCACCGCGCCGCTCCAGTTTCTCGTCGACCAGATAGCCCAGGTCCAGGTGGCTCGTGCCGGAGTGTTCCGTGCTAAGCTTGACGCCCTCCTGCCCCGCCCAGTCCTCCATCCGCAGTTTGTTGTTCGACTGCGTGCGGATCACGTTGCGCGACAGCCAGCGTCGATCGCTCGTCACCAGATCGCGCGCCTGACTGTGATGATGGAAGCCGATGATCTCCGGCTTGTCGGGGTCCGCGTCCCGGAACGCGATCACCACTTCGTCGTTGTCCAGCGCCGGGAAATGGAAACCCGTCTGCAGCTTGCCTGCGAACGGCTTGGCGAGCCGCAGCGGCACGCTTTCCCCGCCCGCCGGCCAGTCCGCGAAGTCCACGTCGAACCGGACCGTGTAGTAGCCTGCCGCGGTCAGGTAAGCGTATTTGTACTTGTCGGGGCTCGTCACCCGAGCGCTCAGCGTCCCGGCAATCTTCGGCCACTTCGCTTCTTCGAGTTTGAGCCGGAAGCGCCGATTAGCGGGAATTGCGGTGTAGCTGTTCGAGTAAGCCCGATCGCGCGCGCCGCGATGCGTCACTTCGATCACCACCTGTCCGTCGGATGCATCGGGCAATACCGTGTCGAGATTCAGCACGCGCCCGGCCTGCAGCGCCAGCACGTTGCTCTCACCTTCGTACACGACCTGCCATGCGATCGCCGCTTCATGGCGCAGTTGCGCCTCCCACTTCGCGCCCGCCTGATCGAGATGGTGAGTGCCGTAGACGTAGGTCTGGCCGTACGTGGTCGGATCCTGCGGTGCAACGTTTGCGTCGTCCCGGAAACGCTCCCACGCCTGCTCGGGGTTGTAGTCGGCCACGACAAACGACTGCGGGACGACAACCGCGTGAGTTCTAAGCGCCGTCACAGCCTCCGTACCGGTCGCTTCGAGCCCGGCCACCTCGCGGTACGGAACCGTGAGGTGCGGGTCCCACAGGTAATGATCAATGTCGTCGGCGAACACGACCTGATCGCCATGCTCGGTCTCGACGATGTAGCTGTAGATACCGGCCTTCTGCATCAGCATCTGCACATACGACAGGTCGTCGAGCTTGTACTGGAAGCGGAACAGGTGCTTCGGATACTCGCGGCGCAGCCGGAATGCGAACTGGTGGCCTTCCAAGCCATGGCTGCGCAGCACTGCCTCGATGATCTGCGGCGTCGTCTGGTGCTGGTAGATGCGGCTGGTGCTCACCGCTTCCAGTCGCGCGAAGTGCGACTTCAGTACGATCTCGTACTTGGTGAAGTCAGCCGTGGTCTGCAGCGTCGAGAAGCGTTCGATGAAGCCAGAGAATCTGCGCGGCACCCCGTCGTCGGAAACGATCGTGCAAGCCGCGTCGCGGTTCAGGTAGTCAGTGCGTGCGAGTTGCAGCGGATGCGTGAGCACGGCGCGCACCTCGGTCGGCGCACCCATCCGCTCGACGGCCTTCACCGACACCACGGACAGCGCGGCCGCCGAGTCCGTGCCCGGCACTTCGAAGAAATACGCCTGACGCCCCGGCACGCCGGTCAGGTTCGACACGAACCGCTTCGCGTCATCAAACAGGCTCGACATTGTTATAACCCCGTATCCAAATAGCACTGTTCGCACCGCCGTCGCAGGCAGTTTAATTCCTAGGTGCGCAATGCATGGATTAAGCGACAAACGATAGCCGCACGAACCCTGTCTCGGGAAGTGCCAGCCCCGATTATTCAGCGGAATTGTTGTATTTGGCTGAAGTCTGACAATTGTTGACGTATACCGCTATTTTTGAGAAGCCTCGCATGCTACCGCGAACATCAATCAAACCGAATCTGACTAAAAATTAAATTCGACCAATACAATTTGCGATTCCAATACATTCACTCAGTCAGACCCATTGAATATTTCCCGGCGAGACAGTGGTTCCCCTTCTCCAATCGTGGTCGTCATTCATCCCTTAAGGCCCAATCGCAACGATCGTTCTAACGACAAGAGATGTGACGGTGCGCCCGACCACAGCGGCGAGCGCATCAACACTCACGAATAAAAAGTACGTGCCAACTGAAGCATGCGAAAGTACCGGGTCGGAGTAACCAGGCACGAGGACGATTCTCAGCCGACTCAATTGCTACCGCCGTGACAAGCACCCATAGCGTCGCCGCTCATGCACCAAGCCATTGCCAATAGTGATGCAACACGTTCCCCTCCAGACCTGTGAGGCTCGGAGCAATTTCGCCCGCACGAAAGCGCCGCTCAAGTTCGACATGTGTGACGTCTGCGTCTACCGATCCCATCCTCATCGTTCGAGCGACCCAGAGACCGTCGCGAGGGCAAGAGTCGCCGGGCTTGCATCGCGTAGATAGCGCCAAGTCGGCATCCCACACCCAGTGTTCAAATGGGCGGTCAAGAGTTGGGGCTTGCTCGCCTTTGCTCAAACCCCGGACGAACTGGCCGCGCTCGCCGGTAATCGCCACCTTGCGGTAATATCCCGGTTCTGCAACGGTTGCGCCTGGGCCAACTGACTGCGACGACATTTTTTCCCGCTGCCGCGCTTCGAAGTCTTTCCACTCGTTCGGTGTCGCCGGATAGTCAGTGTCGAACGTAAAATTAGGAGCACGGGCAGAATTCGAACTGAAATTGACGCGACTCAAGTTCGGCGCATCACCCTCCGTTGTCATGGTCGTGACGACTAATACGCTGAACTTGTAAGTACCCTTCGGGATTTTTTGGTCGGGTGCAACGAGGAATTTGAACTCGACCGCCCCTCCGGCTGGAATAGTTACAAACGTCCCGCGGCCTCCCATAGGAAGCTCTTCGGTTCTGATTGAGAGATCCGACTTGTTATATAGCCGACGACCAACGAGACTTGCTTTCCATAAATCACCTCCGCCAACTCGCCTTCCGCCAATGTCAAGCCGTTCTTGCCAATTCTTTTCCCACTCGTCCGGCGTTCGCATACTAATCCCATACTGACCAGCATTGGAAAATTTCACCGTAACCAAGAAATCTTCACGCTCTCTGCGAACCGCGGATACAGATGCACCCACTTTAACGACAACCTGCCCGGAGCTAATGTAGTCGGTCAGTAATTTTTGATACAAGCCAAACGACTCAATTGCCAGATCGCGAGGAAGATCGGTAAGACGACCCTGGTGCTCCGTCATTTCTCCGTTTCGCATACAACGAATCGAGTAGACATTCAGTGTGTCTGGGGGCAAATCCTTCGACGACGGCCCACCAATCCTTTGACATATTTTCTTGAAAACGTCGCTCGCACTTTTGAGATCATCAGCCGACAGAATGCTATCGACGACCCCGGCCCCGTCAAAATTCTTGTCGAATGCATTCGACAAACTAACGCGCACCTTTCCAGAAGAAATCCATATCCCGACAGCGTTTGTGCCAACCTGGTGATCGCCAATAATGCTAATGGATAGCCTTTCGCCGTTGACGTCACGAGGACTTGCATTGGTTATCGCTTGCAGCATTATAATTCCATAAAAAAAGCTTACGACGATTAATCTGAATGCGCGATGGAAATTTATAGCCCCTCTGGCATCAAACATCGTACCCAACCCTCCATTTTCTCCACGTCTTCTTGCCGTCCGGAGTCCGGACCGGCTTTCTTTCTCCGGTCAACTCGCAGAAGTGTCGCCTGATGTATTCCAAATAATAGGGATGCACTGTCGCGCTTGGTGATGCCTTGTCGCTCATCGACGCTTGGATATTGCACCCGCCACCCATTACGTTTGTTTTTGAGGCAATTTGCCACGTTTCCCTTCCATCGTTGCGCAAACCGACATCAAAATCCAATTTCTTATCTTTGATGTACTGCTCATGCACCCATCCTCCATACTTCCAATACTCATCTGGGTAGTTGAAAAGATGACCGCATTCGTGCGCGATCACATTTGTCTCATATGGCATATCCTTCCAAACTACACTCTGGTCAGGCAGCGCCTCGGGGTACATAATTCCCTCCCCCCATGATCCAGAATCTGCTCGCTGCGTTCGGGGAAACAGATGAATTGTTTTATGGATTTTCTTACCACCACCGACTTTCTCCCCCTTAACGCTCAGCAGCAAGTTCACCTTAAACACAACCGAGACTCGGCATCCACAAGCCGCATCCCGTGAGCATCCATTTAAAATCAGTTTGCTCTTATGCCCATTGAGAACAGCCTCAATCTGACGAGCTTTGGCATTGATGTCAAAATTCTCCCCAGTCCCCTCGCGATATTTCATAACATAGCCGTTCATCGGCTTGTCTACTCCACACGCCACAAGGAATGAATGTTTGTCGTGATCAAACGGGCGGGATTCAAGCTTGCCATCTTCGCCTGGCACAGGCTTCCCAGAGCCATCGCATTTGAACAATTCAACAGGAATGACCTGCACGCGCACCGCTGCATAAAGCGTCTTTTTCTCAGGGTCATATGACAACTCAAATGCCGTGTCTAGCTGTGCCCCGGATAACGTTTGGGCGTCGGGCCATGCATTCTTGTGGCTATCCAAGCCGTAGTACTCTACTGTTTCGGTCGAATCTGTGCGCTCTTCTGTGAACGCTGGCGTGTGCCAGTCGCATACGACGGGTGTCTCCAGCTTAATAGGCGTGCCGGCATCATCCGCCAGCGGCTTTTTCGGTTCATGCGCCGATTCGTTGTCAGCAGGTAACGCAGCAGGTTTCGCCCGCGCGTCGTGTGCTATTGCCTCCGCACTCGGTACATCAGGTTTCGTAGTGACAGCGGGCTGCGAGTTTGGTTGTTGCTTTTGCGGGCGCGGCGCCGGAGCTTCGGCGCTTACAGCCGCGGGATTGCCGAGTTGATTCCAGTCGGAAGCCTTTGGCGTTGGCTGCGTTGATTCCGTGTTATCCGAATCGATCGGACGACGCCACGCGTCGCAGGCGAACGTAAACGGCACTACGGTTGTCGAAAACGCCGGTGCCGCCAGGTGCATCTGTGCCTTGCCTTGCTGCTGAATCGTGATGACCTTCAGGAACAAATCGAGCGGACCGCCCACGGTAATATTTTCGTCCTTGAGCTGAATGAATGCGCCGCCACTACCAAGCGTCAGTTCAGTTTCGGCTCGAACGAAAACAGCGCCGTTGACACTTGTCACGGTCAAGTCTTTGTCTGCTACCAATGACATTGGTCCATTATGGGCTTGTACTTCGACTGGCCCCTTAGCCGCAAAGATCTTGATTCCAAGCTTCTGCGCGAACAACGAGACCGCCTCGCCCGCGGCCGCCGTGAAACGCTTCATCACGCTGAAGTCAGCGTTCTTGCCAGCCACCGCCGAGATACTCTCCTTCGCAGCCATCTGCACGCCGCCGCCTGCCACGACGCCGATCGAGGCCGGCGCACTCGCCAGTAAGCCCGGCTGCTTCAGACCGTCGAACTCGTCCTTCATCTGCTGTTGCGCATCCGTGCCGGCCGGAATCGCCTTAGCCGTACGCGCCGCGTCGCCCAGCGACTTCGCCAACGCCAGCGCCTGCTCCAGTTGCGCGATCGTCTCCTGCATGTCGAGTTGCTTCCCGCTCGCACCCGGGCGGTCGTAGGCCGTCAGATGCAGCCCCTTGCCCGCGCGCTCGACACCGTGACCCGACGTGCGCAGTTCGAAACCCTCACCGCGCCGCTCCAGTTTCTCGTCGACCAGATAGCCCAGGTCCAGGTGGCTCGTGCCGGAGTGTTCCGTGCTAAGCTTGACGCCCTCCTGCCCCGCCCAGTCCTCCATCCGCAGCTTGTTATTCGACTGCGTGCGAATCACGTTGCGCGACAGCCAGCGGCGATCGCTCGTCACCAGATCGCGCGCCTGACTGTGATGGTGGAAACCGATGATCTCCGGCTTGTCGGGGTCCGCGTCCCGGAACGCGATCACCGCTTCATCGTTGTCCAGCGCCGGGAAGTGGAAGCCCGTCTGCAACTTGCCCGCGAAGGGCTTTGCCAGCCGCAGCGGCACGCTTTCCCCGCCTGCCGGCCAGTCCGCGAAGTCCACGTCGAACCGGACCGTGTAGTAGCCTGCCGCGGTCAGGTAAGCGTATTTGTACTTGTCGGGGCTCGTCACCCGAGCGCTCAGCGTCCCGGCAATCTTCGGCCACTTCGCGTCTTCGAGCTGGAGCCGGAAGCGCCGGTTAGCGGGAATCGCCTTATAGCTGTTCGTATAGGCCCGATCGCGCGCGCCGCTATGCGTCACCTCGATCACGACTTGACCGTCCGGCGCGTCAGGCAGTGCGGCGTCCAGATTCAGCACGCGCCCCGGCTGAAGTGCCAGCACGTTGCTCTCACCTTCGTACACCACCTGCCACGCGATCGCCGCTTCGTGGCGCAGTTGCGCCTCCCATTTCGCGCCGTCCTGATCGAGGTGATTCGTACCGTAGACGTACGGCTGCCCATAGGTGGTCGGGTCCTGCGGCGCGACGTTCGCCTCGTCTTTGAACCGCTCCCACGCCTGCTCGGGGTTGTAATCGGCCACGGCGAACGACTGCGGCACGGTCACCGTATGCGTCTTGAGTGCGGTCACCGCCTCGGCGCCGGTCGCCTCCAGCCCCGCAGTCTCGCGATACGCCGCCGTCAAGTGCGGGTCCCACTGGTAATGGTCGACGTCGTCGGCAAACACCGCCTGATCGCCATGCTCGGTCTCGACGATGTAGCTGTAGATGCCGGCCTTCTGTATCAGCATCCGCACATACGACAGGTCGTCGAGCTTGTACTGGAAGCGGAACAGGTGCTTCGGATACTCGCGGCGCAGCCGGAATGCGAACTGGTGGCCTTCCAAGCCATGGCTGCGCAGCACTGCCTCAATGATCTGCGGCGTCGTCTGGTGCTGGTAGATACGGCTGGTGCTCACCGCTTCCAGTCGCGCGAAGTGCGACTTCAGCACGATCTCGTACTTGGTGAAGTCCGCGGTGGTCTGCAGCGTCGAGAAGCGCGCGATAAAACCGGAGAAACGATGTGGCACACCATCGTCAGGCACGATCGTGCAGACCGCGTCGCGATTCAGATAGTCAGTGCGGGCCAGCTGCAGCGGATGCGTGAGCACCACTCGCACCTCGGTGGGATATCCCAACCGCTCGACCGCCATCACCGACACGACCGAGAGTGCAACTGCGCTCTCGGTCCCCGGCACCTCGAAGAAATATGCCTGGCGCCCCGACACCCCGGTCAAGTCCGATACGAACCGCCTCGCATCGTCAAACAGGTTCGACATTGTTGTAACCCCGTATCCAGATAGCGCTGCCAAACACCCGCATCGCGCTCAGAGCCGAGGAAGAACAGTAACTACACTCGCCCTTGTCGTGGAAGAGCGAGCGCGCATTATTCAGGCCGTTTGTTGTATTTGCCCGAAGTCTGACAATTGTTCACGTATTTCGCTATTTTTAAGATGTTCGCCATGCTATATGTCGCATTCCTCTGTTATCCGGCCATGCCAGATGCAACGTCCGATGAGTGAAGGCGCTCAATGCGACCAATACACCGACGCTAAATTATCTTCAGAAATGCGCATAAATACGATTGCGTGCATCGATTCCGATTTGATCGATTGGTATCTGGCTGAATTGGACGATCAACTCGGCAGACAGCTCGACGCCATCCTCCACCACTGCGCATTTCAGACACTCGAATCGACGTGGCGCGGCCTGCAATTCCTGGTGGATCGGACTGATTTTCGACAAAACGTCAAAATCGAGGTGCTTGATGTCTCGAAAGAAGCGCTGCGTCAAGACTTCGAAGATGCACCGGACATCATCCAGAGTGGCCTGTTCCGGCTGACATACGTCGGCGAATACGACATGCCGGGCGGGCAGCCCATCGCCGCGATCGTCTCGGCCTTTGAATTCGATCACGGCGGCCCGGACATCGCACTATTGCGCAATATCTCGAAAGTCGCGGCCGCGGCCCATATGCCGTTCATCGGCGCCGTCTCGCCTGCGTTCTTCGGGAAAACCACGATGGAAGCCGTCGCAGGCATCCGCGATCTGCCGAGCTGGTTCGAGCGCGCCGAATACCTGAAGTGGAAGGGCTTCCGCGAAACTGAGGACGCACGCTACATCGCGCTCACAATGCCGCGATTCCTTGCACGTTTGCCGTACGGATTCGATACGATGCCCGTGCGCGCATTCAATTACACCGAGAATGTCAGGGAATCTGGTCGCAGCGCATATCTGTGGACAAGCGCGGCGTTCGCTTTTGCGGTCAATATCGTGCGCAGCTTCGTACGAAACGGTTGGTGTGTGCAGATTCGCGGCCCGCAAGCGGGTGGCGTCATCAATGACATTCCCGCGCATCGGTACGACCTCGGCGCCGGGCAACTGGGTAAGATTTCCACGGACGCATTGATTTCGGAAACACGCGAGAATGAATTCGCCGATATCGGCCTAATTCCCCTTTCGTATACCCGCAATCACGATCAAACGTGTTTCTTCTCGGCGCATTCAACGCAACGGCCGCGATCTTACGATGCACGCGACGCCTCCGCGAATAGCCGGATCAATGCCCGTTTACCGTACATCTTCTTGCTGTCACGGATCGCACATTACCTGAAGCTCATCCAGCGCGAAAACATCGGCACGACGCGCGATAGCCGATTGCTGGAGCTCGAGCTGAATACCTGGATTAAATCGCTTGTCACGGAAATGACCGATCCCGGCGATGAACTTCAGGCGGCACACCCGCTGCGGCACGCCAAGGTCACGGTCGAGGACATCGAGGACAACCCGGGGTTCTTCCGCATCAAGCTGTTCATCGTCCCGCATTTTCAGATCGAGGGCGTCGACATCAACCTCTCCCTGGTTTCGCAGATGCCGAAAGCGAAACATTGAACGCGTTCCGTCGCGCACCTCTACACCGCTACTTCCATTCCAGAACAACCAACAAGATGAAGATAACCAGACCGCTGTGGGCCAAGGGGATTTTCATGACGCCGCAGCACTTCCAGCAGCAGGCGATATGGGAACAATACGTCCATGACCGTGTAGCCCGTATCGCGAGCCCCGACGCTTGGGGTGCCGTCCACGTTGCGCTCGACAGCGAAGCACTGAGCGTCAATCGACTTCAGTGCACGGCGCTCGGGCTGCGCCTGCCGGACGGTACGCTGATCGATAGTGAAACGGCCGACTGGCTTCCTGCGGCACGCAGTCTCGACGACGTGCCGACAACGGTCGACAGCGTGACCGTGCTTGCTGGTGTAGCACTGATGGACGCTCAGGGCGGCAACTGCGTCGAACCCGGCGAAAAGCCTGCGCGGCCGCGGCGCGTGACCCGCGAATACAAGCACGTTGCCGATCTGAACGGCGACGGACAGGAAGAAATCAGTGTCGAGCGCAACGTGGTAGCCCTTCTGTTCGACTTCGAGCAGGCCGGAGACTACGTCACCTGTCCGATCGCGCGGCTCGTGCGCACGCCACAAGGGCGGTTCGAACAGGACAAGAGCTTCGTCCCGCCGTGCCTGTTCCTGTCGGCGAGCGATCGCCTCGTGCATCGCACGCAGCGCATCTCCGAAATCCTGTCTGCCAAGAGCGCCAGCCTTGCGGTGCGCCGCAAAGAGCGCTCGGATCAGATCGCCGATTTCGCCGTGTCCGACGTGGCGCTCTTCTGGCTGTTACATAGCGTGAATAGCACCTGGCCCGAACTCGCCCGTCTCGTACAGGCGCCGGACCAGCATCCGGAACGGCTCTACGCCGTGCTCGCCCGCTTGGCCGGCTCACTGCTGACGTTCTCTACGACCGAGTCGCTCCAGGCGATTCCGCTATACGATCACCACGCACCGGAGCCGATGTTTGCCGAGCTCGAATCGCTGATCAGAACACTGCTCGACGCCGTGATTCCGTCCCGAGTCGTGCCGATTGCACTCGAGCGCGTGCGCGCGACCATATGGGTTGGCCGAATCAACGACGAGCGGCTGACGGAAGGCGCTGAATACTATCTGTCGGTTCAGGCCGCCATGCCCGCACACGCCCTCATCGAGCACCTGCCGCGCCTCTGCAAGGTCGGCGCACCGGACGAAGTCGAGCAGATCGTCAATTCCGCACTGCTCGGCATCGCACTGCGACCGATGTCGCGCCTGCCTGCCGCGATTCCCGTGCGGATAGAAAACCAGTACTTCGCGCTGGACAGCAACGATGCCGCGTTCAAACGGATGATCGACGCGCATGCCTGCCAGATCTACGTGCCGGCGTCGATTCCTGAAGCGTCGCTCGAGCTGTATGCGGTGCTGCCGTCATGAGTGCGGTGACGATGGCAGATTCGCCCCTGCTCCCGGTTGCGTTACGTGACACGGCACGCACGGTCACCGCACTGGCCGAAGAGCCGCTGTCGTTCGACGCGCTTCGAGGCCAATGCAACACGCAGATCGACCAACTGCGCTCCGATCTGGGCTTGCGAGGCCTCCCGGATCACGGGATCAACGATGCGGTCTACGCGCTGTGCGCGCTGCTCGACGAGGCCGCATTGAAGCACCTCACGGGAGAAGCTCGCGAAAGCTGGGAGAAGCGGCCGCTCCAGGAGGAACGTTTCTCGAGAAACGATGCCGGCGAGGAATTGGTACGACGCATCGAGGATCGCTTGCTCGAGCCACGGTCGCCGCGGGTGCTACTTGCGATATTCGCCGCGGTGCTGTCGCTTGGCTTCACCGGACGGTTTGCGATGGACGGGAGTACAGCGCGTGCGGCGCTTATTCGCACCCTCGACGAACGACTCGGGCGCACGACCGCAGCGGAGGACAACCACGCAGCGCCTGCTTCGATCGTGGTGAACCGCACCAACGCCCGCCCGCTGCGCATTTCTCCGCTGACTTGGGTGGTCGCCTCGTGCGTCGCCGTCGGCGTCGCCTGGTTCATGGTCGATCGATGGTTCATCGCGTCGATTGCGCAGATCGCGCAATAAAGGAACTCCACGATGTGGGTAGGACCTGGCTTATTCGAGCGGATTACCGGGCACTTCGCTGACGGCTCTGGCGTGGACGACTTCGCGTCAGAAGTGCAGGTTTTCCTGTCGGTGCGCGACAACATCGAGCGCATCCTGAATAGTCGGCGCGGGTCTCTCGCGCACCTTCCGGACTACGGCCTAGACGACCTGTCGGAGATCTATCGGCATCTGCCGTCCTCGGCGCACAAGCTGCGGCGCGCGATCGAGGCGACCCTGCTCGCTTACGAACCGCGTCTGAAGCGAATAGAAATCGAAATTCATCCGCCCGAGCCTGGTATGTTGATCAGCTTCACGATGGCCTGCCATTTGCATCAGGCAGGGCTCGTGCGCTTCGGCACGAACTTCATGCCGGACGGCAAAACCAGACTGCGCATGCTGCAGGCAGCGCTCGACCGATACTGAAATAGCGTCGAATACGCGTTACATGAGCGCGATCATGATCGGCGACCGTGGCATCACGCTGCACGCCAACCGGTCCATGCTCGACGACGGCGTGCCGCTCGCGGCGTAGATGAATCCGGCGTCGTGTACCGGCCTTCGTCATAACCGGCAGCGCTTCGCGTATCCACTCGCCGCAGGATGCAAGCCGCCCACGAAAAACGCGCGGCATCCACCACAGGTGCCCATCCGGCGAGACGATCAGAACCGGCGTCGCAAACCGAGTGACGCAATGAGCTGGTTCGCGCCGGACGCCCGTGAAAAATTGGCGATCTGCGCGCCACGGATGCCTGTTCCGGCCAGTTGATTGGCCCGTTGATAGACCGCCTCGGCGTAGATGTCCGTCGTCGGCGAGAGGAAGTACGTGTTGACGATGCCGACCTGATGCCACTTCGGATAACGAACGCCCGCCGGCGTCGCGAAGCGCCCCGCGGTAAACGTATAACCGGCCGAAACGTCCCAGTTCTGCAGCACGCTGTAGCGCACGTTCACCTCGACGTTCTGAAACCGCACATCGTCGCCCGGCAGGCTGACCGCCGTGTCCACGACGTCGTTGATCGACGTGGCGTGATCGAGGCGCGTCTCGCTGAGCACGAAGCCGGCCGCACCGTTGCCGAAATGGAGCAAGCCGCCCGCGGCCCAGGTGCGCTGGCGCGCCGCGTTGAATGGTGCGCCGGCCGGTGCCGCGCCGTTCACGTTGGCACTGGAGAGGTTCGATGCGTTGTTGAACTGCACATAGCCCGCGCCCAGATCGAGATTGCCGTATTGATACGACGCGCCGAGGCTATACGCGCGGTTGTCGTCGAAGCCGCCGGCCTGGTTCGAAAAGCCGTACAGCACACCCAGCTTGAGGCCGCCCACCAGCGGGCTCACGTACTTGACCGAGTTGTTGATGCGCGTCCAGTTGTCGAGGTTGTCGTTGTCGAAGACGTGCGCGAATGCCGTGCCGCCATATCGCGTCCCTCCCAGGGAAAACGGCTCGACGAACTGCACGACCTCGTCGAACTGGCGCCCCGCAATCAGCGAGCCGAGCTGTTGCGATTGCAAGGCAACCCAGGACTGGAAGCCGAACAACCGGCCCTGCTGCGAAGCCGTGCCCGTCATCGGCGCAAAGCCGTTCGCCAGCATGAACGCCGCGTTCAGATCTCCACCGAGGTCTTCCCTGCCCGACAGGATCCATCGGCTACCGTTGATGTCCCCGCTCTTTGCCTGCCACGCGCTCTGATGCCCGTGGGTATTGCCGCTATCGCTCACGTACGCAATGCCCGCGTCGATGATCCCCGACAGCTGGACGGCGCTCTGCGCCTGCGTCGCGGAACTTGTCGTCGCCAACAACGCGCCCGCGAATGCAATGGTATGGCTCGTTCTGAAACGTGCTGCTTGCGTCATCTTCCGTTGCCTGCCTTCCGGTCACCGTCAATTCGGGTTACGAATTAGTAAATACGAATTCATGCTTAAACGATCCTGACACTGGCCACGTGCAGTATCGCGTCGCAAGCAAGATTGCCAGTCGGCAAATATTCGCGACTGCGCACGTTTCGATATAGTGCAAAAACTGGAAGATTCCTTTGTCGCGTGCATCAAACGTATCGGTGTTCATACGGTGCAAGCCACAGCTCGCGATCCGTTTTTTATCTATATGGATTTCCAGATTTCTCGTTTGACAGCGTCATCGAATCCGGCCGGCAGGTTCGCCGGAATCGAGCGTCATGCCGCATTGCGCGGCGTGCTGTCGGAGCAACCGACGGGCGCGCAGTTCGTGGCGGGATTCGTTGGACCGCGCCGTTCGACACCGCCTCGCCAATAGCAGCCGTGTTCGATCACCACCAGCCCCGCCCCGCCGTTCATCGTCGCGTTGCAACGTCAGCAACTCATTTGACGAGCGAATACAGCAGGGTCCCTGAAAACAGCACCAGTACCATCGATGAAAAGCGAAGCACGGCAGTGACATGGTGTGAGCCGGACGCCAGCATGCGCGTTGCGCGCCCCAGGCTGGCCCATCCGGTCCCAACCGGTATGAGCACGAGCAGAAACACGCCGAATGCCTGGGCCGCGCTGCTCGAATCGTGAAACGTCTGCCATGGAAACGCCGTGCTTGCGAGCAGAAAGGCTTTCGGATTCAGCAAGGTGGCGACGAGCAGGTTCCGCCACGTCACCGCTTTCGGACGTTGATCTTCCTCCAGCCTGCCTCGCGTCCACATCTTGGCGGCCAACAGCAGCAGGTACGACGAACAGGCGAGCTTGATCACGCTCAGGACGTGAGGATGCTGCGCCGCGAACGCCAGCAGCGAAACGCCCCAGACGGAAATGGCGATGACGTACCCGGCCGCTTCCGCAAGCACGAGCGGCAGCGTGCGCGCCAGGCCCACGCTGATTCCCGACGAAAACAACAGCGTGTTGGTCGGCCCCGGAACGATCAATACCAGGATCGTGTAGAAGCACATCGTCATCAATTGATGGGAGTTCAACGTAGCCTCGCCCGCGATAGTGACCGGTCTTTCAGCGTCGCTCGCCCTGCAGCGAAGCCAGATACGGCGACGCGTCGGCTTGCTCACTGAACTCGAAATTCGTCGCCTCCAGTGCACCGTACAGGCGGGCCGAATCCGCCTCGCCGCAGCGAATGCCGATCAGTACGCGCCCGTAGTCGAACCCTTCGTTACGATAGTGAAACAGGCTGATGTCCCACGCATCGTCGAGCTTGCGCAGAAACTCCAGCAAGGCGCCGCGGCGCTCGGGGAACATCACCTGAAAGAGCTTCTCGTCGTCGATGCGGAACGCCTCCGCGCCGACGAGCTGATGACCATGCGTGCGCCAAAGCGTACTCCCGCCGAGATCGGTGGCCCGGTATCCGGCCGCCGCCAGATCCTGTACGATCTTGCGCGCGCCCTCGGCTCCCGGCGTCCGCACGCCGACGAAAACCTGCGCGTCGCCGCCCGTTGCGCGGCGATAGTCGAACGCGGTCACGACACAATCGCCGAATTGCTCGATGAGCGCGCGAAAGCTCCCGGGACGCTCGGCGATCGAAACAGCGAAGCGCGCCTCACGGTTTTCGCCGAGCGTCGAACGCTCGGCGATGTAGCGCAGCTGATCGAAATTCATGTTGGCCCCGGATGCAATCGCGACCAGCGTCCCGCCCTTCTGCTCGCGTCGTTGCCACGCCTTCAAGCCGGCGAGCGCCAGAGCGCCCGACGGCTCGAGAATCGAGCGCGTATCGACGAAGACGTCCTTGATCGCTGCGCAAACCTCGTCGTTGTCGACGCGCACGACGCCGTCGAGATACTGCCTGCACAGCTCGAAGCTGTGGGCGCCGACCTGACGCACCGCCACGCCGTCGCAGAATCGGCCAACGTGCGCGAGCCGCACCGGCGCGCCGCCCTCGAGCGCCTGATACATGCTGTCGGCGTCGCTCGGCTCCACACCGAAAATCCTGATCTGCGGCTTCACGCGCTTGACGTACGCGCAAATGCCGGCGGCCAGCCCTCCTCCGCCGACCGGCACGAAAATCGCATCGAGTTGGGTCGTCTGCTGGAGAATTTCCATCCCGACGGTCCCCTGGCCGGCAATCACGTGAGGATGATCGAACGGCGGCACGAAGGTGCTGTCGCGCTCGCGCGCATCGGCCAGCGCGGCATCGCAGGCATCGTCGAAATTGTCGCCGTACAGCACGACCTCGGCGCCATAGCGGGCGACGGCCTGGACCTTGATGTCGGGTGTGGTGTGCGGCATGAACACGCGCGCGCGGCACCCGAGCGTGTGTGCCGCGAGCGCCACGCCCTGCGCATGATTGCCGGCGGAGGCCGTCACCACCCCGCGGGCGAGCGCCTCCGCGGACAGCCGCGCCATCAGCGTATAGGCGCCCCGGACCTTGAAGCTGAAGCTCGGCTGCATGTCTTCCCGCTTGAGCAAGACGCGACTGCCCAGGCGTTCGGACAGCCGCGACAGGGATTCGAGCGGGGTCTTGACGGCCACGTCGTAGACGGGAGCGTTCAGGATACTGGTCAGATAATTGAAGTCTTCGTGCATGGTGTGATCGGACGTGAACTGAATCGCGGCCGCCTCAATGTGCGTCGCGCTCGGCCACCGCCGCCGACCACGGGGACGAGACGAAGGCGCCCCCGGTCAGCTGGCGGGTTTGGCCATCGCGCAGGACGACGTTGGGGCAACCGAACAGATTGGGTGCGACGAGATTGGCGGCCCGCCTGACTTCGTGAGCCGCTCCGATGGCCTGCGAAACGGATGCGTCGAAGCGATCGTCGATCGTGACCCACGGGTCGCCGCTCGCATCCAAGCGCGGGAAGTGAATCGCGTCCTCGATCGACATGCCGCAATCGACCAGATACGCGATGAGCTGCATGACGGCCGGCATTATCCGCCGGCCGCCCGACGCACCCAGCGCCAGTACGTCTCCCGTCGCGCGCTTGACCACCGTCGGGCACATGTTCGACAACGGCACGGCGCCCGGCATGATCGAGTTGGCCTTCCCCGGTCGCGGATCGAACCACATGACTGCATTATTCATGACGATCCCCGTTTGCGGCAACGTCACTTTGGAGCCGAACATCGACAACAGCGTCTGGGTCAGCGCGACCGCGTTGCCGTGTCGATCCACGACACTGATATGCGTCGTGCACGTCCCGCGTCGCGCATCGTCGCCCGGCGCCGCGCCGCCGATCCGCTCGGCATAGGTCTGCGTCAGCGCGTCGGCGATGCGCGAGAAGAATCGCGCGTCCGGACGTGCCGTCCCGTCGGCGTCCGCTTGCCGCGCGAACAGGGACAGCGCGCGCGTCAGCGCCGGCCCTGCCGTGAGCGCCGATGAGGTCAGGATGGATGCATCGCGGTAGCGCAGCGCTTCGATCGGCGTGATTTCGGCCCGATACGCAGCGAGATCGTCGAAGCTCAGACGCGACCCCACGGTTGCGAAATCGGCGGCGATTCGGTGAGCGAGCGCACCACGATAGAAATCGTCGCCGCCGCGCTCGGCAATCGCCTCCAGCGTGGCCGCCTGATCCTCCAGCACGATCGGCGACGCCGCGCCCGCCCAGTCCGACGCAGGCGCGTGTCCGTCCCGCAGATAGCATGCACTGCTTCCCGGATAACGTGCGAGCCCCGCGGCAACGGACGCGATCTTCAAGGTCAAGTACCAATCGATTTCGAGTCCTTCCCGCGCGCAACGAACCGCCGGCTCCACCAGCCGCCGCCACGGCAACGAGCCGCATTCGCGATGTGCCAGCGTCATGCCGGCGACCTGCCCCGGAACGCCGATCGAGAACGGACCTTCCAGATTGCGGTCGTCGACGACCGCGGGCCACCCGAACATGCCCCGCGCCGGTTCTCCGGTCAGGCGATAGTCGTCGGCTTCGAGCGCCAACGGCGCTCTCGCTGCGAAGTCGATGCTGAATGCAGTTCGGCCGGCCGGCGCAACGACCATATGCCCGACGCCGCCCAACCCGCTTTGCCACGGTTCGAGCACGCCGATCGCGAAACTCGCGGCTATCGCGGCATCGACCGCGTTGCCGCCGTCCTCCAGCACCGCCGCGCCGATGCTCGATGCCTTGTAGTGCTGGCTCACGACGATGCCGCCCGATGCGGAAATCGCGGCCTTGCGGATCTGCCAATTTTCTAGATGCGTCACTTCATCCCTCTGTCGTGATCGGGCGCACACGCATGGCGTGCCGGCGCAACGGATTCGCCGTGACGAAGCGCCAGCGAACGCTGGACGATCGCAGCCAGGTGATCCAGTACGGCTTGCATTGCCGAATGGATAAAAAAATGTCCGCCGTCGAAACGACGTATCGAAAACTCCGTCGACGTGAAGGCGTGCCACGCCAGCGCATCCGCTTCCGATACCAGCCCGTCGTCCGCGCCGGTCAGCACGTGGACCGGTATGCGCAGATCGTGCGGCGTGCTGCGCCAGGTTTCCCGGCACTGCAGGTCGGCGCGAATCGTCGGCATGAAGGTATCGAGGAAATCCCTGCGCTCGCGCGCAATGGGCGGCAGCCCGTCGAGATGGATCAACGCTTCGATCAGCGCGTCGCGCGGCAGCAAATGCAGCACGTGCTCACGCCGAATCGGCAGGTGCGGCGCGGCACATGCCGACGCGACGAGGGCGATCGGAGGCCGCCCGAGCTCGACCAGCCGACGTGCCAGCTCAGCCGCCACGACGGCCCCCATGCTGTGGCCGAACAACGCGAACGGCGCAGGCGGACAGTCGCCGACCATGCGAACCAGCTCGTCGACCACGGCATCCATATGCGTCAGCGCCGGTTCGGCAAATCGGCTGCCGCGCCCGGGCAATTCGATCGCACAGACTTCGAGGCTCGCGGGCAGCGCGTGTCGCCAGCCGGCGAAGATCGAGGCACTGCCGCCCGCGTAGGGCAGACAGAAAATCCGGGCGTCCGCGTGCCCGTCGGTGGGAAAGGACACGATGCCGCGGGGAAGCCGCGTGGTTTCGGGCATGACGGGCATATCCGCGCGCGCCTATTTCCAGAACAGCAACGGCACGCATGCGAGCAGCAGCAGCGCCATCGTGCGGTTATAGATCACGCGCGCACGATCGGTATGCAGCAGCTTCTGCATCCCGACGCCGAGCGCGGCCCACACGGACACGGCCGGAAAATTGATCGCCACCATCAATATGCAGATTCCGATTACCGATGAAATGAAGCCCTGACCGTCGACCGAGAACAGAATGATCAGGTTCGCGGCCATCAGCCAGGTTTTCGGATTGACGAACTGGAACGTCGCGGCCTGAACGAACGAAAAGGGCTTCGTTTGCGCGTCCTTGGCCGCGGGCCGCCCGGCGTTCGCGATCTTGAACGCGAGGTATGCCAGATAGAGCGCGCCAACCACGAACAACGCCAGTCTTGCCGCCGGATATTCGGTGAACACGACCCCGAGCCCGGTCGCACTCAGCGCGACCAGAACGGTTGCGCCCACCGTAATGCCCAGCAAATGCGGTAACGTGCGCACGAATCCGAAGTTCGCGCCGGACGCGGCAAGCATCACGTTGTTCGGGCCAGGCGTAATCGAGAGCGCGAGAATATACGCGGCGACGGCCAGCGGCTTGAATTGTTCGATTCCTGATGCAAGAGCAAACGACATGAGGTCCCCCTGACGGACATTTCAACGGCGTTACGAAGACAGCACGCGCTGCCGGCGAAGCGAGATCAGCGTGCGGTCGATCTGACGAATTTCTCGATGGCGTCGAGTTCTGCGCGCAGCACGCGATAGCTGATCGTTTTGACGGGATTGCGCAGCATCGGCATGTCGATGACGCCCTCGCCGTGCGGCTCGATCCCGAGCTTGCTTTTGACGCGCTGCGCCGAAACGTTTTCGGCAGGCGTCTCGAAGCGGATGCTCTCCAGATCGAATCGATCGAAGAAGATGCGCATGGCTGCCAGATACGACACCGGTCCGATGCCTGCGCCGCGGTATCGGGCCTGCCAGATATGGGCGTGCATCACGGCACTGCGCCCCGGGTCGAGGTGCGTCAGCTCGTGGACGCCGATCGCCTCACCCATGTGACGGATCGTCAATATCGGCGCAGGCGCGACACCGCCGCATGCCCGCCGTACCAGAATCGTCAGCAACTCGCGCATGCGTTGCTCGCTCGGCAGCTTGTCGACGTCGACGTTCATCGACTCCATCAGCGCCGGCGGCGACCGATACCAGTAGTCGAGACAGGGGCCGATGTCTTGCTCGGCGAAATCGTCGACGCGGATGTCCGGCAAATGAATCCTGTTCATGATCGCGCCACAATGAAGTCGATGATCGATCGGTTCACGTCGGCCGGCTTTTCAAGGTGAAGGAAATGCCCGGCCCCGTCGACGATCTCGCGCGTGAGCGCCGCTGAAAAATATTCCGGCACGCCGTCACCGGAAAATGCTTCGAGACGCCCTTCGCGATCGTGAGTGCCATGCATCAGGAGCGTCGGCACGGTGACCGGCCCGGCGGCGATGCGGGCCTGCTGTTCACGACGCTCCGGGTCGCGCAACGCGACATGGCGACAGCGGTATTGCGCCAGCGCCGCGTCGAGCACGCCTGGCTGGCGAAACGTGGTCTTGACCGCGTCGATGATGTCCCGCGGCACGTCCCAGTTGCGCGAAGCATCGCGCCACCACGCCTCGATGAACGCGAAATCGTCGTGGGCCAGCACCTGCTCGGCCGACGGCGATTGAAAGAAGAACGTGTGCCAGATGCCTTTCAGGTAGTCGTAGTGCAGCCGCTGCGCCGCGTCCGGACGGCTCCATCCGAGCGCCACCAGCTTCGTGACGCGCTCCGGAAACAGGATGGCCGCCGCAATGGACGCCTGTGCGCCCCAGTCGTGCCCGACCAGGATCGCCTGTTCGACACCCAGCGCGTCGATCAACGCGCGCAGGTCATGCGCCATGTAGCAGGTGTGGTACTGATCGGCCGGGGCAGTGCCGGACGGCGCGTAGCCGCGCAGGTACGGTGCGACGGCCGTGAAACCCGCGTGCGCCAGCTCGGCGAGCAAAGGCAGGAACGAGCGCGCATGGTCCGGAAAGCCGTGCGAGCAGATGACCAGCGGGCCGCTGCCTTGCCTCAGATAATGAATCTCGATGCCGTTCGCGTCGATCGCGCCGCACGTTACGTCCATCGGGTTCGACAAGCAGGCTGCGCGACTCATCCGACGTTGCTCAGCCGTTGTTCGACGACCGCGGCGAACCCGTCGACCGTCGAATGATTCATGAAGTCCAGCAACGACACTTCGATACCGCACGCCTGCTCGACCTTCGTGACCAGCACCGCCGCGGCCAGCGACCCGCCGCCGAGCACGAAGAAGTCCGCATCGGCCGCGACGTGCTCGACGCCGAGCGCTTCGGAAAACAGGCGCTTCACGAGTGCCCTGGTTGTCTGCATGTTCACTCCATCACGTGAATCGGATCGCCACCGCCGTCGCCGCGCGCGCGGCGACGATCCGGATATCGCTGGTATCGAGCCGTCGGCCGTCAGCCGCGGTCGTCGAAAGCAAACGCCCGCCCTCGCGCATTGCTGAGCGCGCGCCGGTTGTGACCGTAATGGTCCTCACCCGAGACCAGCACGACGCCATACTTGTCGAGCGAAATGGCGCTGCCGTACTCCTCGACGACGTTCGTATCCGGATACACCTTCACGCCGGTCGGAACGTAGCGGCTCGCGTAGCCGAGCCGCGTCACGTCGGCCGTCGAATTCGGAAACGACGAATGCATCAGCGTGGACCAGAAGATCACGCACTCGCCGGCCTGCATCGTGATCGACACCGCCTGCGACTCATCCGGCTTCCACGACGGATCCTTCTGAAGGGAGCGGTAGTCGTAACCGAAAAACCCGCGCTTGATCCCGTCCTTCTCCTGGGTATTGATCTTCGAAGCGTCGTAGGCCATCTTCTTCGACTCGTCGTAGAACATTTCCTCGTGCGTGCCGGGAATGAAGCGCAGACAGCCGTTCTCCTCGGTCGCATCGGTAAACGCGGTCCATGCGGTAATCGCCCCGCCGAAACGGCTTTCGCCGGGCCAGACTATCTGCGGCGCGCCCGATGCATGCGCGAACGTATCGGCCTGATGCCAGTCCGTCCCCTCGTCGCCCGGGTACTTCGGAAACATCTCCGATCGCCAGCACAACAGGTCCGGCCCGAGCATGCTCGCGACGCGATCGACGATCTCGCGCCGGCCGATGTGCTCGCTGAGCAGGTTCACGTCGAGGTGACGATCGTAATTGGCGATCGGGCTCGTCGCCGGCAGATCGTAGATGGCGTGTTCCCTGTCGAACAGCTCGGCGCGAATCGCCCTGTATCGCTCGCGCGCCTCGTCGGGCGAGTACACGCGAAACGGCCCGAAAAAGCCCTGTGCACGGAATCGGGCAAGTTCGTCTGGAGTCAGTGAAAACTGCGTCATGTCGATCCTCTCGGTTGAGTCGCTTTGCGCTATTTCTCTACGGCGGTTGCGGCAACGGCTGCCGCTCGATAAAGCCCGGTCCAGCCGGCCAGCGTCGGCGCTAGCATCAGCTTGGCCGTGGGTACGGTCACGCCCAGATCCTCCTCGATCTTGACTTGCAGCTCGACGATCGACAGCGAACTGGCGCCCAGGTCGAAAAAGTCGTCGTCGTCGCCGATCTCACGATCCTTCAACAACTCGGCCAGTCGTTTCCGAATGGGTTCCTTGAATTGCAGCGATTCGCTCATGTTCATCTCCGGTATTGCGGTTCTCCTGCGAACTCATCAGGCTCCGCCGGTTGACCTTGCCATTGACGGTCAACGGCAGCGCCACTTGCACTTCGATTACGTCGGGAATCATGTAGCTCGCCAGATGTCGCCCGAGGTGGCGCCGGACGGCCGCCCTGACCTCGGCGGGATCCCGCGACGACTGCACGAACGCGACGAGACGCTTTTCTCCCAGCTCGTCGCGTCCGACGTCGACGATCGCGTCCTCGACGTCGTCGGCCGTCGCGAGCACCTGCTGCACCTGTTCGACCGATACGCGATAGCCGCGTATCTTCACTTGCCTGTCGACGCGACCGATGAATTCGTAGGCGCCGTCGTGGCCTTCCCGCACGAGATCGCCCGTCCGGTAAAGCTTGCGATCCCGGTCGTGCGGATCGTCGACGAACACGGCCCTCGTTTTCTCCGGATCGTTCAGATAACCGAGCGCGAGGCCGATACCGCCCGCATAGAGCTCGCCCACCTCGCCCGGGCGCACCGGCTGCCCGCTCGCGTCGAGCACGCACACCGTGGTACCGGTGACCGGCCTGCCGATGGGCACCGTCGCGACCGGCGGTGCAGCGGCCGTCATCACATGGCAGCAGGTAAATGTCGTGTTTTCCGTCGGTCCGTATCCGTTGATCACGGTCAGCGAGGGAAATGCGGCGAGCACGCGTGCGACCGCGTCGGCCTGGACCACGTCGCCGCCCGCGAGGAGCACGCGAAGTTCCGATAGCAGCGGCAGCCGATTGCGCACCACCAGATGGAACAGCGCAGCCGTCAACCACATGACCGTCACGCGCTCGTCGCGCAACAGACGGCCCAGCGCGTTCAGATCGAGCACCGGCGATTCCTCGACCACCAGCGTCGCGCCGTTGAGCAGCGCTCCCCATATTTCGAACGTCGATGCGTCGAACGTGATCGGCGCCATCTGCAGCACACGATCGTGCGGACTCAGCGCGATGTAGTTCGTCTCGACGACCAGACGGTGGACCGCCTGATGCGGCACCAGTACGCCCTTCGGCTTGCCCGTGCTGCCGGAGGTAAACATCGCGTAGGCCGGCGAGATCGGCGTCGGCGCCTGCACGGGTGCGCTCGTCTGCGCGCCGTCGCGCCGGTCCGGCAAGACCCCATCGCGCCCGATCTCGACAAGCGCGATGCCGGCGAGATCCAGATCGGATCTCACCTGCGCGACGGACTCGGGCAACGTCAGTGCGACGCGCGCACCGAGTTCGCGCAGCTGCTCGTTCAGCACCGAGGCCGGGCCGGCCGGATCGACCGGAACGTAGTGGGCGCCGGCCTTCAGCACGGCAATCATCGCGATCACTGCGCCGGGCGAACGCGGCAACAGCAGCACGACCGGCGAACCCGCGGTAACGCCGGATCGGGCGAGGCGCGCCGCCAACCGATCGGACAGCGCGTCAAGTTGCGCATAGGTGTACCGCGCACTTTCCGCGGCAAGCGCGGTGTGCTCGGCATGACGCCGGACCATCTGTCCGAATCGCTCGAGTATGCTCATCTCCAGTCCTGCCGGCTCGACATCAAACAGACACTCGCTTCGGGACCGACGGACCGTCCGTAGCGAACCAAGGCGTACGTCGTCATGCCGCTCCCCTGCCGCCAAGGAACTCGACGATCGAATCGTTGACCGCGTTCCTGCCACGCAGGATTTCGTAGTGGTCGCCCGGCACCACGACGTGTTGCTCGGCATTGCGCAACAACGCCGCAATGACTCGCGAGCTGGCGGCGCTCACCTGTTCGTCGCGGTCGGTCGAGATCAGCCGCGTCGGGTGCGGTACGCTGCCGGCCAACGCCATGAAATCGGTGCCGCGATACGTCAGGTAATTCAACCCGTGGCGATGCAGACGTGCAGCCGACGAGAACGGCACGAGAACCTCCTCGTCGAATTCGGTCCTGGCCGGCGCGCGCACGCGGCTCGCCGTGAGCTTCTCGCACAAGGCGGCCGCATGATTCAGGCTTTGCGCCGCCAGCGGCAACAGGCTGTCGACTTCCCGTTGAAAATTCGATTGCGGGCAGACCGTGGGGCTCAGCATGTACTCTCCGCAAACCAGCGCGAGACGATCGATGCGATGTCCCTCGATGGTTGCGGCGACGAGCGCGATGCCGGCGCCCGAGCAAAACCCGACGACGTCCGTCTTGCGCACGTCAAATGCGTCCAGCACCGAGCACATGTCCCGAACATGCGCCTCCGGCGTCATTCCGCTCTCGTGCGGCGCGAGGGGCCGATCGCACAACGAGCGCCCTTGCCAGGTGAGCACATTGAATTCGCTCGCCAACAGCGCGAACAGCGTGCGCGCCGCATCGACGCGAAGCCCGAACGGAAGTATCAACGTCAGGAACGGCCTCGTTTCGAGCCAATCGCCATGCAGTACGCGCAGCTGCTTTCCATCGGACGCGGTAATGAACGATTCGTACATAGACAGGGTTTTCGTCGAGACTGGATGCATCTTGCGATGGACGAGCGGGCGTGATGGACGTCGACCGGACTAGTGCAGTAGTTTCCAGCCCGCCTCGTGATACACGAGGAACGTGCCGATCGTTCGGCGCAGCGACGAGCAGCGCTCGACCGCATGCAGATTGCGGCTATTGAAGACACACAGCTGACCGCTGCGTGGCCGCACCGTCAGCGCATCGACTCCGTCGAGCACGCCCAGCGTCTTGTGCTGCGCATACTCGTCGGCCCACTGGTCGAGCTGCCGACGCGATTCCGGACGGATGTTCCAGAGAACGAAGCCCGCTTCGTTCTCGGCCTTCTGTATCGTGATGAAGGCGCCCAACTGCTCGAGATTGAGCCGGAACGGCCACCGTTCGACATCGCGCCCGAAGTCGATGCAGTCGCAGTGCGGCGCGAAGCTGAACGGATCGCCTTCGAAAGGCGGATATTCGCGCTTCGTCGCCAACATGAATTGACTCCAGTTGCCGAACTGGAGCGTTTCCGCGCCCAGCTCCTTCATGAACAACTGAATGAAGCGCGTATCGCGCATCGGGATATTCGCGACGCCGGCATGGCCGAAGTACTCGGCGATATTGCTCACCAACGATTCGGGACGGGAGCGCTGAAGCTGACCGAGCGTTATCCCGGTTGCGTTCAGCGCGCGGTGGTACTGGTGGTTGCGCAAATCGGGGAAGCCGCGATCGTTCCACCATGCATCGATTTCGTCGGGGCCGACCACATCCAGCAATGCCACGGCAACTTCCCGATCCCGCACGCACTCGGCGGCCTCGCGCAGCGTCATGCGCCTGTCGACTCCATGCCCGTCGAATGTCATAAACCGGCCAGCGAATACCGTTTCCATTTCACGTTTCCAGAATGGTTGAGTGATTTTCGCGTGCCCGCGAACCGACGCGTCCTGACTCGAAAGTCAAAACCCGTCGACGCGTCGACGCCGCAAACGAAGCTTCGATTGAATTGAATCGGATAACTACGCATCGACACGGCGGTCCGATCCATGTTCGATCGTGCGATGTCGACTTCGACGAAACTCGGGCAATGACGGATGCCGTGCGCACCGCCCCGTTGCAACGAGAGTGGGCACGCCGTCTTCCGTGGTGGAAACACTCTATCCCGCGCCGGCCGCATACGTAAAGAGCGGTCGACTCGCTCGAGCTCGTCACGCAACCGGCGCTGCCGCGCAATCGCAGCGCCCTTGACGCCGCACCGGCCATCCGGCCGTAAACCCATACCGGGCAAGGATCCGAAGCGCTTTTCCGGCACTTTGCGCGAGACGGAATCCGCTCCGGCCGCACGCGTTTTTCAATCGATCCGGCTCGCGCCGCCACGCGCGGCTGAGCAACATTTCGATACTAGTGCGCAATTTTCATAAAGAAGCGGACGAGCGGCCGTCGCTATGCTCTGGGCTCGACATCACGATTTGCCTTCATTCCGAGAGGAGAAAATGGCCGTTCTGTCAGAGCAAGACGATGCGCTACGAAACGACGCGTTCCTGTCGCTTTTCCCCAGAGGCGAATGTCACGGAACGTTCGGCGAGCTGATGCAGGGCGTGTTGCCGGACAATCGACATTTCCTGGTCACGTTGCCGGTCAACCTGAAGAGCGTCGTCGAGTTCGAGATCACCGGCGCCGATCGCGTTGCCGTGGATGTCGGATTCAAGACCAAGGCATGTCGCGCGGTTCAGGACTATCTGCGCCTGCACGGGCTGCCACCGGGCGGCATGCTGCATTTCAAGTCGATGTTCGCGGTCGGCAAGGGGCTGGCGAGTTCGTCCGCCGACATGGTCGCGGCGATCCGTGCGGCCGCATACGCGTACGGCCGAACACCGGCGCCCGAGACCATCGAGTCGATCCTGCGCGCCATCGAACCGACGGACGGCGTGATGTACGACGGCGTCGTGTCGTTCTATCACCGCGAGGTAAAGCTCGACGAGCGACTCGGCAAGACCCCCGCGCTCGTGATCGTCAGCGCCGATCGCGGCGGCGAATGCGACACGATCGAGTTCAACCGGAAGAAACGCGATCCGTCCGCGGAAGTGCGCGACGAATATCGCGGCATGCTGATGCGGATGAAAGCGGCGGTTCGCGCCCAGGACCTGCGCGAGCTCGGCGAGATCGCGACGCGCAGCTGCCAGTTGTCGCAGGCATTCAATCCTCATCCGCACATCGACGTCCTGCGCAAGCTGCGCGCCGAGACCGACGCGCTCGGCCTCGTCGCGACCCATTCCGGCACGTGCGTCGGGCTGCTCTACGACGCGAACGCTCCCGAAACGGCGACCGCGGCCGCCTATGCCCAAGCGCGCCTGCAGGTCCGTCGAATCGAATCCATTCAATACACAACGGTATAGGAATCGTACATGCTTCAATACGAATCGTCGCTGGATGCGATGCGGGACGCCGTGCTGTTTCCGATCGGGCAAGCCTTGCACATGGTGTCGTTCAAAGCGATGAAGATCGTGCCGGCCCATTACATCATCAGCAAGGCGCGCGATCGCGGCGACCTGCAGCCGGGCAAGACCGTGGTGGAAACGTCGAGCGGCAACTTTGCGCTCGGGATGGCCATCGTATGCAACCGCCTGAACCATCCGTTCGTGGCGATCGGCGATCCCGCGATCGATCCGGCGTTCAAACGCCAGCTCGAAATGCTGGGCGGCCGGGTTGAAATCGTCACGGACAAGAAGGGCAGCCAGGGATACCAAAAGGCACGACTTGACCGGCTGCAAGAGATTCTCGCCGCCGAGCAAGGTGCCTTCTGGTGCCGCCAGTACGACAACGAGAACAACGGGCTCGCTTATGCAAACATCGCGCGCGAGCTGCTCGAAATCATCGGCCCTCGCCTGATTCTCGTCGCACCGGTCGGTTCCGGCGGATCGAGCTGCGGGATCGCAGCCGCGCTGCGCGCCGGCGGGGCGGATTGCACGCTCGTCGGCGTAGACACATTCAACAGCGTCCTGTTCGGCCAGATCGACGGCCCGCGCAAGTTGCGCGGGCTCGGCAATACCATCATGCCCGGCAACCTGAAGCACACGCTGTTCGACGACGTGCATTGGGTCAGCTCCGAACTCGCCGATCATTTCACGCGCAAACTCTACAAGGCCACCGGCCATTTTCGCGGGCCGACCACCGGCGCCGCATTCGCCGTCGTCCGCTTCGTGCGCAACCGATATCCGGATGCACCCATCGTATTCCTGAGCCCGGACGATGGCTCCCGCTATGTCGACACGACCTTCGCCAGCAACGACGACAGCCCGGCCTACGATCAGCTGCGACCCGTGGAGATCGGGCACCCCACCGCGTACGACGCGAATACGGAATGGGCGTGGATGAAATGGGATCGCTCTGACATTCACCGGTTTCAATGAATCATGGCGATCGTCTACATCGAATCGAACACCACCGGGTTCGGGCAAAGCCTGCTCGACGCGTCGCTGAACCATGACGAAACCTGCTTTCTCGTGCGCGACCGCGCGCGCTATCCCTTTCTCGCGAGACTGTCGCCTGCCGTTCGGGTGATCGATTGCGACACGCAGTCTGTCGACGCGCTCGAGCGCGTCGTCGGCGAGATTCCGGACGTGCGTTATATCGCGTCGACGAGCGACGCGTTCATCGAGAACGCCGCACGACTGTCGCAGCGCCTGGGCCTGCCTGGCACGCCCGCGGAGGCCGTCGCCTTATGCCGGGACAAGTTGCGGCTTCAGGATACGCTGCGCGACCATGGCGTCCCGTACCCGTACACGACGGCGATCGAATCGGCGGATGCCGCGCGCAAGCTGACCTATCCGGTCATCGTGAAGCCCAGGCAGGGCACCGGAAGCATCGGCGTGCGCCTTGTCGAACGCGAGCAGGACTTTCCGGACACATCGGGCGGCGCGTTCATTTGCCAGCGCTTCATTCCGGGCGCGGAGTTCTCAGTCGAATCGTTCAGCGACGCCGACGGACACCATGTGCTCGCAGTCACACGCAAGTTCCTGACCAAACCGCCCCATTTCCTGGAGCTGGCGCACGTCCTGCCCGCCGACCTCGACGCGGCGACCCAGGCCCGCATCGTCGATACCGTGCGGCGCGCGCTCGATGCGGTCGGCTACGCGTTCGGTCCCGCGCACACGGAACTGAAGGTCCACGGCGACACGATCACCATCATCGAGATCAATGCGCGCCTGGCCGGCGGCATGATTCCCCGTTTGATGGAACGTGCGTATGGATGGTCGATCGCCGACCTGTACGTGCGCAGCCATCTGTCGCGTCGCAGCCAGTTCGTCGTACCGACACCCGCGCTGTACAGCGCCGTTGCGTTCGTCGTGCCGGAAGTCGGGCGCCGCTACGTCGGCATCGATTTTCCGGAAGATTGCGCGGATGCCGGGCTGTTTCGCGACGAAGGCGTCAACGGCGGCAAGTTCGACTTTTCGGATCGCGCCGGCTACGTGATTTCGGTCGGCCGCAGCGCGTCCTCGGTGCTCCGGAAAGCGCTGTCGCTGCGGAAGCGTTCGCGCGTGCTGTACGACGATCCGGAGCGGACGACTCCCGACCGCGACGCGATTCACGACATCGTCTACGAATCCTCTCCCCCATGCTTCGGCAAGCTCACGGTCAATCTGCTCGCGATCGAGAAGGCCCATCTGATCATGCTGCGGGAACAAGGGATTCTCAGCGCGGAACAGTTTCGCTCGCTGCGAGAAGCGGTAACGACGCTGGAGGCGAATCCGGCATTGTTGAGCGAACATGTTTCCGGTCGCGGAGACTACTTCGACTACGAGCAGTACGTGATCGACCGCTGCGGACGAGACACGGGCGGCATGATTCAGGCCGCGCGCTCACGCAATGACATCAATGCCACGCACCTCCTGCTGACCTTGCGTCAGGCGCTGTCGCATGTCACGCGGCGCGTCGTCGATCTCGGCGAGACGCTCGCACGACGCGCCGCGGATTCGGCCGAGGTCCTGCTGCCGATCTACAGCCAATACCAGACCGCGATGCCGGGGTCGGCGGGCCACTATCTCGTCGCGCAGTGCGAGATATTGCTCGGCACGCTCGATGCGCTGGCGTCGCTGCGCGACGGTCTTGGCTCTTCTGCGCTCGGCGCGTGCGCCGGTGCGGGCACCACGTTCGTCACCGACCCGCGGCGCACGGCGGTTTTGCTCGGCTTCTCGACGGGGCCGCTCAACTCGCTGAGCGCGATCACCGACAAGAATCCGGCGCTGCGCTGCGCCTGCCTGCTGACCGAGTTGAGCAGCAATCTGAACCGTATCGCGACGGATCTTCAGCTCTGGTCGATGCGCGAAATCGCGATCGTCACGCTGCCCGACGGCATGTACGGCGGGTCGTCCAACATGCCGCAAAAACGCAATCCGTATCTGCTCGAATGGCTGCGCCTCGGCCACGATCGCATCGCCGGATATTGCGCCACGGCGCTCTCTTCGCTATCGCATCTGCCGACCGGCAACTCGTATCAGGCAAGTCGCACTGCGGTGGAAACCGTCAGCGAGATGAGTGGACTCGTCATCGACATGCTGAGCGTGCTCATCTATTCGATCGACGGCATCCGCTTCGACTCCAACGCCGCGCGCCGCGCGATCGACATGGGCAACGCAGGCGCAACGCTCGTTGCGGAATCGCTGGTGCAGCAACGCATGGCATCGTTCAGGGACGCTCACGCGGCGGTCGGTCGCGTACTGTCGAGCCCGCCCGATGCCGCGCCGGATGCCGCAGCGGATCCGCTCGGCTCCGCCGCGGCCGCGTTGCTCGGGCGTCTCCATGACGAATTCGAAGGGGCGCACGTGTTCGACCGGCTCGACGGCGGCGGCGGACCGTCGACGCGCAACACGCACGCCGCGCTGACGATACTCGCCGCCCGCCTGCTGGAGCAGCGCCGACGCCAGCGATCGTGCGAATCGCGCGAGACAGCGGTAAGGCAGGCGCTCGATCGGTGCTTCATGAGTGTGCAAGCATGACGGACATCACACTGCTTTGTTCGGACGGCCCGCATCATCTGTATCTCGCCGCGGAAATCCTCGACGCGTTCGGACGCGTTCGCGTCATCGTCGAGCCCGGGCGAGAACAGGCATCGCGCCTGCTGCGCAACGGCCACTATCGCGCGTATCTGTGGACGCGCTATCACGAATGGCGACGCAGGCTGTTCGGCTATGACGCGTACCGGCGGCGCTACTTCGTTCGCGAGCGGGAACCGCGCACATGGGACGCGCTTCGACGTCATGCGGGCGTGCGGTATCTGGAAACGTCATGGATCAACGACACGACCGTGCTCGATGCGCTGCGCGACGACCTTTCCGACGTCTATATCGTGATGGGCACCAAGAAGATCGGCGAGGCCTTGCTGTCGCTCGTCCCGGCCGACCGCATCATCAACATCCATGGTGGCCACCTGCCGTACTACCGAGGCAATCACTGCTTCTTCTTTGCGCTGCACCACGGCGAACTCGACAAGCTGAGCACGACGATCCACCGCGTGTCGGCGGGCCTCGATACCGGCGCCATCATCAGCCGCCATTCGGTTCGGTTCTGCGCGGACGACAATTCGGAAACGCTCTATTCGCGCGCCGAACGAGCCGCAATCGACAGCCTCGTGGCGCGCCTGAAGCGCGAACCCGACATCGCCGCATGGAGCAGCGAGCCGCAGCCGAACGTCGGCTCCACCTATCGCATGCGCGACCGCGGCCCGCTCGTCGAACTCGTGCATCACCTCGGCGCCATTCGCCGCCGGCTGGCGGCAGGCCCGAATCGCGGCAAGGAGACCAGTTAGATGAACGTTGACGATGCACTTGTCGGCAAGTTGCTGCAGATCATCCTGTTCTCGACCCCGCTGATCATTTCGCCGGGGCCGAACAACTTGATGACGACCGCCAACTGCGCGCAATTCGGCTATCGGCGCACGCTGCCATCGCTGACCGGCATCTCGGTCGGCGTGGTCGTCCTGTTCATGGTCGTCGCGCTCGGGCTGTTCAGCGTGATGAGCCGTCACCCGTTGCTGCAACACGCACTCAAGGTGGTCGGCTCCGCGTACATCCTGTACCTCGCCTACAAGCTCTACACGGCTCAGTCCGAACACGCCGAACGCCGCTCGATCGAGCGTCCCATCACGTTCGGCGAGGCAGCCCTGCTCCAGATCGTCAATCCGAAAATCTGGCTGCTCGGCGCCAGCGCGGCGTCGACGTTCCTGCCGTTGACGGGGAACGCCTACGTCGACGCGACGCTCCTGTCGCTCACGCTCGGGATCGTTTTCTTCCCGTGCAACTCGATCTGGGCGGTATGCGGTCTCATGATGCACCGCATGCTGCACGGCAAGACGCTCCAGCGCATCATGGCGCTGCTGTCCGCCTCTTCGATCGTGTTCCTGCTGTTCTGAACTCGCTCGCCCCTCAAGGAAACGCTCGACCGTGAATCACATCGTCCTGGCATTCTGTACCGATCTCGACAAGGACCCGGTGTCGTCGCGCGTGCTCGCGCGACTTCTGGCATCCGGCATCGACTGGCACGCCGATGGCGTCGTGGACGGGCGCCCTATCCTGCACATGCAATCCGGCGCGGTGCGCTACAGCCTGCTGCAGCTCGACAACGTGTTCAGCCACGACTATCGGCGCTACGCCCCGCTGGCGAACAGCGTCTTCGCCGACGCCGACGCGATCGTGATCGTCAACTGGCATGAAGGGAAGAACGCGCCCGACCGGATCTTCACGATCCAGACCACCGGCGACATGGAAAGCGGAACGTTCAGCCCGGTGGACCCGGCCGTCACACGCAGCCTGTTTCTGGCTGTCGAGCACGCGCGCCAGCAAGCGGGCCTGGATTCGTATTCGACCTGGATGGAGGCCACGCACTGGTCCGGCCCGCTCTACGGCGCGCAGTCCGGTTGCCTGGTCTCCGCCGTCGAGCCGTCGGTCATCGATCTGGAAATCGGCAGCACCACGGACGCATGGGCGTGCCCCGATGCCGTCGACGTGCTGGCACGCGCGTTGCTGACGGTAGGCGAGCGAATCGCTCGACCGGCGATCTCGCTGCTCTGTATCGGCGGCGTCCACTTCGAGCCCGGCTTCACGCAACTGCTGCGCGATTACGGCGACACGCAAGGACTCGCGCTATCGCACGTGCTGCCCAATCACTGGCTGGTCGCGTACGGTTACGATTCGCCCGAACGCCTGGCGGACCTGCTCGCGTGTGCCCGATCGATCAAGGGCGGTGTCGATGCGATCGCGTTTCATGACAACCTTAAGGGCGCGCACAAGCAGCAGGTGCGTAGTCTCGCGAGCGAACTTGGCGTTCCCGCGCTCTCGCATCGAAAATTGAGGTCACCCGATCTGGCCGGCCTGATCAACGACGCGAAAACCGGCGCTTGACGTCGGCGTTGTCACTTTCCGCGCACCGCGCCGGGAGAATAGCCGTAATGCCGCTTGAACGCGGTGGAGAACCGGCTGTGCTGGGCGTAGCCGCACTCGAGTGCGATGCTCATGATCTTGTGATCGGTATGTTTCAGCAGGTCGTGCGCGCGATGCATCCGCAATTCGGTCAAGAATGCGTGCGGAGACCGGTCGAACGTGTTCTTGAATTTGCGCAGGAAGTGATAGCGGCTGAGATTGACCAGATCGGCAAGATGCTCGAGCCGCACGGCCTCACCGAGATTGGCGTTGCAATATTCGCGGATCTGCTCGGCCTGCTTCGCCGACAGCCGGCCGCGCGCATCCACGCGCTCCAGGTCGGCCATCGCGTAACGGCTGATCGCATTCAGCAGAATCCAGCTCATCAGGCTATCGATGCCGAGCGACAGCGTGTCATCGTTCCAGTCGGCCTGCGCGATGCTGGTCGCGGCCGCGCTGATGACGGGGGACGCCTCCTGGAATACCTCGCGGAACCGGTAAGCGTCCGCCGGCTGGCGCAAGGACCGGATCAGACTGGGCTCCAGATTGGGCAAATCGAAATAAATATGCAGGAAATTGAGGCGCTCGGTAATCCGCCACTGCGATTCGCCTTCGCCGACCGGGAACAGACAGACCGCGCTTTTAAAGCCTCGGCGTACGATGTGCCGGCCATCGACCTGCGCACAATTCTCGCCACCGGACAAATAGACGCTCAGCACGTTCTCGGACGAACTCTTATATTCGGTCAGTGTGTTCTGACCTGTCCATTCTGACAGGATGATGCCCGACGGCAATTGCATGGATCGAACGACTTCGGCCCCAGCCGAATTCAGCGCGCCTCGAACCGTAATCGAGTTTGAAGAAGACATGTGTCGCAATCGTAGGTTGGGAATCTGATGCGAAACGACGGCTTTCCCGCTGGAGAGATACCGCACGCGCGTTCTGAAGCACGTTGCACCACGCCGGGGAAGCATCCGCCAGTGACGCGCGAAGCCGTTCTGTCCTCACCGGCGAGTGCAGTCATGCGTCCTTAGATTACCTTAAGTGCGCCTCAAATGGTCGAACGATGCGTCGCGAATTCGTGCCGGACTGCATGGGGATATGTGTCGCGAATTCGTCGCGGGACCGATGATTGGACTGAATCGCAAAGCCAGGAACGCCATCTCGGCGGGATTTTTCGGGAAATGCACGCGGCAAACGAAGCCAGCGGGATTCGATGAATGCTGTCCCCGAGGAAGCTGGCGTGATAATCCCCGCTTTACGTGGGATTCAGAAGCAGAAACTAAGCGGCCATGGCCGCCGCTGCTTTGGGGTTAATACGCGCAGCGGATTTGCTGTTCGGTGAACTTGCCCGCTTTCACGACGTGATTCCTCGTCTCGATGACAACATCACGCCGGAAATTTCGACTTTGAAGTCGGCAATTTTTACTGGACCGAGTCACAGCGACCCGTTCAACAAGAAACGACGCCGGCGGGCGCATGCCCGCCGGCGGTCCATCAAAAATCAGAACGTGTCACGGACTAGAACGACTGCCAGCTCGCGGCGCTTTCATTGGCCACGACTGCGGCCTCGGTTTTGCGTTGAACCGTCTTTCGCACGGCCGGCTTCGGGCGCGGCTGGACCTCTGCCGCTCGCTCCGTTGGGCTGGCCGCGACCGCCATCCCGTCAGGCAGGCGGAAGATCGAAACCAGTTCGCGTAACGCGTTCGACTGCGATGCCATCGACTGCGCCGCTGCAGAAGCCTCCTCCACGAGCGCGGCGTTCTGTTGCGTGACCTCGTCCATCTGCATGACCGCCTGGTTGACCTGCTCGATGCCGGTATGCTGCTCGACCGACGCCGACGCAATTTCGCCCATGAGGTCGGTGACACGCTTTACCGCGACGACGACCTCGTTCATCGTGGCGCCGGCGTTGTCGACGAGAGACGTGCCGGCCTCCACTTTGGCCACCGACTGACTGATCAGATCCTTGATCTCCTTGGCCGCCGATGCGCTTCGCTGCGCAAGCGCCCGCACTTCGCTCGCCACCACCGCGAAGCCGCGACCTTGCTCGCCCGCCCGCGCTGCCTCGACGGCGGCGTTCAGTGCGAGGATGTTCGTCTGGAAGGCGATACCCTCGATGACGGCGATGATTTCAGCGACCTTTGCCGAGCTATGGGAAATGTCGTGCATCGTATCGACGACCTTCGCCACCACCTGCCCGCCTCGGACCGCGACCTCAGAAGCATTGCCGGCAAGCGTGTTCCCCTGCCGCGCGTTTTCCGTGTTCTGTTTGACCGTCGCCGTCAACTGCTCCATGCTGGCCGCGGTTTCCTCGAGCGAGGCCGCCTGCTCCTCGGTACGCTGGCTGAGATCGGTGTTGCCGGCAGCGATCTGCGCGGAGCCCGACGCGATGCTTTCGCTGCTCGAGCGCACGCGCCCCACCACGTCCTGCAGCCGCGCGTTCATATTCCGCAGCGCCAGCAGAAGCTGGCTCGTCTCGTCGCGACCGGATACTTCGATATTGGACGTGAGATCGCCGCGCGCGACCGTCTCCGCGATGCCGACTGCGCGACCGAGCGGTGTGACGATGGAACGGGTAATCAACCATGCGACAGCGACCGACAGCAGTAGCGCCGTGCCGCACAACACACCGGTCAACAGGAGCGTCGAGTGATAGTTGGTTGCCGCTTCGGCCGTCGCGACGCCCGCGCCCGCGCGATTCAGCTTTACGTCCTGCTCGATCAGGTCCAACGCCTGCGCGAACAGCGTTGCAGACTCGCCGGTGGCGAGCGATCTGGCCGCACCGAAGCCGGCATCGCCCGATTCCGATAGCGCCAGAAGTTTCGCGTCGGAGGCCAGGAATGCGCTCCATGCTTTACCCATACTGTCGAAAAGCTGTCGCTCCTCGGGCGAAGAAACGAGCTTCTCGTAACTGGCCATCGTAGCTTTCATGGAGGCCAGCGCGGCATCGTGCTGACTGCGCTGGCTGTTCTTCGCCGAAGCCTCGCTTTCCAGCACGGACCGGAGCGTAGCCCGCCGGACACCGTTGGCGAGCGCCCTGATTTCACCCAATGTCTGAACGCTGACGAGCCAGTTGTCGGCGATCTCGCGGGTGCCCCCATAAATTCGCGATGCCTGCAACATGGCGAGTCCGCCCGTCACCATCAGCAGCAGCAACGTGATGCCAAAACCCACTCTGAGGCGAGTTCCAATGCGCAGGTTAACTAAGAGACGGTTTCAAAAAGGCCCCGTGGGGCTGTTAACTTTCGCGGTGAGCTGTTAACCTCAGGCATCGGAACAACCGAGACTGAGGAGATGGCCAAGCCGATCATCGACGATGAATTGTGGACACTGATCGAGCCGTTACTGCCGCCACCCAAGCCGCGGCGCGAGAAGAACCCGGGCCGCCTGCCTGTTTCGAATCGCGCCGCGCTGACCGGCATCCTGTTCGTTCTCAAGACCGGACTACGCTGGCGCGACCTGCCGGCCGAGATGGGATGCGGCTCGGGCGTGACATGTTGGCGCCGGCTGCGCGATTGGCAAGCAGCCGGTGTCTGGGATCGCTTGCACGAGCTACTGCTCGCAAAGCTGCGCGCAGCGGACCAGATCGACTTCTCACGAGCCGCCGTCGATTCATCATCGATTCGCGCCGTTGGGGCAGGCCAAAAACTGGGCCAAACCCCACCGATCGAGCGCGACCCGGTTCCAAGCACCACATCGTCACCGACGCCAACGGTACGCCGCTCGCCGCGATCCTGACCGGCGCGAACGTCAACGACGTCACGCAATTGCTGCCGCTGATCGACGCGATTCCGCCGATCCGCGGATTGCGTGGCCACCCATTGCAGCGGCCGCGTGTGGTCTACGCGGATCGCGGTTACGACTCCGAGCGACATCGGCGCGCGTTGCGCGATCGCGGTATCGAGCCAGTGATCGCCAAGCGCCGTACCGAACATGGCAGCGGCCTTGGCAAATATCGCTGGGTCGTCGAACGCACGCATGCCTGGCTGCATCACTTCCGTCGTCTCCGTATTCGTTTCGAGCGCCGTGCAGACATTCACGGCGCGTTCCTCAAACTCGGTTGCTGCCTGATCTGCTGGAATACCCTTCGGCGGGCCGATCAGTCTTTATGAAACCGTCTCTAAGTACTTCATAAGCCATTCTCCATTTGACGTTCCATATAACGACTTAGTCTCATCAAGCCGACCGGCGATCGAGCGCAAATCGACGCATCCGATCGCCATCGAAATCACTGCGGTTGCGCCCGGTATTCCGGGTCGCCCGGCGACTTCCTTCGGCCGGCGAGGGGTCCGCGAGACGCATTCGGCCTTCGCAGACTTGTCGGGCAAAGGAAGCGCCATCGGCTATCTCTGTCCTTGCCCATCCGATGTGGAATCCCGTCCGCGCTCGAATATCTCAGCAGCGCCGAGCAGCTCTCCGAGCTTGCCGGACCGCCCGGTAAGAGCCGCTTTCATACCCGGCTCGAGCGGCAGTTCTTCTGCGAACTCATCCTGTTGCCGGCCGTAGACGACGTGCAACAGCGACAGCATGCCGGTCAGGTAAGCGGTCTGGGCGAAGGCCGTCTCGTTCGGGGACTCGAAGAGCGCGACGTCCAGCATGAAGGAAGCACGTTGTCTCGCCAGCGCGATCAGCGGATCTCGACAGACCGTCTCAGGATCGGGATGGTTGTAGAGCAGCAGGCTGCACCACTGGAATAGCCGTGTAGTGCCGATCGCAGCGAGTGCGTGATGCAGCGAAGCGATGGCCGTGCGCTTCGGATTCACATTGCCGGAGCAGTTGGCGAGGCGCAGAACCTGCGCCACCAGCACGGGCATGTCGGATAGCGCGTGAATGACGCGATGATCGCCAGCGTCTTCGATCAGCAGGTTGAGCAGATCCACCAGTTGCCCCAGGTCGGGCACCAGACGGCGCGCCTCCATCACCTGCGGTCTGCTGAAGTAAAAGCCCTGGACCATGTCGCAGCCGCTGCCAATTGCGGCATGCCACTGTTCGTGGCTATCGATCTTCTCGGCAACCACGATCTTGCCGGCGCGTTTCAGATCGCCCACCATCGCGCGAGCGCTCGGCGCGTCGAATGCCGGCCACTCGAGCTTGACGATGTCGACTGCCGGCAGAAACGCGATGATGTCGGGCGTGAGCTTCGCGACATCGTCGAGCGCCACGCGAAAGCCGGACGCGCGCAATGCATTGCAGCGCTTTTTCAGCGACTCGTCGAGTTCACACGATTCGAGGACTTCGAGCACGAATCGCGGACCGGTCAAGATCTGCGGCACATCGGAGTGCAGGAAATGCGACGTGCAATTCAGGTACCCGTCGAGACCCGCGAGCACCGTATCGAGGCCCAACGCACCCACGGTACGCTCGACGACATGTGCGGTGCTGCCGAAGCCGTCGACGACATCGGCGGTGGCCGTGTGGCCGTTCCTGAACAGCAGTTCGTAGGCGACGGTCCGGCCGTCCCGGTCGACGATAGGCTGGCGTGCGACGAACGTCGATGCGCCCTGATTGAGTACCCGTTGCCAAGCCTGGATCATTCCCTGATTCCCCGTTTTTTTTCGTCTCTTATTGCTATCGCTGGCTGCGCTGCGCGGTTCCTACGCCGTATACGTATCGATCGGCGGTTCGGATGCGTTGCGGTGCGGGCCATGTGTACGAAATGTTCCGGACAATCGCCGGTCGCTCGATACCCAGGTACACGGCCGCCCGTGCTCTTCTTCCGCTTCTTACCGGTATGTCGGCACATTGCAAACTTACTGTAATTGATGCGCTCGCCGGCCAAGGAGACATTTCTCAAGATGGCCGAATAAATCGGCTCGCTTGCCCTACCACGCGGACGCGTCAGCGTGACTGCCAGCCCTCGCAAACGATCAACTGCGAATTAATTTTTTTATTGGCTGATGAGAAAAATATTGTGTTGGACGTAATGAGAAATGTTTAAATCGTCAGATTAAATTGGGAATCGATGAATCTTTCTTCCGCGTCGTTGCAACGTCCGCGGATACGGCAGATAAACCCTCATCGATTCGTGAAGATCGATGAAGTGCCGACAGCGAAGGCGATCGATCTCATCCGCGGGGAGCGGAAAACCGGCAGCATTCGTACCGAACGGTTCGGTTGTATCGTTCGAGGTATGCGTTCTGCTGCGTCTTGCACGGACGGCTGTAGTCCAGCCGAATGTCGTACTGTCGAGCCCATTCGAAAATCGCCGCGCTCAGAGACTCCGGCGCGTTACCACACCGCAGCGTTTTGGGCCTCGCCATGCACGGCTCACGCGCTCTGACGGCAGCGAAAAGTCGATCTCGATATCAAGGGCTTCGCGGTTGAAATCTTCAATCACGTTGAACAACCGGAAGCAGCGCCCGTGGGCCAAATGTCACTACTGGACCGCGCATGCATCGCCACCTCATGCGCGCAAGGTGCAACTCAATCTTTTTTGCGAGCGAATTTGGATTTAATCAGAGGCAGCCTCCCTCAACCATCCCCCTCTGGAATCCTCGCCGACTGAATCACGACCAGCGTATCCCCCGCCTCGATCCGGCACGGCGGATCCTCATAAAACGAATGGATCTTCCCGCAGCGATCGAGCCCGACCACGATCGCCCCCGGCACGACGTTCGTCATGCATCCCACCTCATGCGGCAGCGCCGTGCGCTCCACCAGCGTCGCCCGGCCGCGCGTCGACAGCATGTCGTTGACGAACGGCACGATATAACGGCTGTGCACCGCATCGGCGAGCAACAGCGCGCCGATCTTCGTCGACGATACGATCACGTCCGCGCCCGCCTGCCGCAACTGACGCTGGTACAAATTCTCCTGGATCCGAACGACGATCTTCGTCTCGGGCGCGATGCTGCGCACCGACAGCGTCAGCAGGATCGCGGTCGGATCGTCGGTCACCGAGATGATCACCGCCTTTGCAGCACGCACCTGCGCCTGCTGCAGCAAATCCTCGTGCGCCGGATCGCCGAGCAGCCCCGTCACGCCGAGCGACGTCGCGGCTTCGAGCGCCTGCTGCTGCGAATCGATCACGATGATCGTCGCCGGGTCGACGCCGCTCTCGAGCAGTTCGCGCACGGCGATCGAACCCGACAGTCCGTATCCGCACACGACGATGTGATCGGACAGTTGCTTCTGCAGCCGTTTCATGCGGAATTCCTCGATGACGCGCTGGATCACGAACTGATACGCCGTGCCCAGAAAGATGAACCAGATGCCGATGCGGATCGGCACGATGAAGAACGCATCGATCAGCCGCGCTCGCGCCGTGACCGGCACGATGTCGCCATAGCCGACCGTCGCGACGGTGACCATCGTGAAGTACACGAGATCGGCGACGCCCATCGGCGTGCTCTTGGTCGAATCGCGCAGGCCGTCACGGTCGAGATACAGCACCAGGAACGCCAGCATGCACAGCACGACCACCGCGCCGAGACGAAACAGCAGCGTGCGACGCGGCGACGTCGCGGGCCGCGTGAACAGCGTGCGCACGCGCGGCGCCTGCCACGGCTCGCGCGCGCGACGCAGGCGTGAGCGCAACGAACGGCGCTGGTCGGAAGGCGTTGCCAACGGGATTCTCCTGAACAATGCGGGCTCGATTCTACGACGGGCTACGACGGGCTGCGACGCGAGCGTGCGCGCCCACGCGCGTCACAGCATGCTGCGCGGACGCACCATCGTTCCGTCGACGAACCGCCGCGCACGAAACGCGGACAGGTCCAGCGACGGCTCGCCCGTGTCGATCCATTCGGCGAGCAGCCGGCCGACGATCGGCCCCATCGCGAAGCCATGCCCGCAGAAGCCGGTCGCGATCGCGAGCCCCGACGGCGCCTCAGGCGCATCGATCACCGGAATCCCGTCGGGCAGCACGTCGATCAGGCCGCCCCACGCCTCGACGATCTGCGCGTCCTTCAGCGCGGGGAAGATCGCCTTCAGCTTCCCGAGCGCGCGCGGCGCATGCGCAGGATTCGGCTGCGGCTGCGGGTCGCGCGGCTCGATCGGCCCGATCGTGCCGCGGACCCGTGCGCTGAGGTCGCGCCACGCCGCCCCGTTCAGATGCAGCCGGAATTTCTCGCGGTGCGACCAGAATTCCGGCCAGAACAGGCTCAAGCCGCGCAGATGGCCCACGGTGAGATCGACGTCGACCTGCATGTCGTCCGCGAGATTGATCGCACCGTTGCGGCGCTGGCGGATCCCGAGGCCGTGCCCCCAGATCGTCGACGCCGACACGGCGGGCAGCACGTTGGTGCGCATGCAGGTGCCGCGCACGGCGTGCTGCGGCAGACGGATGCCGACGCCGTCGAGCAGCCGGAAGCTGGTCGCGCCGGCCGCACAGATCACGCGCCGCGTGCGGATCGTGCCGCGCTCGGTCGCGACGCCGACCACCGCGCCGCCGGCCGTCTCGATCGCCGTCACGCCGCAGCCTTCGAAGAAACGCGCGCCGGCTTCCGCCGCGCGCGCGGCGAAGGCGGCGGCCACGCGACGCGGCTCGGCCTGGCCGTCCGAAGCCGTATATAGCCCGCCGAGCGTGCGCACGTGCGCGGAGAGTCCGCTCACGCGCCCGTCGATCTCCGCGCGTGTGACGGTGCGCGTATCGAGCCCGTGCTCGCGGGCGACGGCGAGCCACGCCTGGAACGACGCCCAGTCTTCTTCGTTGTCCGCCATGTACAGGCAGCCGCCCTGGCGCCACTCGAGGTCGAAGCCGAGCGTCTGCTCGAGCCCCTCCCAGATCCGCATGCCGGCCATCATCAACGGCACTTCGGCGGATTCGCGGCCTTGCTGCCGCACGAAACCCCACGCGCGCGTCGACTGCTGGCCGGCGATGCGCGACTTGTCGAGCACGACGGCCTTCAGTCCGCGCAGCGCCAAATAGTAAGCGGCCGCGCAGCCCATGATGCCGGCGCCGGCGATCACCACGTCGGCTTCGGCCGGAAACACCGCGTCGGCGCGGGTCAATGCATCGTGCAACGGATAAGTGGTCGTCATCGTTCTCGGTGGCGTGAGGTGTCCGGCCGCGCATCGCCATTCGCGATGGTCGCCGCCGAATCGGGCTGTCGAAGGTCGGATCGTGCGCGAACGCACGGCAAGGCACGCGAGCGGCCGTCCCCATTTTTTCGTCTTGACGGCGCTATGTTACCGCGCGCTAAACTGTATATCCATACAGTGTTTGTGCAGTGGCAATGATCCTCCCCCCATTCGATCCTCCGAAGCTGAACGACCTCACCGAATGGTGGACGAAGTGCACCTATGCGGACGTGCAGCGCCTGATACTGGAAGTCCAGCATCTGCGTCTGACGCTGTGGGAACTGAAGGCGCACGTCGCCGACGCATCGCGCCGGATTCGCGTGCTCGATCCCGACATGCTCACGCACGGCTCCGCGCTGCGGCGGCTGACCTACCTGCTCGAAAAGGAAATCGAACGCGCCAATCCGATCGGCCGCTCGCGCGACGTCTATGCGCCGTTTTCGGACGAATGGCGCGCTCGCGAAGCGCTGCGCTGCGCATTGCGCGCGCAACCGGGGCCGGCGCAAGCCGGCGCACGCGTACGCACGGTGCCGGCGTTCGAGCGCGTCACGTGGGCCGAACTGCGCGAACGCTGGCGTCACTCGAGCGACCGGCAATCGAGCCACTACAGCCTCGAACGACGCATGGTGCTCGAGATTGCGCGACAGCGCGTGGTGATACTCGCGCGTGCGCGCAAACTGGTCGACGACGCGATCGACGAAGCCGCCGCCGACGGCAAGCAATTGTTCGCGCTCGATCAGCTCAGGCGGCTGCTGTCCGTCGAGCGCGAAGACGGCGAGCCGTTCACGTACTTGCCGTCCTGACGCGTTCGTCCCGTAGCGCGAGTTCGTACGGTGATGCATCCGCTCGCGGCCGCTACATCACCACGAAAATCGCGCACACGTCTGTTCGCCATCGCACGTTGCACGTGTCACAGCGACGTCACTCGCACGGCCATACCATCAATCACGCGCGGCGCACCGTATGTCGTCCTTGCCGCGGCCGGGAACGAAACGTGCTGCGCCACACCGCCTGCCGGCACTCATTTATTTTCTTTGACGAGATCGGCATAACCGGCGAATATTCGCGTCGATCCATCGGTTAGTACTTCTTCAAAACACAAAAAATACGCCGCTCTCCGAGCAAAACGAGGACTTACGTTGTTTCGCGAACTGATATCCGATCGAAGGGGAAGAAATGACGCCGCCGTCCCAGGATGTGAGCATCAGAAAACCCGCTTCCGTAGCGAAAGCCGCCGAGCCTTCGCCCACCTTCTGGAAGCCCGCGCCGCCGATCGACGTGCCTGCGCCGCAACCGGAGCAGCAGCCGATGCCCGATCTGCGCGATTTTTTCGCAGCCGCGGCACTGCAAGGACTGTTGTCGCGCGATGCCGGTCGCAACGTGTCGTCCATCGCCGACTATGAATCGAAGCGCGCCGTTACCGCCTATCGGCTCGCCGACGAAATGCTGAAGGCGCGATAAGCACGCAAGCCTGCGAAAACCGCGGGCTTGCCTTCCCACCGGCCGGCTGCCGTGCCCGGCCACACGCAACCCCGCATCGACTCTTCCAATAAAGCTGCTTCTGCCGCGCGTAAGCGAAATGACAAGCGCTTGAAAAATCCGCCGACGCTTGCACGCATCGCGAAAGCGCCGCTCGCGTCTCGTCTTCCCCGCATCGCGAAAGCGCCTCAAACGGCCACGAACTTTGCCGTAGCGGCACAAGCGTTTGCCGGCCCGCACAGGTCATTGCGCCGAACCGCACCGTCATCGTCCGATCGCTACGCGCATCACTACGACGCGTTCGCGCGGCGTCACGCGCCGCTCAGGCTCCGTTGAACCGCACCTACGTTCGCGAACACGCCGCTCGTCGCGCAGCGAGCGCAGACGCTCTGCGCGGCAACCGCTCGAGCGACGAACCGGCCGCTCGATCGACTGCGGGATCGCTTCCTGCTGTACGGCCATCGCGGATCTTCACGCGCAACCCACTTCATGGAGACTTCATGTTCATTCACAACACACGGCTTCAGTACACGGTGCGCGTCGATGCGCCCAATCCGGGGCTCGCGAACCTGCTGCTCGAACAGTTCGGCGGCCCGCAGGGCGAACTCGCCGCCGCGATGCGCTATTTCACGCAGGCGGTCACCGAGGAGGATCCGGGCCGCAAGGACATGCTGTTCGACATCGCCACCGAGGAGCTGAGCCACCTCGAAGTGATCGGCTCGCTGGTCGCGATGCTCAATCGCGGCGCGAAGGGCGAACTCGCCGAGGCCGTCGACGAGCAGGCCGAGCTGTACCGCAAGCTGCACGGCGCGGGCAACGACAGCCACGTGACGCAGCTGCTGTACGGCGCCGGCACGCCGCTCACCAATTCGGGCGGCGTGCCGTGGACGGCCGCGTACATCGACACGATCGGCGAGCCGACCGCCGACCTGCGCTCGAACATCGCGGCCGAAGCGCGCGCGAAAATCATCTACGAGCGGCTCATCAACGTGACCGACGATCCCGGCATCCGCGACGCGCTCGGCTTCCTGATGACGCGCGAGGTATCGCATCAGAAGTCGTTCGAGAAGGCGCTGTACGCGATCACCGCGAACTTCCCGCCGGGCAAGCTGCCGCCGGTCGAGCCCTACGACCGCGTGTACTTCCGCATGCAGCCGGACGCTGCCGCGCTGGTCGGCCCGTGGAATCACGGCGCCGGCCTGGAGATTCGTCCCGGCGAGCCTGCGGTCGACGGCGGCACCGGCATTGCGGAGGGCATGCTGGAACCGGAGCAGGCAGACGCGATCGACGCGATGTCGCAACGGCTGGCATCGGACCGCAACAGCGATCCGCTGACCGGCGCGGAGCTCGGCTCTGGCGCACCGACGCCGCAGCCGGGCGCGGCCGACGAACCCGATGACGCATGAACCATCACGCGACGGACGTGCGCTTGCGAGCGGAACGCCGCTTCACCCAATCGAACGGAGAGAACGCAATGACCACGGACACGACCGCAGCAGAGGAAAACCTGATGGACTGGCTGCGCGACGCGCACGCGATGGAAGAACAGGCTGAGACGATGCTCACGTCGATGGCCGGTCGGATCGACCACTATCCGGATCTGAAGCGGCGCATCGAGCAACACATCGAAGAAACGCGCGAGCAGGCACGCCTGATACGCGGCTGCATCGAACGGCGCGGCGGATCGGTGTCGACGATGAAGGACGTCGGCGCCAAGACGATGGCGTGGGTGCAGGGCCTCGCGGGCATGTTCGCCTCCGACGAGATCGTCAAGGGCGGCATGGCGAGCTACACCTTCGAGCATTTCGAAATCGCCGCGTATCGCAACCTGATCGAAGCGGCGCGCTTCGTCGGCGACCGCGAGACGATGACGATCTGCGAGCGGATCCTGCCCGAGGAGCAGGCGATGGCCGCGTGGCTCGAACACAACATGGCGGGCGTCGTGCGCACCTATCTCGCCCGCGATGAGACCGACGCGCCCGCGAAACGCTGACGGCGCCGAGCGTCGCGATCACGCACCCGTTGCGCCGGGCTCGGACTGGTCGGCCATCAGGTACTGAATGACGAGCGTCGGATCCGCGACGTCGAGAATCAGGCGACGCATCACGCGCTTGCGCATGTGTGCGTCGTCGAGGGTCCATGGGCCGGCCGCGTCGCCGAGGTAGCGGGCCACCGCATCGCGGTGGTCGCCGTCCGGCGGCAGCCCGAGCCGCGCGGCCAGCAGCCCCGCGACGACATCGTCGATCTCGATGTGCAGCGGCTTCGAATCGATCGACAGCTGAAGTTTCATGATCGGTCTCTGCAACATGAAAAAGACGGTGCGCGCGCCTATCGCGCGCACCGAACCGTGCCGCGCCGGCCAGCGGCGGCGCCAGTGTCGGCGCGTTCAGTAACCGAGCTCGGGGGACGGCGCGGCTTCAGCGCGTTCGTCCTTCGGTGCGTCGGCGACGGTCGCATCGGTCGTCAGCACGAGGCCGGCGATCGACGCCGCGTTCTGCAACGCGGTACGCGTGACCTTGGTCGGATCGACGACGCCGGCCTCCACCAGATCGCCGTACTCGCCGGTCGCCGCGTTGTACCCGAAGTTGCCGCTGCCTTCCAGCACCTTCGCGATCACCACCGACGGTTCGTCGCCCGCGTTCGACGCGATCACGCGCAGCGGCGCTTCGAGCGCGCGCAGCACGATGCGGATGCCGGCATCCTGATCGCCGTTCGCGCCCTTCAGGTCGGTCAGCGCCGCGCGCGCACGCAGCAGCGCGACGCCGCCGCCCGGCACGATGCCCTCCTCGACCGCCGCGCGCGTCGCATGCAGCGCATCGTCGACGCGGTCCTTCTTCTCCTTCATCTCGACTTCGGTGACCGCGCCGACCTTGATCACGGCGACGCCGCCCGCGAGCTTCGCGACACGCTCCTGCAGCTTCTCGCGATCGTAGTCGCTCGTCGCTTCGTCGATCTGCACGCGGATCGACTTCACGCGCGCGTCGATACGCGCGGCGTCGCCGGCGCCGTCGATGATGATCGTGTCGTCCTTGCGCACCTCGACGCGTTTCGCGCTGCCGAGATCGTCTAGCGTCGCCTTGTCGAGCTGCTTGCCGGTTTCCTCCGAGATCACCGTCGCGCCGGTCAGGATCGCGATGTCCTCGAGCATCGCCTTGCGCCGGTCGCCGAAGCCCGGCGCCTTGACCGCGGCCACCTTCAGGATGCCGCGCATCGCGTTCACGACGAGCGTCGCGAGCGCTTCGGCTTCGACGTCTTCGGCGACAATCAGCAGCGGCTTGCCGGCCTTCGACGCCGCCTCGAGAATCGGCAGCAGGTCGCGAATGTTCGAGATCTTCTTGTCGTGCAGCAGGATCAGCGCGTCGTCGAGATACGCGGCCTGCTTCTCCGGATCGTTGATGAAGTACGGGCTGATGTAGCCGCGATCGAACTGCATGCCTTCGACGACGTCGAGTTCGTTGTCGAGCGACTTGCCGTCCTCCACCGTGATCACGCCTTCCTTGCCGACCTTCTCCATCGCGTCCGCGATGATCTTGCCGATCGCGTCGTCCGCGTTCGCGGAAATGGCGCCGACCTGCGCGATCTCCTTGTGCGTCGAGATCGGCCGCGACAGTGTGCGCAGCTCCTCGAGCACCACGCCGACGGCCTTGTCGATGCCGCGTTTCAGATCCATCGGGTTCATGCCGGCCGCGACGTGCTTCATCCCTTCCTGCACGATCGCCTGGGCGAGCACGGTGGCGGTCGTCGTGCCGTCGCCGGCCACGTCGGCCGTCTTCGACGCGACCTGCTTGACGATCTGCGCGCCCATGTTCTCGAAGCGGTCCTTCAGCTCGATTTCCTTCGCGACCGACACGCCGTCCTTCGTGATGACGGGCGCGCCGAAGCTGCGTTCGATCACCACGTTGCGGCCCTTCGGGCCGAGCGTCACCTTCACCGCGTCGGCGAGGACATTCACGCCCTTGACGATCTGGCTACGCGCACCGTCGCGGAATTTCACGTCTTTTGCAGTCATTTCGTTGCTCCGGGTAAAGTCGTTGAACGGAATGCCGCGCTCACCGGCCGCCTGCCGGCGCGGCGCGGGCGCATCGCGCTTCAGGCCGCCTTGCGGGCAGCCGGCGATGCCGCTTCGAGCACGCCCATCACGTCCTCTTCGCGCATGACGAGCAGTTCCTCGCCGTCCACCTTGACGGTCTGGCCTGCATATTTGCCGAATAGAACCCGGTCGCCGACCTTGAGCTGCAACGGCTGCTGCGAGCCGTCCTGCAGCAGCCGGCCGCTGCCGACTGCAATGACTTCGCCCTGTTCGGGCTTTTCCGCGGCGGAATCGGGAATGACGATGCCCGAGGCCGTCGTCCGCTGCTGTTCGATTCGTTTGACGATAACCCGGTCGTAGAGGGGACGAATCTGCATTTTCATCTCCTGAGCGATGAGATCACCTGAATAAGGGAATCCGGCAGCGCAGCCACCGGCGAAAGCCGCGATGCGCTGCCGTGCCGTCGATCGGCGAAAAGCGAAATAGTGGCGAGCGAACGCGCTTCAAGACCCGCGCGCACGATGCGTTTGTAACAAAATGTTTCAACGGATCAGGATGCGGCGCACCTCGCCCAGCCGGTAGCGAACAGGCGCCGCGCGCTGCAGCGACGGCCGCTATGGCCGCGGCAAGATCGGGCACGGCGGCTGTCGGCCGCCGTCCGCATCGAGTGTGTCGTCGGGTTCGTCGAGCGTGCGCCAGAGGCCGCCCTTGACCGGACGGAACATCCAGCGTGCGTAGCCTTTGCGCGCGGCCACTTGCATCAGCGCGTCGCGCTCCGGCGCGCCGTCGACCAGATGATGCTCGACGCACGCGCCGGCACCGTAATCGCCGTAGTCGCCGAACGCCTGGCGACACGCGAGCGCTTCGCCGGCCGACGCGCCGAGCGTATTGCACGCGCGCCGCTCGACGCGCTCGAGCTCCCATGCGCCCAACCGCCATGCCGCATCGAGCAGCATCGCCTCGACGGATTCGAGCGCCGGCCCCGGGCGCTCGAACTGGATCGCGCTGCCGGGCACCGGGCGCGGCGGCACGTCGATGCCGGGCAGCGCGAGCGGCGTTTCGCGCAGCAAGCCATGCCAGTGCAGGATCGCGATCAACGGCGTGTCGGCACGTGCGGCGGCGGTCACGGTCACGGCATAGAGCGGCAGTCGAACGGCGTCGATCTGCTGGTTCACGATGTCGAAAAGGTCCATGAAACGTCCCATTCTTTCGAAAGCGGACGCCCCTTGAAATTCGCAACGCGTGACCTATTTTAGGTGTCGCTCGACGCAGTCGCGGTTCTCGCGCTGCGTGCTTCGATGGGTTATCGGCCAGGCAGGCAACGGCATGGTAGCGCACCGGTTCGTCGCGCATCGGGTTGCCGCCAGGCGATGCTTTGACATGAGAGACGAACATGCTGAGTCCACACGAATTCGCGACCTTGATGCTGATCCGTCATGCGCCGGATCAGCTGGACAGCGGCCGTGCCGAAATCGACACGCTGCTCGCACGCCAATTGATCATGCTGGAACACCGCGCCGACGGCGATCGGCGCGCGCATCTGACGCCGCGCGGGCTCGCGATGCTCGACGCGTTCGGCGCGAGTGGCGCCCGCCGCCGCCGCACGAGCGGTCGTCCGCCCGCGCTCGCGCACGACCGCGACGAGCCATACGCGCAGTGCGGTCAATGGTTCGGCGCGGCGGCCGCCGATGCCGGCAGCGCGCAGCCGCAGACACAGACCTGATAGTCGCGGCAATGCTCGCCGTATGCGGTGCCGCATACGGCGATGCGCGTGAATCGTGGAAGGAGTCTCCGGCGGCAAACGCCGGCAGTCGGGCGCGACCCGAATCAGTGGCTATGGCGCGTGCGGTTGCGGTTTCCGCTCGCGCGGTCGAACGGCTGCAATCTGGCGAGTTGCTCGACCGACATCGTGACGACTTCGAGAACATGCCGCGCGATCTGCTCGTCGGTCATCCCGGCGCTCAAATACTGTTCGATGCTGATCGTGCGCGGGGGATAGCTGCCCGATTCGTCGTCGACGATGTGGATCCTGGCGGTTCGCCGCTCGGGTGAGAGCACGACCTGGACGGTCCTGCCGTGAACGATGGTCTGCATGCACAAGGCTGACATTGACGGTCTCCCGTTGCGTGTCGTTCTACCAATCATCGGCCGATACCGGCGATTCATCCGATCAATCTACAAATTTACGTCGCCATTCGCAACCATATGGAATGAATCAAAGCGATCGCACGTGGCACGCCTGGCATGGCTGGCTTCGTTGAACGAGTTCGGCTGTCAGGAGAGCGTACTGCTCGAGGGTTCCGCAACCCGTCGGCGCGCTATGCGTAGCGGCTCAACCATTCTTCCGAGAATTTCTTCGCGTACGCGACGGCTTCCGCTTCGGTGTCGAATTCGCCCAGCTTGCGGAATGCGGCCTCGCGGCTGAAACCCAGCTTCGTCACCTCGACTTGCGCAGCATATTTGCCGTTCTCGGTCACGCGCGGCTCGCAGTTCATCTCATACCCGCGCATCACAAACTTTTTCTGCATCGCTTCGATCTGTTTTGAGACGAGCGAAATCGTAGCATGGCGTGCGGCTCGTGCAGGCAGCGCCCGGCAACTGTAACTTCATCGGTTGCGCTAGAGGATTTCATCGAAAAAGGGCCGCATGCTGCGCGGCTGCGCGCCGAGGCCGACGCGGCGCACCCGGGCCCGGCGCCGACCGTTATGCATGCCCCGAAGCGGTGCGCATCGCGTAACGTCGTGACACACCTTTCACAGAAACCCATCTTTTCGGCCACGGAATGGCCGCAGTTTTGCGGTAAAGTTATCGTTTCCGCGCGTGGCCGGTCGGCTCGCCCCTGGACGTCCTCAAGACTGTCCGCCGAGACTGCCGCAAGGCGTCGTTCTGAACGTCACGATCCGTTCCCGTAGCATGACCACTGAAGCAATCACCACGGATTCCCTCGCGGTTGCCGAGCGCGTGCGCGAGTTGATGACCCGCAACGGCATCGGCAAGCGCCAGCAGACCACCGAGCTGTGCCGCATCCTCGACCTGAGTTTTTCGCAGGGTCACCGCAAACTGCGCGGCAGCAGCCCCTGGACGCTCTCGCAGATCAAGAAAGTCGCCGAAGCCTATGGCGAGCCCGCCGCCCAACTGTTCGGCGCGCAGACGCTCGACCCCGGCATGGTCGGCGCCTGTTCGCAGGAAGCCGTGCTCTATGCGGGCGTCGCCGAAATTCCATGCACCGCGTGGATCGGCGCGCCGCTCGAAGCGGGCGCCCGCCCCGAATTCGTCGCCTACGAACAGAACGGCCGCTGGCGCGTGCTGCGCCACACCGGCGTGCTGTATCAAAACGCGTACGACGTGCACAAGATCGAGATATATCCGCGCCGCGCCGAAAGCGACAAGCTGATCGTCGCGGTGATCGATCCCGACCGCGTCAGCGCGACCGAACTGTGCCGCTATCTCGAACGGCAAGGCTTCGCCACCGCCGCGTTCGACGGCCTCGCGCCGTTCGTCGACGCGCTGCAGGGCCAGGCGTTCGATGCGGTCGTCACCGAATGGCGGTTCGACGACGGCACGGCCGCCACCGCGATCAAGGCGGTGCGCACGTCCGACAATCCAGGCGCCCCGATCTTCGTGCTGACCGGCGACCTGCTGACCGGTCGCGCGAGCGAAGCGGACATCAGCGAAGTGATCCGCGCGTTCGACGTCGTCTGCTACGAAAAGCCCGCGCGCATGGCGATTCTCAGCGCCGATCTCGCGAAGCGGCTGGCCCGCAGTTGAGCGCCGGCCTGCGCTGACGGGCAGCCGGCGCAGGCCGCTCGGCGGTGGCGCACGGGTTCGTCAGTACAATGGCCGGATTCCGTTCACGACCGGCCTCCGCCGCCCGACTTCATGGCCCGCCTGATTCCCGACGACTGGAAAAGCCTTGCCGCCACCGGCGCGGCCGAACGCGAGCGCGAGACGCTCGCCGCGCTCGAACACGCGCTGCCGGACACCTACACCGTCTATCACGGCGTCCACTGGACGCGCGCCGACCAGGGCTTCTCGGTGTTCGGCGAAGCGGCCTTCGTGGTCGTCAGCGCAGCGGGCCGCGTGCTGCTGATCGAGCAGAAGGCAGGCTTCCTGCGCGAAACGCCGAAGGGCCTCGTCAAGGTCTACCTGCAGAAGGAGCGCAACGTCCCGATCCAGCTCGCGCGCACGCAGGAAACGCTGCACCGGCGGCTGACGGCCGCACTCGGCGCGGGCGTCTACGGCGTCGATGCGCTGCTGTACTGCCCCGACTACGCGATCCGCGACACGGCGATCGCCGGCGTCCCGGCGGACCGCATCGTCGATGCCTCGCGCAAGGCGCAGCTCGCGCAGGTCATCCAGCAGATTCTCCCCGACGACGACGCGCCGTTGCCGAACGCCGCGAAGCTGCATCACTTCTTCGCGGACGAGCTCGCGCTCACGCCCGATACCAGCGCGCTCGTCGGCCAGGCCGGCACGCTGGTCACGCGGCTGTCGGGCGGGCTCGCCGCATGGGCGCGCCAGCTCGAGTTCACGCCGTTCCGATTGCGCGTGACGGGCACGGCCGGTTCGGGCAAGACCCAGCTCGCGGTGCAGGCGATGCGCGACGCGCTCGCGGCCGGCAAGCGCGTGCTCTACGTGTGCTTCAACCGGCCGCTCGCCGACTACATCGCACGCATCGCGCCGCCCGGCGCGACGATCGCGAACTACCATCAGCTGTGCGACTGGGTCGCGCGCGACGGCGGCTATACGCCCGACTTCGACGCGCCCGGCGCGTTCGAGCGGCTCGAGGCGCGCTTCGCCGAAACACCGGTGACGGAGCGCTGGCGCTTCGACGTGCTGATCGTCGACGAAGGTCAGGATTTCCACGCGCCGTGGGCGACGGCCCTCGAGCGCCTGCTCGCGCCGAACGGCGCCTGGTGGTGGCTGGAAGATCCGCTGCAGAACCTGTATCTGCGCGAGCCCGTCGCGTTGCCCGGCTGGGTCACGCTGAAGGCGTTGACCAACTATCGCAGCCCGCGCGACCTGCTCGAATTCGTGCGCGACGTCGTCGGCCGGGTGGAGCCACTCGCGGCCGAGCTGCGCTCCGGCAGCCCGTTCGACGGTTCCGATCCGGCCGTGTCGTCATACGGGGAAGCCGGCGCGGCCGACGACGCGCTCGCCGACGCGTGCATCGACGCGACCAAGCGCGCGATCACGCACGCGCTGTCGCTCGGCTTTCGCAAGCAGGACATCGCCGTGCTGTCGTATCGCGGCCGCGAGAGCTCGGTGCTGGCGCGGCTCGACCAGCTCGGCCCGCACCGGCTGAAACGGTTCACGGGGAAGTACGACCTGTTCGGCAACCCTGAATACCGCGAAGGCGACGTGCTCCTCGATTCGATCTACCGGTTCAAGGGGCAATCGGCGCCCTGCGTGATCCTCACCGAGGTCGACTTCGACACGCTCGATGCGCGCGCGGCCCGCAAGCTGTTCGTCGGCGCGACCCGCGCGACGATGAAGCTGCTGCTCGTCGCGTCGGCGCGCGCGGCTGCGCAACTGCCGGCCGCTTGACGCACGGCTGCCCCGGCGACCCCGGCGACGCCAACAACGGCACGCCGGCAGCCGCGCCGGCCGCTGCATGCGCCGGCGCCCGATGCGTCACGCGACCCGGAACGTCCCCACCGCCCGACGCAGACCTTCCGCCTGCTCTTCGAGCGACGCCGCGGCGGCCGCGGCCTGTTCGACCAGCGCCGCGTTCTGCTGCGACACCTCGTCCATCTGCGACACCGCGCGGTTCACCTGCTCGATGCCGTCGCGCTGCTCGTTCGACGCTGCCGCGATCTCGGTCATGATGCCGGTCACGCGGCCGATCGCCTGCTGGATGTCCTGCATCGTCGCACCGGCCACGCCGACCAGTTTCGAGCCCGTCGAGACGCGCTCGACCGACTCGCCGATCAGCGTGCGGATTTCCTTCGCGGCCGACGCCGAGCGCTGCGCGAGCGTGCGCACCTCGCCCGCGACCACGGCGAAGCCGCGGCCCTGCTCGCCTGCCCGCGCGGCTTCGACCGCCGCGTTCAGCGCGAGAATGTTGGTCTGGAACGCAATGCCTTCGATGGTGCCGATGATGTCGGCGACCTTCTGCGAGCTCTGGTCGATCTCGTTCATCGTGCCGATCACCTCGCCGACGACCGTCGCGCCGCGCGTCGCGATCTCGCTCGCGTTGTCCGCACATGCCTGCGCCTCGACCGCGTGATCGGCGTTCTGCTTCACGGTGGCCGTCAGTTGTTCCATGCTCGCGGCCGTCTGCTGCAACGCCGACGCCTGCTCCTCGGTGCGCTGCGACAGGTCCGTGTTGCCGGCCGCGATCTGGTGCGTGGCGGTCGAGATCGATTCGGAGCCGCGGCTGACCTGGCGCACCGTATCGGCGAGACTACGCTGCATCCCCGTCACGCCCTTGACCAGCTCGGCCATCTCGTCGCGCGACGACCAGTGCAGCTCGGCCGTCAGATCGCCGTCCGACAGGCGGCGGAAATGCGCGAGCAGCCGGTTCACCGGCTGCGTGATCGCGAAATGCAGCCCGACCGCGCAGCCGAAGCAGGCGGCCAGCCCGAACGCGATGCCGGCGAGCGCGCCGATGCGCATCCAGCCGTAATAGGTCTGCGCGGTGTCGTAGACGTCCTTGCCGCGCGCCGCCTGGTATGCGTCCAGCGCATCGGTCGCCTGCGCGAGCGCGACCGACAGCGGCGGCGCGACCGTCATCAGCAGCCGGTCGGCGTCGTCGCGGCGGCCGCCGCGCATCGCGTCGATCATCGGCTTCAGCGCCTGCCCGATCAGCGCCTGGCGGGCGGCGTCGAGCCGGCTCGCGAGCGGAGCTTCGTCGCCGTCGTGCGGCATCGCCGCGTAGGTGCGCCACGCCGCGTCGGCTTTCGCGAGATAACCTTCGGCCTTGCCGACGAGATCGGGCACCTCCGGCGCGTCCGGATGCACGAGCGCGCGGTCGAGCGTGGTGCGCACGATCATCAGGTTCAGGTTCGCCGCGGACAGCGCCGTCTTCGCGACCATCTGGCGCGTATAGGCCTCGTCGAGCGCGCGGTTCGAACTCTGCATCCCGGCAAGGCCGATCAGGCCCGACACGACGAGCAGCACGGCCACCAGACCGAGCGTGGAAAAGATCCGCGTACGGATCGAAAAGCGGGAAAACAGGGCGTTCAGGTTCATCATGTCGGGAGTGAGCGATGAAAAATGCCGCGGCAATCGGACCGCGGCATTCTTTATTACGGTTTCCCTGCAAAAAACTTGAGTGCGAAGTGTGCTTGCACACTGATCTCGGTCAATTCATCTGACCTGAAATCTCCCGTTACCGCTGCAACAATTCGAGCCACGACGATCATTGATCGGACAACGGAATACGCCTATATTTCGACCGATTCACTGCCAAGGCAGATATTTCAATGGAAACCAATACTCTCGTTGCTGTCCCGCCCACCGCCGCGGCCGGCCGCGACGCGCCGAGCGGGCCGATCGTCGCCGCGCTGCTGCTCGTCATGCTGCTGTCCGCGCTCGACCAGACGATCGTGTCGACCGCACTGCCGACCATCGTCGGCGAGCTCGGCGGCCTCGACCGGCTGTCGTGGGTCGTCACCGCGTACCTGCTGTCGTCGACGGTCGTGCTGCCGCTGTACGGCAAGCTCGGCGACCTCTACGGCCGCACAGTCGTGCTGCAGGCCGCGATCGCGCTGTTCCTCGCCGGCTCCGCGCTATGCGGCATCGCGCAGGACATGCCGCAGCTGATCGTGCTGCGCGCGCTGCAAGGGCTCGGCGGCGGCGGGCTGATGGTCGTCACGATGGCGGCGATCGGCGACCTGGCGCCGCCCGATCGCCGTGCGCGCTACCAGGGGATGTTCGGCGGCGTCTACGGCCTCGCCACCATCGTCGGGCCGCTGCTCGGCGGCTTCCTCGTCGAGCACCTGTCGTGGCGCTGGATCTTCACGATCAACCTGCCGCTCGGCGCGCTCGCGCTCGCGGTGATCGGCGTCGCGTTCCGCCCGCAGGCGGCGCCCGTCAAGCACCGGATCGACTACATGGGCGCCGCGTTCCTCGCGACGGCGCTCACCTGCGTGATCCTGTTCACCAGCGAAGGCGGTTCGCTGCTGGCGTGGTCGTCGCCGCAACTGTGGCTGACGCTCGTGCTCGGCGCGGTCGCGATCGGCGGCTTCGTCTACGAGGAGCGGCTCGCGGCCGAGCCGATCATGCCGCTCGAGTTGTTCCGTCAGCGCACCTTCGTGCTGATGAGCCTGATCGGCTTCGTCGTCGGCATCGCGCTGTTCGGCTCCGTCACGTTCATTCCGCTCTATCTGCAGGTCGTCAAGGGCTCGACGCCGTCGCAGGCCGGCTTGCAGCTGCTGCCGATGATGGGCGGGATGCTGACGATGTCGGTCGCGAGCGGCCGGCTGATCGCGCGGTTCGGCACCTATCGGCCGTTTCCGATCGCCGGAACGCTGCTCGGCGGTGTCGCGATGGCGCTGCTGTCGACGCTGTCGCTCGACACGTCGCTGCATACGATCTACGCGTACATGGCGCTGCTCGGCATCGGGCTCGGCATGGTGATGCCGGTGCTGACGCTCGCCGTGCAGAACGCCGTCGAATTCCGGCACATGGGCGTCGCGACCTCCGGTGCGACGCTGTTCCGCTCGATCGGCGGCTCGCTCGGCGTGGCCGCGTTCGGCGCGCTGTTCTCGCACGGGCTGCAGTCGCGGCTCGAGCAAGCGCTGCCGGCCGACGCGACGCTGCCGGCAGCGCTCGGGCCGACGGCCGTCCAGCAGTTGCCGGCCGCGGTGCGCGACGCGTACCTGCATGCGTTCGCCGGCTCGCTGCACGGTGTGTACCTCGCGGCGACGGGCGTGATCGCGATCGCGTTCGTGCTCGCGTGGTTCGTCGAGCGCGCGCCGCTGCGGACGCGGCGTTGAATTGGCGGTGGCGGCGCGCGAGGCGGCAGCGCTGTCGGCCGGGCGCAGTCGCGCGAGGCGGGAAAGTGCGCGAGGCGGCAGCACCACGCCGCTGGTCGTCTGCCTCGATTCGAGCAAGCAGTGCGCGTCGGCGGCTTGGTCGAGCGGTAACCGCGCCTGCCGCGCTCACGGCATCAGGGCCATGCCGCCGGTCGTCTGCTGCATTTCGAGCAAGCGGTGCGCGGCGGCGGCCTGGTCGAGCGGCAGTCGCGCCGCACGCGCTCACGGCAGCATCACTACGCCGTCGGTCGTCTGCTTCGATTCGAGCAAGCGATGCGCGTCGGCGGCCTATTCGAGCGGCAGCCCTGCCGCCCGCGCTCACGGCACCAGCACCACGCCGCCGGTCGTCTGCCGCGTTTCGAGCAAGCGGTGCGCGGCGGCGGCCTGCTCGAGCGGCAGCCCTGCCGCCCGCGCTCACGGCAGCAGCACCACGCCGCCGGTCGTCTGCCGCGTTTCGAGCAAGCGATGCGCGTCGGCAGCCTGTTCTAGCGGCAACCGCGCGGCGACCTCCACGTGCATCCCGCGCGCAAACCGCTCGAGCGTCGCGCGCGCCGCGTCCCGATAGCCGGCCACGTCGCGCGCGATGAAGCCCAGCACGCTCGGCCGCGCCAATGCGATCGAGCGCGCCGGGCCGAGCTCGTCGAGATCGATCGTCTGTCGCGCGCCGATCGCGGCCACCTGCCCGATGCTCGCCACCATCCCGAACGGGCGGATGGCGCCGAGCGTGCGGGTCAGCACGTCGCCGCCGATCCCGTCGATCGCGTAGTCGACGCCCGCGCCGCCGCCGAATGCGCGGGCGGCCGCGACGAAATCCTCGTCACGGTAATCGACCACCGCCTGCGCGCCATGCGCGCGCACCAGCGCGGCCTTGGCCGTCGAGCCGACCGTGCCGATCACGCGCGCGCCGAGCGCGTGCGCCCACTGCGTCGCCAGCAGGCCGACGCCACCCGCTGCCGCGTGGACGAGCACGCTATCGCCAGCCGCCACCTGCCGCACGCGGTGCAACAGCATGTAGACGGTGATCCCCTTCAACAGGCCGCCGGCCACCGTTTCGTCGCTCACGCCGTCTGGCACCGGCACCACGCGCTCGACGGGCAGCGTGCGCAGGCTCGCGTAGCTGCCGGTCGGCAACCCCGCATAGGCGACCCGCTGGCCGGCGACGACGGCGTCCACGCCCGGCCCGACCGCGTCCACCACGCCGACGGCCTCGACGCCCAGCGCAGCCGGCAGCGCCGGCAACGGATGCGCGCCCGTCCTGAAATAGATGTCGACGAAATTCACGCCGACGGCGGTCTGTCGAATCCGCACTTCGCCGGGGCCGGGCGGCGCGACGGGCGCATCGACGCGGCGCAACGCACCGGCGTCGCCGTAGCGGTCGATTCCGATGCGGATCGCGGTTTCAGTTCGGGTCATGGCATTCCTCGCGTTCGTATGAAGTGACGCGATCATCCCATTGTGCATAATCGAGCGAAATTCCCGTTTCCCGCCCACTTCCTGTGCAAAATTCGACCGATCCATCCAGCGGTTCCGCGCCGGCGATGAGCTGGGACGATCTGCGTTACTTCCTCGCGGTGATGCGCGGCGGCAGCTTGTCCGCCGCCGCACGCGCGCTGCAGGTCCAGCATTCGACGGTCGCGCGGCGCATCGACGCGCTGGAGTCGGCGCTGGGCATCCGGCTGTTCGACCGGCTGCCGCGCGGCTGGCCGCCGACCGACGAAGGTCTGCATCTGGCCGAGCATGCGGCGCGCGTCGAGGCCGACGTGCATGCGTTCGCGCGCGCCGCGCAGGGCGCGGCGACGCTCGACGGCGTCGTGCGCGTGTCGGCGTCGCCGGTGTTCGCGAGTCATTTCCTCGCACCGCGGCTCGCCCGCGCGCAGCGCGCGTGGCCGGCGCTACGGATCGACCTGATCGGCGACATGCATGCGGCCAACCTGTACGCGCGCGAAGCCGACCTCGCGGTGCGCCTGTCGCGGCCGAGCGAGCCGGGCCTGGCCGCCCGCCGGCTCGGCACGATGCGCTTCGCACTGTGCGCGTCGCCCGACTGGGCCGCCGCGCCGCCCGATACGTGGGCGTTCGTCGGTTACGACGACGCGCTCGCGCAAATGCCGCAGCAGCAGTGGCTCGAACGCTTCGCGGCCGGGCGCCGTTTCGCGTTCATCTCGAACGATCTCGCCGCGCTGCATCGCGCGTGTGTGGCGGGCGCGGGCATCGCGCTGCTGCCGCGGTTTCTCGTCGATTTGCCGGGGATGGAGGCGGGTTCGGTCGCTTCGGGCATTTCGGGTGCGCCGGGTACTTCGATCACTTCGACTGCGCCGCCCGCCTCGACCACTTCGAGCGCCTCGACCACTTCGAGCGCATCGAGCGCATCGAGCGCATCGGGTGCTTCGGCCGCGTCGGCCGCGTCGAGCACTTCAAGCGCCTCGCCTACTTCAACCACTTCACCCCCTTCGATCGCGACAACCGCTCCGATCACCAAAACCACTTCAACCGACCGCCCCACCGCACCCGCCCTAATCGAACTGACATCCGCCCCGCGCTGCGAAATCGAGCGCGAGATCTGGCTGGTCGTCCACCCGGACGTGCGCCGTTCGCCACGCGTGCAACGCGTCGCCGATGCGATCGCTGAAGCGGTCCGCGACGCGGATGGCCATCTGTAGAGCCGGCGCCGCACGCAGCGCGCCCGCTGACCACCGCCTTTACCGCGCCGCCCGACGGCCGGCATAGTAGCGTTTTCATCCGCCCGCCTTGCCGCCATGCCCGACGCTCCCGCCTGCACCGTCCGCGACGCGACCGATGCCGATCTCGACGCCATTCACGCGATCTATGCGCACCACGTACGCCACAGCGTCGCGTCGTTCGAGGAAGCCCCGCCCGACGTCGCCGAATTGCGCGCACGCCGCGACGCGGTGCTGCGCCACGGCCTGCCCTATCTCGTCGCCGAATGCGACGGCCGCGTGGCCGGCTACGCGTATGCGACGCCGTATCGCACGCGCAGCGCGTACCGCCACACGATCGAGGATTCGATCTACATCGACGACGCGCAGCGCGGCCGCGGCATCGGCCGTGCGCTGCTCGCCGCGCTGATCGCGCGTTGCGAGGCCGGCCCGTGGCGGCAGATGATCGCCGTGATCGCCGACGGCGGCACCGGCGGCTCGACGTCGCTGCATCGCGCATTCGGTTTCGAGCCGGCCGGCGTGCTGAAGGCGGTCGGCTACAAGCATGGCCGCTGGATCGATACCGCGCTGCTGCAACGCGCGCTCGGCGACGGCGCGCGCACGCTCCTCGCGACGCCCGACGCCGGCGCGTCGCGCTAGAATGGCCGCATGCCAAAACAGACTCCCAACACGCCTGACGAGGCCGCAGCGGATTCCCGCAACGAGTACACGGTCGACGAACTCGCGCGCGTATCCGACACGACCGTGCGCAACGTCCGCGCATACCAGGATCGCGGGCTGCTCGCGCCGCCCGAGAAGCGCGGGCGCGTCGGCATCTACGACGACACCCACGTCGCCCGCCTGAAGCTGATCAACCACCTGCTCGCGCGCGGCTACACGCTGTCGAACATCCAGGATCTGATCATGGCGATCGACGAAGGCCACGACCTGCGCTCGATCCTCGGGCTGGAAACCGCGATCGGCGGACGGTGGTCGCACGAACGGCCCAAGACCTACTCGCTGGCCGCGCTCGCCCAGATGTTCGGCCCGCAGACGGCGTCCCAGCTGTCGCGCGTAACCGAGTTCGGGCTGCTCGAACGGCACGGCCTGTCGTTCGTCGCCAAAAGCCCCGCGCTGCTCGAAGCAGCGGCCGCGATGACGAAGGAAGGCATCCCGCCGCGCGAATTGCTCGACGTGATCAGCGTCGCGCGACCGCACTTCGATGCGATCGCGCGGCTGCTCGTCGATCTCGTCGTGAAGCGGCTCGACCGCTACGACGAAGGCACGCTGCCGCCGGTCACCGACGTGCCGGCGCTCGTCGACGCCATCTGGCGGCTGCGTCCGCTCGCGGCCGTGTTCGTCGAAGCCGAGACCAATCGCGCGCTCGAGAACGCGGCCAGCGCCTATCTGGGCGGCCGCGTCGCGACGATCCTCGACAAGAAGCTCAGCGACGAAGCCGCGCGACAGGCCAGCGCATCCGCCCCTTCCGAGCACGCCGGCCGCTCGCCCAGGAAAGGCAACGGCGACAAAGCATAGGACCGCCGCGGTCATATTCATATCGGCAATGCTTGGTTTGCGGGCCCGGTCGCCCGTGCGACGATTCTTCCAACCGAGCGGCACACGCCGCTTTCCGAAGACGTCTCGCATGGAGTCCGTTCGATGATTCGTTTCACCCGCTGGATCGCCCGCATCGCCGTGACGGCGCTCGCCGTCGCCGCCGCGACATCGGCGCTCGCGCAAGGCAGCGCCGACAAGGTCGTACGCATCGGCTATCAGAAGGCCGGGCTGCTGTCGGTGCTCAAAAGCCAGGGCGCGCTGGAGGCGCGGCTGAAGCCGCTCGGCTACGACGTCCAGTGGTTCGAATTCCCGGCCGGCCCGCAACTGCTCGAGGCGCTGAACGCGAACAGCATCGACTTCGGCTATACGGGCGCACCGCCGCCGGTGTTCGCACAGGCCGCGGGCGTGCGCTTCGTGTACGTCGCCGCCGAACCGCCGTCGCCGCACAACGAAGCGGTGTTCGTGAAGGCCGATTCGCCGGTTCGCTCGCTGTCCGAATTGCGCGGCAAGAAGGTCGCGCTGCAGAAGGGTTCGAGCGCGAACTATCTGTTGCTCGAAGCGCTGAAGAAGGCCGGCGTGCGTTACGACGAGATTCGCCCCGTCTACCTGCCGCCCGCCGACGCGCGCGCCGCATTCGAAAGCGGCAACGTCGATGCATGGGCCGTGTGGGACCCGTATTACGCGGCCGCCCAGAATTCGCTGAAGGTGCGCACGCTGTCAGACTATACGGGCCTCACGCCCGCGAACAACTTCTACGAAGCTACGCGCACGTTCGCCGAACAACACGCGGACGTGGTCGGCACGATCCTGAAGCAGGTGCGCGAGACGGGCCTGTGGGTCAACGGCCATCCGGCCGAGACGGCCGCGCTGATCGCCCCGAAGGTCGGCCTGCCGCTGCCGCTCGTGCAGACGTGGATCCAGCGTGTGCCGTTCGGCGCGGTGCCGATCGACGAGAACATCGTGGCCGTGCAGCAGCGCGTGGCCGACGCGTTTTATGCAGCGAAGCTGATTCCGCAGAAGCTGAGCGTGGCGGAGAATGCGTGGACCGACAAGCGGGTGGCAGGCGCGCTGGCGGCGAAGTAATACACGCGGCGGCATCCGCTCGAATCAGGCCGACGGGCGCTCTGCCCGTCGGCCTTCGTGCTTCATCGGTGCCGCGCGCTGCGATACACGCGTTCTGCGTCTGCTGTGCGGACGTCGCACGCAAGCCGCCATCGGCGAACGCTCGCGGCCACCGACCTTGCCGGCTGCGCGACGCGTGCACGACGCGCCACCTCAGCGTCCAGCCACCTTCTTCTGCCGCCACAGACACAGCAGATCGCATGCGACGTGCGCGGCCGCGATCGCCGTGATGTCCGCATGGTCGTAGGCCGGCGCGACCTCGACCACATCCGCGCCGATCAGATCCACCGCGCCGAGCCCGCGCACGATCGCCAGCGCCTGCGCGGACGACAGCCCGCCGGCAACCGGCGTGCCCGTGCCGGGCGCGAACGCCGGATCGAGACAGTCGATATCGAAGGTCAGATAGGCAGGCCGCGCGCCGACGATCCCGACGATGCGCTCGACCGCCGCGCGCGCGCCATGGTCATGCACCCACGCTGCATCGAGCCGCTCGATGCCGAGGAAGTCGTCGTTCCACGTGCGGATGCCGACCTGCACCGACGTCGCCGGATCGATCAGCCCTTCCTTCACCGCCTTGTAGAACATCGTGCCGTGATTGAGGCTGTCCGGTTCGTCGTCGGCCCAGGTATCGCAGTGCGCGTCGAAATGAATCAGCGACAGCGGACGGCCGTAGCGCTCCGCATGCGCGACCAGCAGCGGATACGTGATGTAGTGATCGCCGCCGAGCGTGAGCATCTTCGCGCCCGAGCGCAGGATCGTGCGCGCATGCTCGACGATCGCCGGCTTGATCGACAGCGGATTGTGCGCGTCGAACCAGCAGTCGCCGTAGTCGACGGCCGCGAGATCGTCGAACGGGTCGAAGCCCCACGGATACGGATGCAGCTCCGCGAGCTGCACGCTCGCCGCGCGGATCGCGGCCGGCCCGAGCCGCGCGCCGGAGCGATAGGTTGTCGCGAGATCGAGCGGCACGCCGGAAATCGCGACGTCGACGCCGTCGAGCACACGCGAATAGTTGCGGCGCATGAACGACAGCACGCCCGCGTAGGTGTTCTCGATCGACGAGCCGTACGGCGTCGTGCGACGGATCGCGCCGTCGCCATGCAGAAGTTCGGTCATGGTGGAACCTGTCATGCGTGGAATGCGTGGAGGCCGTCCTGCGCAATGGCGCGGGCCGGGCACGCGTTCATCGGGCTCGCACCGGCGCGCATCGCTACGCACGGCCGGGCGGGACAACGTCAATACCGGAAGCGAGCATAGCAAGGCGGACCGCAACCCTTGCCCCGGCGCGACCGGGGCAACGTGCAAAAAAACCGCTTGGTCACGCCGCTCGCGCGCCGTCGTTTCCTAGAAGGATTCGCCGGTTTTCGCGCGCCGTTTGTTCCCGATAATGCGTGCAGCCGCGCGCTCGCCCGCGCGCCGTCCATCGCAAACCATCGCAGACCACCACGATCCGGAGACACCGCGTTGATCGCCACGCTTCCCGCCCCCTATCGCCGGCTCTGGCCGCTCGCCGCCGTCGCCGCGCTGCTGTACGGACTGTCGCTGGTCACCGCGCCCTATCCCGGCCAACCCGTCGCCAAAGCGGCGATGGGCATCCTGCTGCTCGCCGCGGGCAGTGCGTGCCCCGCGCCGCGCGAGCGCGCGTGGCTGTGCGCGGCGCTCGCCACCGCCGTGCTCGGCGACGTGCTGCTCGCGCTGCCCGCGTGGCCGCCGTCGTTCGTGCTGGGCCTCGGCGCGTTCCTGCTCACGCACCTGTGTTATTGCGCGCTGTTCTTGCGCTGGCGCGCGCGGCCGCGCGGCTGGCGCGTCGGCGCTTCGATCGCGCTGTGGATCGCGGCGGCCGCCTGCTACGCAGCGTTCTTCGCACACCTCGGCGATCTGCTCGTACCGGTGGCCGTCTACATGCTGGCGCTGTGCACGATGGCGAGCCTCGCGCTCGCGGCCCGCACGCGCGGGCCGTTGGTCGCGCTCGGTAGCCTGATCTTCGTCGGCTCGGACACGCTGATCGGCGTCGGCCGCTTCATCGGCGTGTTTCCGGGTATCGAGCTGCTGATCTGGGGCCTCTATGCGCTCGCGCAGCTCACGATCGTGGCCGGGGTTTTCCATGAGACGACGGGCGCAACGATCCGACCCTGAGCGTGTTTCAAACGGTCGGCCGCCGGCCGGCGGTCAGCTCGCCCCGCGGCCGACCACCCGCCGGCGGGTGCTTGCGGCCCTCCCGCACCGCCGCAACACCACACCGTTCCAAACGGCGCAAACCCTTCTGCCACGCGGCTTCCGGCCATTAGAGCGAGCGTTCTAGGCGCTTGCGGTTTCCCGGTTCACGCCCTATCGTTACATCAACCAATGTAACATTCAAAAATGAGCCAGATCGGAGACACCCGGATGAATGCTCGCACGTTGCCTTTCGGCCCGCCCGGCCATGACGGTCATGACGGTCATGACGGCCCGGACGAAACCACCGACATCGCCATCATCGGCACCGGCTTCGCCGGTCTCGGGATGGCCATTCGCCTGCGGCAGACGGGCGCGACCGACTTCGTCGTCCTCGAGAAGGCCGCGTCGGTCGGCGGCACTTGGCGCGACAACCATTACCCCGGGTGTGCCTGCGACGTGCAATCGCACGTCTACTCGTTCTCGTTCGCGCCGAACCCGCGCTGGACGCGCATGTTCGCGCCGCAGCCGGAAATCCGCGCGTATCTCGAAGACTGCGTCCAGCGTTTCGGCATCGGTCCGCATCTGCGAATGAACCACGAGCTGCAGCGCGCCGAGTACGACGAAGCCGCGCAGCGCTGGCGCCTGACCTTCGCGAACGGCAAGCGCCTGTCGGCGCGCGTGCTGGTGTCGGGGATGGGCGGCCTGTCGCGCGCCGCGCTGCCCGCGATCGCCGGCATCGAAACCTTCGAGGGCCGCGCGTTCCACTCGCAGCAGTGGGACCACGCTTACCCGCTCGAAGGCAAGCGCGTCGCGGTGATCGGCACGGGCGCGAGCGCGATCCAGTTCGTGCCGCAGATCGCGCCGCGCGTGAAAAGCCTCGCGCTGTTCCAGCGCACGCCGCCGTGGATCATGCCGAAGCCCGACCGCAACCTGACGCGCGTCGAGAAGTGGCTGTTCCGCACGCTGCCGTTCACGCAGAAGCTGGTGCGCAGCGGCATCTACTGGATGCTCGAATCGCGCGTGCTCGGCTTCGCGATCCATCCGTCGCTGATGAAGAACGTGCAGAAGCTCGCGCTGCGGCACATCCGCAAGCAGATCCCCGATCCGGAACTGCGCAGGACCGTCACGCCGAACTACACGCTCGGCTGCAAGCGCGTGCTGATCTCGAACGACTACTACCCGGCGCTGTCGCGCAAGAACGTCGACGTGATCACGACCGGCATCGACCACATCGAAGCCGATGCGGTCGTGACGACCGACGGCAAGCGGCACGAGGTCGACTGCCTGATCTACGGCACCGGCTTCCAGGTCGCCGACCCGTATCCGCGCGGCGCGATCATCGGCCGCGGCGGCCTCGACATCGTCGATGCGTGGCGCGACGGCGCGCATGCGTATCTCGGCACGACGCTGCCCGGCTACCCGAACTTCTTCATGATCGTCGGCCCGAACACGGGGCTCGGCCACAACTCGATGGTGTTCATGATCGAATCGCAGATCGAGTACATCCTCGGCGCGCTGCGCGCGATGCAGCGCGAACGCGCCGACGCGATCGAGGTGCGCCCGCTCGTCGAGGCGCAGTACAACAGCGCGCTGCAGGGCAAGCTGAAGAAGGCGATCTGGTCGACGGGCGGCTGCAAGAGCTGGTACCTCGATCCACGCACCGGCAAGAACACGACGCTGTGGCCGGGCTTCACCTGGCGCTTCCGGCAGGCCACCGCGCACTTCTCGATCGCCGATTACCACGCGTACCGCGCACCGCAGCACGCTGCGAGCGCGCGGCCCGCGGCAGCGCCGGCCGCTTCTACATCCACTTCCGCCGACGCGGCCTGAGACAGAAAAGGAGCAACCGACATGAGAGATTTCGCCAACAAGGTCGCCGCGATCACCGGCGCGGGCTCGGGGATGGGCCGCTCGCTCGCGGTGCAGCTCGCGCAGGCCGGCTGCCATCTGTCGCTCGCCGACAAGAACGCCGTCGGCCTCGCCGAAACCGAGCGGATCGTGCGCGCGATCGCGCCGAAGGTGCGCGTGTCGACGCGCGTGCTCGACGTCGGCGACCGCGACGCGATGTACGCGTGGGCGGCCGACACCGCGCAGGAACACGGCAAGGTCAACCTGATCTTCAACAACGCGGGCGTCGCGCTGTCGAGCACGATCGACGGAATGGATTACGCCGACCTCGAGTGGATCGTCAACATCAACTTCTGGGGCGTCGTGCACGGCACGAAGGCGTTCCTGCCGTATCTGAAGGCGTCGGGCGAAGGCCACGTGATCAATACGTCGAGCATCTTCGGCATCTTCGCGCAGCCGGGGATGAGCGGCTACAACGCGACGAAGTACGCGGTGCGCGGCTTCACCGAATCGCTGCGCCAGGAGCTCGACATGATCAAGTGCGGCGTGTCGGCCACCTGCGTGCATCCGGGCGGCATCCGCACCAACATCGCGCAGTCGAGCCGCGTCGCGAAGAACATGGTCGGCTTCATCGTCGAAAGCGAGCAGCAAGGCAAGGACAGCTTCGAGAAGTTCTTCATCACGACCGCGGACGACGCCGCGCGCACGATCCTCGCGGGCGTGCGCGGCAACAAGCGCCGCGTGCTGATCGGCCGCGACGCGAAGGCCGCCGACTGGATGGCGCGCGTATTGCCGGCCGCATACCAGGCACTCGTCGTGCTCGCGACGCGCCGCGAGGCCGCGAAGGCGCGCCGCGCAGCGGCCCGCTACGGCGCCGCGGCCGGCGCGCCGCTGAACGCGACTTACAACAACGCAGGCAATCAGGGAGGAGAACAATCATGACGACCCCGAACATGATGCCGGTGCGGCGCGACATCCGTTTCGCGCTGCCGCCCGAACGCGCGAAAGACTGGCACGTGCAGGGCGTGCCGGTCACGCACTTCATGAACGCGCTGTCGCTGCTGTTTCCGGCCGGCGAGCGCTTCTTCATGGATTCGGTGCGCAACTACCGCGATCGCATCGAGGATCCGCAGCTGAAGAAGCAGGTGCTCGGCTTCATCGGCCAGGAAGCGATGCACACGCGCGAGCACATCGAGTACAACGACCTGCTGCAGTCGGCCGGCCTGCCCGCGCACAAGCTGGACAAGCGGCTGTGGGCGATCCTCGGCTTCTTCAAGAAGGTGCTGCCGCATTCGATGCAGCTCGCGATCACCATCGCGCTCGAGCACTACACGGCGATCCTCGCGAACCAGCTGCTGTCCGGCCACGAGCACCGGATCGACGGCTCGGTCGAAGGCTATCAGCAGATGTGGATGTGGCACGCGATGGAGGAAACGGAGCACAAGGCGGTGTCGTACGACGTATGGAACGCGGTGATGAAGCCGGGAATCGGCAGCTACCTGCTGCGCACCGGCACGATGCTGCTGACCACCGCGATGTTCTGGACCATCGTGTTCGACTTTCACGTGCGGCTGATGCTCGCGCACCGTCGCTGGCACGGGCGGTTCGGCGGGATGGGCCGCCTCGTCAAGTATCTGTACGGCCCGAAGACCGGCGTGTTCCCGAGCATCGCGCGCGAATGGCTCGACTACTTCCGGCCGGGCTTCCATCCGTGGGACCACGACAACCATCAGTATCTGCAAGGGCTCGACACACTGCTCGCGAACATCGATGCGACCAATGCGCGCTACGCGGCGCAGGCCGCGCCGCGCCGCGTGCCGTTGCACCCGGTCGCGCAGGCGTGACGCGATGGCGCGCGCAAGCGAGATGCTGACCGTTCGCTCCGGCGACGTGAAACTGGCCGTCTACGTCAGCGGCCCGCGACGCGCGCCGCCGCTGATCCTCGTGCACGGCTATCCCGATTCCGCGGCCGTATGGGCGCCGGTGCGCGCGCGGCTCGCGACGCGCTACCGCGTGATCGCCTATGACGTGCGCGGCGCAGGCGCGTCCGATGCGCCGCGCCGGCGCGCGGACTACGCGCTCGCACGACTCGCCAACGATCTGCAAGCCGTCGCCGCCGCGACCTGCGGCGACCGGCCGTTCCATCTGGTCGGACACGACTGGGGCTCGATCCAGTGCTGGGAAGCCGTCACGGATCCGGCGTGGCGCGGCCGCATCGCGTCGTATACGTCGATCTCCGGGCCATGCCTCGATCACGTGTTCCGCGCGAAGATGCGGCTCGAGCAAAGCCTGAAATCGTGGTACATCGCGTTCTTTCATCTGCCGGTCGTGCCGTCGCTGGTGTGGCGGCTCGGCGGCGGCGCACTGTGGCCGCGCTGGCTGCAGTTGACCGAACGCGTGCGGCCCGCGCGTGATCCCGCGCAGTTGAAGAATGCGCTGAACGGCTTGCAGCTGTATCGCGCGAACTTCATCGCCACGGCGCGACGGCCGCGCGAGCGATATGCGCAGGCGCCCGTGCAGATTCTCGTGCCGGTGCGCGATCGCTACGTGACGCCCGAGATGTCGGTCGGTCTCGATCGCTGGCTCGCAGAGTACGTGCGCGAGGAGATTGACGGCGCACACTGGGTCGTGCTGCGCAATCCGGATCTGATCGCGGCGCGGATCGATCGATTCGCGACCATGCATGAAAGGCACGCGGTCACGGTCGCATAAGCGGGCGCAGGGGCGCACCGGCGGACGATGAGCGGTAGCGGCAATTCAGTGCCGCCAGGCGTGTCGTAATCGGCCACGTCTGCGCCCGACGACAAATTCCCGGTATCCGGAATACCCCGTTCCGAAGCGGCGGTTGGTGTCCTATGCTCGCGGCTCGCCCTGTTCGTCCGCTGCCATGCCTACCGCCCATTCAGCCAGCCCGTCGACCGCCCTGCGCATTCTGCTGCGCAGCACCGGGCAGATCGTGCTGCAGGCCAACGCGTTCACGGGAGCCATGCTGATCGCCGCGCTCGCGCTGACCGACTTGCGGCTCGCGTGCGCGGCGCTGCTCGGGGCGGCCGTCGCGAACCTGACGGCGGCGCTGAGCGGCGCCGCGCATTGCGACGTCGAACAGGGCCGGCACGGCTTCAACGGCGCGCTGGCCACGCTGGCGGCCGTTTCGTTTGCGCCTGCTCCGCTCGCGGCGCTCGCGCTCGCGCCGTCGGCCGCGCTCGGCGCAGCGCTCGTGCAGCGTGCGCTGCGCACGCCGCTCGCCAAATGGCGGCAGTGCCCGTATTCAGGCCCGTACATCGCGGTCACCGCGCTGTGGATGCCGCTTGTCGCGGTGCAACACCCGATCGACGCCGCGACGAGCGCGACGCTGACGCCTGCGTCGATCGCGTGCGCACTGTCGTCCGGTATCGCGCAGACCACCTTCGCGCAAGGCGCATGGCCCGCCGCGCTGATCGTCGCCGGCATCGCGGCCGCATCGCGCCGCGCAGCGGCGTTCGCGCTCGGCGGCGCGATCGTGTCGAGCGTGCTGCTGGTCGCGTTCGGCGCCAGCGGCGCGGCGTTCGACGCCGGCCAGCTCGGCGTCAACGGCGCACTCGCGGCGCTCGCGCTGATGTCGCGCGGCACCCGCACGGCGCTCGCCGCAGCCGCGCTCGCCGCGTTGCTCCAGTGGCTCGCGATGCGTGCGGGCCTCGTCGCGCTCACCGCGCCGTTCGCGCTCGCATCGTGGGTCACGGTGGCCGTCGCGCGACGCTTATCCCTCGGTGAAACCGATATCGTCGTTCGCACGCCGTCCTGACGCCGTGATGCGTGGCGGCCCGCTCTCGGCTGCCGGGCGCCGGCTGCAAGCGGCGCTCGCTGGACATCGCGCTCACCGACATGAAAAAGGACAACCGCGCGACGGCCGGCAAGCTGTCGAGCGACGCGCGCTGACAGTCGCCGCGCGGCCGCGCGACCCTATCGGCCGGCACGCAGCATGCGGCGCTCTGCGCAGGCCACCGTTGTGCGTCCGCACATTGCGCGGTGACGCGATCGGCACACCAATCGGCGCATAATGCCGAACACACCCGCAGCAGCCGATGGCCACCCGTCCAGGAGACCGCCATGGAAGCGAAGAACGAGGAAGTGGTCGCACATCTGCTCTCCGACGTCGTCGAATTCGCGCGCGCCCGCCTGCCCGAAGCCACGTTCCGGATCGTCGAGCCGTTCCTGCGCCACTACTACGATTTCGTCGACGCCGACGATCTGCAGAACCGCAGCATCGCCGATCTCTACGGCGCCGCGATGGCGCACTGGCAGACCGCGCAGAAATTCGTCCCTGGCAGCGAGCGGTTACGCGTCTACAACCCGATCCTCGAACAGCACGGCTGGCATTCCGATCACACGGTGATCGAGATCGTCAACGACGACATGCCGTTTCTGGTCGACTCGGTGACGATGGCGGTGAACCGCCTCGGCCTCGCACTGCACTCGGCGCTGCACCCGGTGTTCCGCATCTGGCGCGGCGGCAACGGCGCGATCGAGCGCGTGGACGCCGGCGGCGCGACGCCCGGCGACGGCAGCTCGCAGCTCGCGTCGTTCATCCATTTCGAGGTGGATCGCTGCGGCGACGCGACGCTGCTCGAGACGCTGCGCAACGACATCGCGCGCGTGCTCGGCGACGTGCGCGCGTCGGTCGAGGACTGGCCGAAGATCGTCGACATCGCCCGCGCGACGATCAAGGACATGAAGGCGCGCGAATCGAGCGCGGAAGACCTCGAGGCGCGCGCGTTCGTCGAGTGGATGGTCGCCGATCACTTCACCTTCCTCGGCCAGCGCGACTACGCGCTCGTGGCCGACGGCAACGGCTTCGCGCTGCGCGGCGTCGAAGGCTCGGGCTTCGGCCTGCTGCGCGAATCGCTGCGCCCGCCCGGCGCAACCGACGTGACGCCGCTGCCGCCGGCCGCCGCCGAGATCATCACCGGCGCGTGGCCGATCTTCGTGACGAAGGCGAATTCGCGCGCGACGGTCCACCGCCCCGGCTATCTCGACTACGTCGGCGTGAAGCTGGTCGGCGCTGACGGCAAGGTCAGCGGCGAGCGCCGCTTCATCGGCCTCTACACGTCGACCGCCTATTTCGGTTCGTACGCCGACATCCCGATCGTGCGGCGCAAATGCGCGAACATCGTCCAGCGCGCGGGCTTCCTGCCGAACGGGCATCTCGGCAAGTCGCTCGTGACCGTGCTCGAGACCTATCCGCGCGACGAACTGTTCCAGGCCGACGAAGACGAGCTCTACGACATCGCGCTCGGCATCCTGCGACTGCAGGAACATCAGCGCACGCGCCTGTTCGTGCGGCGCGACCGCTTCGACCGCTTCGTGTCCTGTCTCGCGTTCGTGCCGCGCGACAAGTACAACACGGACCTGCGGCGCCGCATCGCGAAGCTGCTCGTCAACGCGTACAACGGCGTGAACGTCGAGTTCACGCCGCTGCTGTCGGAATCGGCGATCGCGCGGATTCACTTCGTCGTCCATGCCGAACCGGGCACGATGCCGGACGTCGACACGCGCGAGCTCGAAACGCGGCTCGTGCAGGTCACGCGCCGCTGGCAGGACGACCTCGCGGATGCGCTGCTCGACGCGTTCGGCGAAGAGCAAGGCAACCGGCTGCTGCAGCGCTATGCGGACTCGTTCCCGGCCGGCTATCGCGACGACTATCCGGCGCGCACCGCCGTGCGCGACATCGAGCTGATCGAGCGCGTGAAGGCGTCCGGCCGGCTCGCGATGAACCTGTACCGGCCGATCGAGGCCGGCGCGCGCGCGTTCCGCTTCAAGGTGTATCGCGCGGGCGACCCGATCGCGCTGTCGCGCAGCCTGCCGATGCTCGAGCATCTCGGCGTGCGCGTCGACGAGGAGCGCCCGTACCGGATCCACACGCAGGACGGCGCGCATGCGTGGGTGCACGACTTCGGCCTCGAGCTCGCCGACGAGACCGAGTTGGACATCGAGCGCGTGAAGGATCTGTTCGAGGACGCGTTCGACCGCATCTGGAGCGGCCGGATCGAGAACGACGACTTCAACCGCCTCGTGCTGCGCGCGCATCTGAGCGCGCGCGAAGTGACGATCCTGCGCGCGTACGCGAAATACCTGCGTCAGGTCGGCTCGACGTTCAGCGACGCGTACATCGAGCGCGCGCTGACCGGCAACCCGGCGCTCGCCCGCCAGCTCGTCGAGCTGTTCCTGCTGCGCTTCGACCCGGCGACCGGCGGCACGCGCGAGGTGCAGGTCGAGCGCATGCTGAAGGCAATCGAGACGGCGCTGGACCAGGTGCCGAACCTCGACGAAGACCGCATCCTGCGCCAGTTCCTCGGCGTGATCAACGCGACCGAGCGCACCAACTACTTCCAGCACGACGGCGACGGCGAAGCGAAGCCCTACCTGTCGTTCAAGTTCAACCCCGCGAAGGTGCCCGGCCTGCCGGAGCCGAAGCCGATGTTCGAGATCTGGGTGTACTCGCCGCGCGTCGAGGGCGTGCATCTGCGCGGCGGGCGCGTCGCGCGCGGCGGCCTGCGCTGGTCCGATCGGCGCGAGGACTTCCGCACCGAGGTGCTCGGGCTGATGAAGGCGCAGATGGTGAAGAACGTCGTGATCGTGCCGGTCGGCTCGAAAGGCGGCTTCGTCGTCAAGAATCCGCCGCCGCCGACGGATCGCGAAGCATGGCTGCGCGAAGGCATCGCGTGCTACCAGACGTTCCTGCGCGGGCTGCTCGACCTGACCGACAATCTCGCCGGCAACGCGATCGTGCCGCCGCCCGACGTGGTGCGGCACGATCCCGACGATCCGTATCTCGTCGTCGCGGCCGACAAGGGCACGGCCACCTTCTCCGACTATGCGAACGCGATCTCGCACGAATACGGCTTCTGGCTGGACGACGCGTTCGCGTCCGGCGGCTCGGTCGGTTACGACCACAAGAAGATGGCGATCACCGCGCGCGGCGCGTGGGAGTCGGTGAAGCGGCATTTCCGCGAGATGGGCGTCGACACGCAGGCGACCGACTTCACCGTGGTCGGCATCGGCGACATGTCGGGCGACGTGTTCGGCAACGGCATGCTGCTGTCGCCGCATATCCGGCTCGTCGCCGCGTTCGATCACCGGCACGTGTTCCTCGATCCGGATCCCGATCCGGCGGCGAGCTTCGCGCAACGCCAGCGGATGTTCGCGCTCGAGCGTTCGAGCTGGGCCGACTACGACGCGTCGACGATCTCGGCGGGCGGCGGCATCTACCCGCGCACCGCGAAGACGATCACGCTGTCGCCCGCCGTGCAGGCGGCGCTCGGCATCGACGCGCACGCGCTGCCGCCGACCGAGCTGATCCGCGCGATCCTGCAGGCGCCGGTCGACCTGCTGTACAACGGCGGGATCGGCACCTACGTGAAGGCGACCCACGAGACGCACCAGCAGGTCGGCGACCGCGCGAACGACGCGGTGCGCGTGAACGGCGCGGAGCTGCGCTGCAAGGTGGTCGGCGAAGGCGGCAACCTCGGCTGCACGCAGCTCGGCCGCATCGAGTTCGCGCAGCGCGGCGGGCGCATCAACACCGACGCGATCGACAACTCGGCCGGCGTCGATTGCTCGGATCACGAGGTCAACATCAAGATCCTGCTCGGGCTCGTGGTCGGCGACGGCGAAATGACCGACAAGCAGCGCAACGCGCTGCTCGCGGAAATGACCGACGAAGTCGGGCTGCTGGTGCTGCGCGACAACTACTACCAGACGCAGGCGCTGTCGATCGCGGGCCGCTACGGCGTCGAGCTGCTCGACGCCGAGGCGCGGCTGATGCGCTGGCTGGAGCGCGCGGGCCGGCTGAACCGCGTGATCGAATTCCTGCCGACCGACGACGAGATCGCCGAACGCCACGCGGCGAAACAGGGGCTGACGTCGCCCGAGCGCGCGGTGCTGCTCGCGTACAGCAAGATGTGGCTGTACGACGCGCTGCTCGAGTCGGACGTGCCCGAGGATCCGCTCGTCGCCGCGATGCTGGTCGACTATTTCCCGAAGCCGCTGCAGCAGCGCTTCAGCGAGCCGATGCAGCGCCACCCGCTGCGCCGCGAGATTCTCGCGACGCATCTCACCAACGCGCTCGTCAACCGGGTCGGCTGCGCGTTCGTGCACCGGCTGATGGAGGAAACCGACGCGAAGCCGGGCGACATCGTGCGCGCGTGCATCATGGCGCGCGACGTGTTCGATCTCGATGCGGTGTGGCGCGACATCGACGCGCTCGACAACCGCGTCGCCGACGACGTGCAGGCGCGCATGTTCGTCGACGTCGCGCGGCTGCTCGAACGCGCGGCGCTGTGGTTCCTGCGGCACCTGCAGTCGGGCGCGGTGGCCGACGGCAGCGTGGCCGGGCTGATCGCGCGCTGCCGCGACGCGGTGCAGCGCATCGCGCCGCAATTGCCGTCGCTGCTGCCGGCGAGCGACCTCGACGCGCTGTCGGAGCGGCAACGCGTGCTGGTCGACGCGGGCGTCGACGGCACGCTCGCCGCCCGCGTCGCGAGCGGCGACATCTCGGCCGCGCTGCTCGACATCGCCGAAGTGGCGGCCACCTGCGAGCGCAGTCTCGAACTGGTCGCGGGCGTGTACTTCTCGCTCGGCACGCTGCTGAACTACGGCTGGATCGCCGAACGGGCCGCCACGTTGCCCACACCGACGCATTGGGACATGCTCGCGCGCGCCGCCGCGCTGGCCGAGATCGCGCGGCTCAAGCGCACGCTCGCGACCAGCGCGCTCGCCGAATCGGCCGACTCGACGGCACCCGAGACGATCGTCCACGCATGGCGCGAGCGGCGCGACGCCGCGCTGCAGCGCTACGACCACCTGCTCGCCGATCTGCGGGCGTCGGGCGGCGCGAGCCTCGCGGTGCTGCTCGTCGTCGTGCGCGAGATCGCGGTGCTCGAACGCGCGTGACGGGCGGCAACGCGACGGGCGTCAGACCGTTGCGACGAGCAGCTCTTCGGCGTTGTTCGGCGGCCGCAGGCCGTCGGCACGGCCGGCGAAATAGCGGCGCGCGAGCGCGTCGGCCGACACGTGCTCGGCGCGCGCGAAGCCGGCGGCCGTCGCGAGCGCACGGATTTCGTCCGGCATGAAGAAGCTGATGAACGGCGTGCCGCTCGCGCGCGCGCCCTGCTCGGCCATCTCGAGCCCCGGCCGCACGTCCGGGTCCGCATGCTCGAGCGGCAGCAGGAACGTCATCGCGAACGTCGTGCCCGGCGCGAGCGACGCGACTTCGCGCAACGCCGCCGCGTTCGCTTCGCGCGTCAGGTACATGCTGACGCCGGTGGACACCACGACCGCCGGCTTGCCCCCGTCGAAACCGGCGCGCACCAGCGCGTCGCGCCACGACTGCTTCGCCTCGAAGTCGACCGGCACGAAGCGCAGCCAGTCCGGCACGCCGAAACCGAGCTCGACGAGCCGGCGGCGCTTCCACGCTTGCGGCGCGGGCGGATCGACTTCGAAGACGGTCACGCGCGACGCCATCTCCGGCCGGCGCTGCACGAAGCTGTCGAGGCCTGCGCCGAGGATCACGTACTGGCTCACGCCCTGCGCGGCCTGCTCGACGACGAGGTCTTCGATGAAGCGCGCCCGCGCGACGATCGACGCGCGAAACGGCCGCGTGAACTGCGGGTCCATGTCGCCGCGCTGCTGCCAGCCGGGCGCCGGCGCGAGCAGGCGCAAGCCGATTTCGTCGGCGAGCACGTGCGGCGGCGCGTCGAGTTCGACGTGCAGCGCGCGCCACAGCGCGACGCGCGCGGCGGTGCTGTCGGGTGCTGCTTCGCAATCGCTCATCGCCGTCCCCTCACGCGGCCGGCTGGCGCGGCGCCGGCAAGCGAGATGCTGTGATCGGTCTCGAATTCCAGCGTGAACGCCGGCGCCTGGAAGAACTTCGCCGACTTGCCCCAGTTGTGCGTGGTGAGATACGCCGCTTCGATTCGCTCGGACGACACGTCATTCCTCCTCGGCAGGCGGCCGCCCCGACTGCGGCGCGGCCAGATAGGCGCGCAATGCGTCGGCCACCAGCGCGGACAACGACTGCTGCGCTTCGATGGCCCGGAACTTGCCCTGCCGGATCAGGCTGAGCGGCAGGTACACGTTGAACTGCTTCCCTTCTTCGTCGTTCGTGATTGCCAGCGTGCTAGCAAAATAGCAAAAGTCAAACGCCGAGGCGCGGCCCCACGGCCGCGCAATCCGCGTTCAGATGTTGCCGGCCCGCGCGGCGACCCGCGCGAACAGCGCGTCGAGATCGAAGCCGGCGGTGTCGATGCCGATCGTGTCGCGCAGGCACGCGCCCCACGCGGCCGCGTCGTCGAACGTGACGGTGCGCCCGGCGCCGGCCGCGTCGCGCAGCGTCAGCACGGTGTTGAACAGCGCCGCGCGGCCGGTCGGCAGCACGCGGCACGCGATCAGGTCGTTCACGAAGATCGATTCGGGATAGGTCGACGTGAACCAGTTCGCGGCGTCGTAATCGATCCACTCGGCCGGCTTCAGCGAAAAGCGGTAGGTGGTTTGCCAGCCGTCGGGAATCTCGAACTGCATGTCGAACTCGCCGTCGACCGGTGCGTCGACGACGCGAAACGCGCCGTGCGGCGTCAGCTGCCGCTCGCCCGGCGCGAAGCGCAGCGGCGCGGTGAGCGTCGCGCTGCCGAAGCCGATGTCGGCGAGCCACGCCGCGCCGTCCAGATCGATGCGCAGCAGCATGTGCGTCTGCGCGGTGACGGCCTCGGGCGGCCGCATCCAGCGCACGCGCGCGATCAGCGGCGTGACGCGAAAGCCGAGCGTCGTGAGCGCCGTGTAGAACAGCTTGTTCAGTTCGAAGCAATAGCCGCCGCGGCGGCGCGCGACGACCTTGGCGACGATCGCCGGCACGTCGAGCGCGACGCGCGCGCCGGTCAGCGGATTGAGGTTTTCGAACGGGATCGCCTGCGGATGCAGCAGATGCAGGCGGCGCAGCACGTCGAGCGTCGGCTCGGCCGGGCCGTCGTAGCCGATGCGGGCGAAGTAGCGCGAAAGGTCGAACGAGTCAGTCATGAAGCGGCACCGGAAGCGGAGAACACGTCACGATAGCATCGCGCGAAATCCCCGGGTTGCACGGGGCCATCGCGCGCAGCGGCGGCGCGCGCCGCCGGCGTTACGGCAGCAGCTTCAGCGCGGAAGACGCCACCGGCGGCACCGAAATGCCCTGGCTCGTCGCGAACTGCACGGCCTGGCTGAGCGTCGACGCGAGCGACTGCAACTGGCTCGGCGCGCTCTGCGCGATATACGACGCGGCCTGCATGTTTTGCGGATCGAGCCCGGCCTGCAGCAGCGATGCGGCGCTGGTCGAACCGAGGCCGTTCAGCCCCGACTGCAATTGCGAATATTGCGTGAGGCCCTGGCCGAGCGACGCGAGGCCGTTGCTGAACGCCTGCTTGTCGACCGCGCCATGCGTCGCGCCGCCGCTCGCGAACGCCTGCCCGAGCGCCTGCGACACCGACTGCTGCGCGCCGCCCATCTGCGACAGCACGGCCGGCGTCAGCGCATTGCCGCCGCCCAGCAGGCTGGCGGCCTGTTGCGCTTGGCCGGCCGCACCGGTGAGCCCCATCGCCGACGCGAGCGACGACTGGCCGGCCAGCACCTGCTGGTTCGCGCCGAGGTAGGCCTGCATCAGCTGCGCAATGCCGCCCTGCGAAGGCGCGGCCTGCTGCTGACCGCCGCCGAGCAGCGCCGAGCCGATCGACTGAAGGTCGAGCTGCGCATCGGCGTGACCGTTCATGCCGAGCAGCATGCCGAATGCGATGCCGGCCGCTGCCAGCTGCTTGCCCGTCGCGCGAATGTGCTTCATCAGTTTCCCTCGTGCCGAATGATTGAGGCCGATATTGTCGAAGCGCGTCGCGCGCCGCCGCAACGACTGAAACACATCGAAACGAAATCGCGCGCGGCAATCGCTTGCAATTGCGCCGCGCGTGCCGTTGGTCGCGCGCATTCGTCGGCAGCGGCTGCGCGATGGGTCGCTACCGCCCGAATTCGTTCCTCACGCGCATCAATATCGCGGGTCGGCGGCTCTTCACGAGACGATCGCGCCGCGCGCACTACGCACCCACTACGCGGCCATCCAGCCGGGCAGCCGCCGGCCGACCCAGTCGGCCGCCTGCTCGTAGCCGCGCGCGAGCTGCAGCACCGCGAGATCCGCGCGCGGCCGGCCGATCAGTTGCATCCCCATCGGCAATCCATCGTCGTTGAAACCGACCGGCACGCTGATCACCGGACAGCCGGCCAGCGTCCACGGCACGACCGTTTCCATCCAGCGGTGATAGGTGTCCATCGGGCGGCCCGCGATTGCCTGCGGCCAGCGCAGCTCGACGTCGAACGGGAACACCTGCGCGCTGGGCGCCGCGATGAAGTCGTAGCGATCGAAGAAGCGCAGCACGGCCTGATGCCACGCGGTGCGCTCGACGCTCGCGTCGAACACGGCCGCGCCGCCCATCGCAAGCAGCCCTTCGACCTCGTAGATCGCCTCGGGCTTGAGCAGCGCACGCCGCGCCGGGTCGCGATAGTGCGCGAGCAGCCCGCCGCCTGCGAGCAGATGCCGATGCGCGAGCCACAGCCGCCAGATGCGCTCCGGCGCGAAGGCCGGCAGCGCGGCATCGACGTCGCAGCCGATCTCGCGCAGCGTCGCGAGACCCTGTTCGCACTGCGCGAGCACGCCGGGCTCGGTCGCGAGATAGCCGTCCCAGTCGCCGACCCACGCGATGCGCCGGCCGCGCAGATCCGTGTCCAGCGGCGTCGCGAACACCAACGGCTGCTCCGCGAGCGACAGTGGATCGTTCGCGTCGTAGCCGGCCTGGATCGCCAGCAGTTGCGCGACGTCGCCGACCGTGCGGCCCATCGGCCCTTCGGTGCCGAGCTGCTGCATGAACACGTCGACGGCGGGCCAGCGCGGCACGCGGCCCTGCGACGGGCGCATGCCGTAGACGTTGCAGAATGCCGCAGGATTGCGCAGCGAGCCGCCGAAGTCGCTGCCGTCGGCCACCGGCAGCATGCGCGCCGCGAGCGCCGCGGCCGAGCCGCCGCTGCTGCCGCCGGCGCTGCGCGTCAGGTCGTACGGATTGCGCGTCGCGCCATGGACGTCGTTGAACGTGTGCGAGCCGAGGCCGAACTCCGGCGTGTTGGTCTTGCCGATGAAGATCGCGCCGGCCGCCCGCATGCGGCCGACGCCGATCGAATCGGCCTGCGGCACGTGATCGCGGAAGATCGGCGAGCCGTAGGTCGTGCGCAGCCCCTTCGTCATCGCGAGATCCTTCGGCGCCTGCGGCATCCCGTGCAGCCAGCCGTGGTATTCGCCACGGGCCAGCGCCGCGTCCTTTTCCGCGGCTTCGGCGAGCAAGGTCGCGCGATCGCGCAGCGAAATCAGCGCGTTCACCGCACCGTTCACCCGCTCGATGTGATCGAGATATGCACGCATCGTCTCGACGCACGAGACCGCCTTGCGGCGGATCGCCGACGCGAGCTCGCCGGCCGACAGGCGCACCAGCGGATCGACGGGGATGGAGGCGGGAGCGAGATACGGGGCGCGGTGCGGCATGCGGGTTCTCCTGGGATCGGGATGGGCCGAGGGCCGCGCGATGGCGGCGCTCCGTTCCGGACAGCCGGAATGGAGGCGCGCTGCGGCCGACGCTCAACTGTACGCGACTCGTCGCGGGTTGCCCGACGCGTGAGTGGCTACGGCTCATGGCGTGCCGCATCGATACGGTGCCCGTCGGAGATCGCGTTTCAGACGGCATGCGTCTCGGCCATGACCGCATGGCCGGCCGGGCTATCCGACGCCGGGCAAGCGATCCTGCCCATCGCGCGTCCGACGCCTGCGCGCGCTCGCTGCGACCGAACCGTCATCGATCCGGCGCCCCACACCGTTTCGAGCGCGGCCGGGTTGGCGCGCCCCGCCCCCGGCCGACGCATCGGCTACTTCTGCGTGGGCTGCTCGTGGTCCAGCGTCGCGAACAGTTGATCGAAACGCGCCTTCGCCTCGCGCGGCTGCGCGACGCTGCGCGCCGCGGCCTCGTTGGTCGGGTGTCCCACCACGATCAAGCCGACCATCCCCAACATGTAATGCGGGATGCAGCGATAGCCATAGACGCCCGGTTTGTCGAACTTCACGGTCAGATCTTCGCTGATCTTTCCGGAAAAGGCCCCGGCTCCGGCCGGCGCCATGCCGGGAATGCTTTCGACGCCATGCCCGCTGTCCGCGGCAACAAAATGCACGCTGTCGCCCACGTCGATGTGGACGAGGGCCGGCTCGAAGCCCCGTTGACCGTCCGACGCGCGGTTCAACATCCGAACCTCGACATCGGCCGCATGCGCGCCCATCGATACCAGTAGCCCCGCACCTGCGATCAGGCGCAGCCATCCGATTTTCCTCATTTCGCCCTCCGATGGACCGGCCGCGGAATCGCTTCCGCGGCCGGTCCGATCACGGTATTAGATGCGCTTCAGATCGAAGCGATCGAGGTTCATGACCTTGGTCCACGCAGCGACGAAGTCGCGCACGAACTTCTCGTGCGCATCGTCCGATGCATAGACTTCGGCGACGGCGCGCAGCTCGGAACTGGACCCGAACACCAGATCGACCGGACTTGCCGTCCACCTGAGCGCACCCGTCTTGCGATCGCGCCCTTCGTAAGTCCCGTCGGCGCTCGGCGACTTCTTCCATTCGGTCGACATGTCCAGCAGATTCACGAAGAACTCGTTGCTCAGCGTGCCGGGATGATTCGTCAGGACGCCCAGCTTCGAATGGCCCGTGTTCGCGTCGAGCGCGCGCAGGCCGCCCACCAGCACCGTCATCTCCGGCACGGTCAGATCCAGCTTGCTCGCGCGGTCCACCAGCAATTCGGCCGGCGAGCGCTCATTGCCCTTCTGGTAGTAGTTGCGGAACCCATCGGCGGTCGGCTCGAGCACGGCGAACGACGCGACATCCGTCTGCGCCTGCGTCGCATCCACGCGTCCCGGCGCAAACGGCACGGTGATGTCGTAACCGGCCTTGCGGGCCGCATCCTCGACGGCGGCGCTGCCGCCCAGCACGATCAGGTCGGCGAGCGACACCTGCTTGCCGTCCGTTCTGCCCTTGTTGAAGCCGGACTGGATGGCTTCCAGCGACTTCAGCACTTTCGCCACGCTCGCCGGATCGTTCACGGCCCAGCCGTTCTCGGGCGCGAGACGGATGCGCGCGCCATTGGCGCCGCCTCGGTAGTCGGTGCCGCGGAACGACGCCGCCGATGCCCACGCGGTCTTGATCAGCTCCGACTTCGGCAGCCCCGATGCCAGGATTCGGCTCTTCAGATCCGCAATGTCGGCAGCGCCGATCGTCTGGTAGCCGGCGACGGGCAGCGGGTCCTGCCAGATCAGGTCGACCTTGGGCACGTCCTTGCCCAGATAGCGCGCCTTCGGCCCGAGGTCGCGATGCGTCAGCTTGAACCAGGCCTTGGCGAAGGCCAGCTTGAATTCGTCGGGATGCTCCTCGAAGCGCTTCGCGATCTTGCTGTACGCGGGATCGACCTTCAGTGCGATATCGGTCGTGAACATCATCAACGGATGAAGTTTCGACGGATCGTGTGCGTCCGGCACGATGTTCTGCGCATCCTTCGGCATCCACTGGTGCGCACCGGCCGGGCTCTTCGTCAGCACCCAGTCGTGGCCGAGCAGGTTGTCGAGGTACTGCATCGTGAAATGCACCGGATCGACCGACCACGCGCCTTCGAGGCCGCTGGTGATCGTGTCGGCGCCCTTGCCGGTGCCGCACTTGTTGGCCCAGCCGAGACCTTGCGCTTCGACGCCCGCGCCGGCAGGCGCCACGCCGACGCATTTGTCCGGGGAAGCCGCGCCATGCGCCTTGCCGAACGTGTGGCCGCCGGCGATCAGGGCAAGGGTTTCCTCGTCGTTCATCGCCATGCGGCCGAAGGCTTCGCGAATGTCCTGCGCCGCCGCAACGGGATCAGGATTGCCATTCGGACCTTCCGGATTGACGTAAATCAAACCCATTTGGGTCGCAGCGAGCGGCTTTTCGAGTTTGCCGTTCTTGTCGCGGTTATTCGACATGAATTTCGGTCCCGCGCCCCAATAAACCAGATCCGATTGCCAATCGTCTTCACGGCCGCCGCCGAATCCGAAGGTTTGAAAACCCATGGATTCGAGCGCAACATTGCCCGTCAGAACCATCAGGTCGCCCCACGAAATATTCTGGCCATATTTCTTCTTGACCGGCCACAACAAACGGCGAGCTTTATCGAGATTTGCATTATCCGGCCAGCTATTCAGCGGTTCGAATCGCTGCTGTGCGCCGCCGGCGCCGCCGCGGCCGTCGTAGGTGCGATAGGTGCCGGCTCCATGCCAGGCCATGCGGATGAAGAACGGACCATAGTTGCCGTAGTCCGCGGGCCACCAGTCTTGCGAGGTCGTGAGCGTCGTCCGAATGTCCTTCTTCACGGCCTCGATATCGAGCTTCTGGAATGCCTGCGCGTAGTCGAAATCCTTGCCGTACGGATTCGACTCGACATCGTGCTGACGTAGCGGCGAAAGATCGAGCGTCTCCGGCCACCAGAAGCCATTCGCGCGCGGCGCTCCGTCCGCGCGGGCAGAAATGGAACCGGCGCTCATCGCGATAACGGCGACCGCAGCCAGCACCGATTTTGCGATACGATTTCTTTGCATATGACCTCTCCACAATTGAACGTAATGTTGGAATGCGGGAGGATTGTGATCTTGTAGGGAATTCGTCGGCCAATCGGTAGTATTTATTCCTTCAATTGATCCAGACTATGACGGCGATTCGAATTCGGTCGAATAAAATAAGTCAATCGAATCCATCAAATCGCGTCGCCGGTAGTGCGCGCAATTCAATCAACGTTCGGAAGGGTTTCGAATTGGACGCCGGCGTGGGCCACGATGCGAGTCATCACGAATCGGATGCGAGGAACCGGCTCGATGATTTCGTGGATCGGCAGAGTCATTAGCGTTTGAGCCGTACAGGCGTCATCCCCGCTGTCGATAGAGGCGGCAGCATGGAGTAGCCGTGGAAATTCGCGAAGTTGCACGTCGCGGCTCGAAGCCGTCGTTGCTATCGGCGTTGCAAAGCGCCCGCGCACGGTGACGCGCGGGTGATCTCGAACGCGGCGACCGACCAGCCGATACGGCAGCTTCAATTGCGCATGGACGACTCGCAGCCCTGAGTGAGGCGCGCCGAACCGTTCATGCGACGAATGTCGGTGCGCAGCGATGCTCGGCGCACGCAGTACCCCGCCTCGACGAAGCGCCGGACTGACGTACCGACCGCCCGCCACGTCACTGAAATCCCCGTCCCGCGCCGCGATCAGTGAAAACGTTTATGCGCATAAACTTAAATTTCTTATATCTCTAATAAGAGCGGCAAGCCGGCCGGCGTTGACGACATTTTTACGCGGCCGGCCGCTTTCTTTAGCGCGTGCCTTCCTGGCGCGCGCTACGCTGCAACCGTCACCACTTCCGGGCGCTCGCCATGCTCAAGCTTCTGGTTCCGATCGGTCATTCGCCCCGCTCGCTGCACGCGGTGCGCCACGCGGCCTTTCTGTATCGCGAACGTTGTGCGTCGGAAATCGTGCTGATCAATGTGCAGCCGCCGCTCGAAGCGACACGGCTGGAGGCGTTTCACCCGCTGTCGCGGTTGCGCTCGATCGAGGACAGGTTTGCGTGCGACGATCTGGCGATGGCCGAGCGCGTGCTGCGCGAAGCCGGCGCCAGATATAGCGTGGTGAAGAAGGTCGGGCCGGTGGCCGACACGATCGCGGCCGCAGCGGCCGAGACGGGCTGCGACGAGATCGTCGTGGTCGCGCCGCGGCACGACCCGATTCATGCCCTGCTGTCGATGTTTCGCCGCAGCGTGATGAGCCGGCTGGTCCGGATCTCGAACGTGCCGGTGACGGCCGTCCGATAAGCCGCTGAAGAGAACTGTGCCGGCAGCATCGGTGCGCGGCGCAACGAATCGGTCGTGGACCGGATTCGGCGGGTCTTTCGATTCAAGTCGGCGCGGCGATGCGCCGTGACGGACGCGATGCCGTACCGCACCGTCTACACCGCTGCGCTGCGCCTGAGTATGCGTGCGCGCAGCGCCGGCGTGCTTACTTGATGACCTTGCGGACGAACAGCAGATAGGTTGCCAATGAAGACGCGCCCAGCAGGATGACCCACAACGGCGCCATGCTGATCAGTACGGAAGAGACGTTTAGCATTTGGATTCCTCACCATTTCGATAGCGGTGTGCAACGAATGACCGCAGTGCCCGGAGCGGAGCCGCTGCGCGGTCACATGCCCGCGCATCGTGTTCCACAAACATGCATTCATGCTATCGCTTTGAACGCGCGCGCGACCGTCAGCCCGCGCGCGCATCCTGATATTGGTCAAACTCGCGTCACTCGCGCCGCTGCCGGGACGATCGCGCCCGATTGCGCTGCCGGTGAAAAAAGGACACGACCGATTCCGGCCAGCCGTTTCCGCAGACGTTAACCGGGGGAAGCCCCAAGTGCGGCGCGAGCCGTGCCCGCGTTACGCTCGGGCAACGAGGAGACGAATCATGAGACGAGTCGTGCACATCGCTTTTTTTGCGCTGCTGGCATACCTGATCGGCGATCGCGCGCTGCTGCACGCGCAAGGCCGCGACGCCACGCCGAGTGCATGCTCGCAGCGCGCCGAGCAGGTGAAATACGACGCGCTCAGCCGCGGCTTCGGCGCCGCGGCTGCCGGCAGCCAAAGCGAGGCGTTCATGTCGGGATGCCTCGTGAGCGGGCGCGCCGATATGGATGCGACGACCGCGTCCCGTTGACGTTCGGTGCGCGGCGTCCGCTGCGGCTCTCGCGCGGACTTCGGTAGCGATCGGCGCTTTTCGTCGGCTTGCGGCTTGCGGCTTGCGGCTTGCGGCTTCGGGCTTGCGGCTTCGGGCTTGCGGCTTCGGGCTTCTGGCTTCGGGCTTCGGGCTTCGGGCTTCGGGCTTCGGGCTTCGGGCTTCGGGCTTCGGGCTTCGGGCTTCGGGCTTCGGGCTTCGGGCTTCGGGCTTCCGGCTTCCGGCTTCCGGCTTCCGGCTTCCGGCTTTCGGCTTTCGGCTTTCGGCTTCCGCGGCTTGCGACTGATGGAGCCGACACCCACATCGCGGTGATACTCGCCCCACTACCCTACTGCGCCCGACGCGGTCGATAGACACGCACGCCGCATCCCTCGGCCGACACGGCCGCCGCTGCCGTTCCGCGCCGCAACCAACGCCCGCGACGCTCACAACACGACGGCCACGCGCCTCCGCCGCGCCGCGTCCCCGATCCCCATCGTTTGTTGTCGACAGCCCACCGCATCGCTCGTCCCGAGCCCCTCGCAGCGACCGCGTACCCCAGGTACACCGATTGCTCCCCGATCGCCATATCCCCACGGGCCGCCAACCTACATGAACGACAACAACTCACTCGATTCCGCCCAAACTCGTCCGCATCGCGGCTCGTGGCTGCGTCGCCTCGGCCCCGGTCTCGTCACCGGCGCCGCCGACGACGACCCTTCCGGCATCGGCACCTACTCGCAGGCCGGCGCGCAATTCGGCCTCGAACTGCTGTGGTCGCTGCTGCTCACCTATCCGCTGATGACGGCCATCCAGCTCGTCAGCGCGCGCATCGGTCGCGTGACGGGCAAGGGGCTCGCCTCGAACATGCGCGCCCACTATCCGCCGTGGCTGCTCTACGCCACCGTGGTGCTGCTGATCGTCGCGAACGTGATCAACATCGCGGCCGACCTCGCGGCGATGGGCGCAGCCGTCAATCTGCTGCTGCACGGTCCGCAGGAACTCTATGTCGTCTTCCTCGGCGCGTTGTCGGCCCTGCTGCAGATCTTCGTGCCGTACGACCGCTATGCGCGCCTGCTCAAATGGACCGCGTTGGCGCTGCTCGCGTATGTCGCAGTCGCGCTGATCGTGCCGGTCGATTGGGGTGAAGTCGGCCGCGCGCTCGTGCGGCCGCGGTTCCAGTTGACCGCGGCGTACCTGACCACGGTCGTCGCCGTGCTCGGCACGACGATCAGCCCTTACCTGTTCTTCTGGCAGGCATCGCAGGAAGTCGAGGAATTGCGCGCGAAACCGAACCAGAAGTCGTTGCGGCGGGCGCCGCATCAGGCCCCCGCGCAACTGCAACGAATCAACTTCGACACCTGGGTCGGCATGGGCGTATCGAACGTCATCGCATTCTTCATCACGCTCACGGCCGCGGCCACGCTGAACCGCCATCACATCGCCGTGAAGACCTCGGCGGACGCCGCGCGCGCGCTCGAACCGATTGCCGGCCACTTCGCGTACATCCTGTTCGCGCTCGGGATCATCGGCACGGGCCTGCTGGCGCTGCCCGTACTCGCCGGATCGGCCGCCTACGCGGCCGCAGGCACGTTCCGCTGGCGCAACAGTCTCGCGCTGAAGGTCGGTGTCGCGCCCGAGTTCTATGCGGTGATCGCGTTGGCGATCATCGGCGGCGTCGCGATCACGTTCATGCATTTCGATCCGATCCGCGCGCTCTACTGGAGCGCGGTCATCAACGGCGTGACCGCCGTGCCGATCATGATCGTGATGATGTTGATGGCGCGCAGCCGACGCATCATGGGCGAGTTCGCGGTCCGCGGCGTGCTGGCCTGGGGCGGCTGGATCGCGACGGCCGCGATGGCGATCGCCGCCACCGGCGTGTTCGTGCCGGGCTGAGCCGCAAGGCCGATCCCGGCGCGCTCGGCGGACGTCTCGTGCGCCGACCTGCCTGCCGACAGGCCGGCGCCGTGTGGAAGAAGGAGGAAGCATCGTGGCGAAACAAAGCGCAGCATCCGCGCGGCTGCCCGCGAGCGACGAACGCGCGCGCACTCTCGAGCGCCCGCGCAGCCGCAAGATGGCGCGCTCGATCCACACGTACACGCGCGGCAGCGCCGAACGCTTCTACGCGTGGCTGGCCGACCATCGAACCGGCACGTTGCCCGACGGCCCCGCGGTGTGGATCTGCGGCGACTGCCATCTCGGCAACCTCGGGCCAGTCGCGGCGAAGACGGGCGAAGTCGCCGTGCAGATACGCGACCTCGACCAGAGCGTGATCGGCAATCCGGTGCACGACCTGCTGCGGCTCGGCTTCTCGCTGGCGTCCGCGGCGCGCAGCTCGGATCTGCCCGGCGTCATCACATGGCGCATGATGGAAGCGCTGATCGACGGCTATGCGCTCGCGTTCGATCCGCGGCGTCGCGACGAACTCGCCCGAACGAAGCGCCCGACCGCAGTGAAAGTAGCGATGCAGGCGGCGCTGCACCGATCGTGGCGCAAGCTCGAGCGGCAGACGCTGCGCAAACGCGCCCCGCACATTCCGCTCGGCAAGCGCTTCTGGCCACTGTCCGAAGCCGAGCGGCGCGCCATTCACGTGCTGTTCGAATCGGCTCCGGTGTCTCCGGTCAGCGCCGCGCTCAGTCATGCGGCTTGCGCCAACGCGCGCATGACGGTGCTCGACGCCGCCTACTGGGTCAAGGGATGCAGCTCGCTCGGCCGGCGCCGCTTCGCGGTGATGCTCGAGATCGACGACGGGTGTCCCGATGAGCGCCGCCCCTATCTGATCGACATCAAGGAGGCCACCACGGCCGACGCGCCGAAACAGAGAGGCATACGCATGCCGCAGGATGCCGCGCAGCGCGTGCTCGAAGGCGCGCGGCACGTGTCGCCGATGCTCGGAAGTCGCATGTGCGCGGCGCGCCTCGACGGGCGCCCGGTCGTCATGCGCGAATTGATGCCGCAGGATCTGAAGCTGGACGCCGAACGCCTGTCGGAAGCGGACGCGATCGACGCGGCGCGATATCTTGCGCGCGTGGTCGGACACGCACATGCGATACAGATGGACGACGCGACGCAACGGGCATGGCGTAACGAGTTGCGGAGCAGGCGTCCGAAGACGGTCGACGCACCGTCCTGGCTGTGGCGAAGCAACATCGAATTGATGGCCGCGCATGAGCAGGCGTATCTGGAACATTGCCGTCGCCATGTGCTGCGGAGGACGGGGCGCTGAATCGTGGCCGCGGGATCACGCGATGCGCGGTGTAGCACGGTGCCGCTTCGAGCCGCGCCATGTCGTGTCGTGCCGCTTCGGGCCGCGCCCGTATCGCGCACGGCCGCACCAGCTCGCTCCGGGCCCGGCCCCACCGTATCGCACACGATCGACCCAGCCGGCAAACCCACCCGATCAACCGCTCGCCGGCCGAATCACGAGCTCGTCGAAGCCGGTACGCGCGTCGCGTTCGCGGGAAAACCGATGCGCGGGCAACGATGCAACGAGCAGTTCAACGGTGGTACGCACGACACAGCCGCTCGCGACGTGTCCGCCCGACACGCGTCCGTACGCGTCGGCAACCGTCATGTGCAGGTGCGCGCCGTCCGGCGACACCGAGCCGGCCAGCGTCAGTATTTCGAGGTCGCCGTGCAACTCGGCCGGCGAATCGACGCCAGCATAACGCACGCGCGCGACGCTGAGACTGCCGATGCCCTGCAGCACGAACGCCGCATGAACATCGAGCCGACGCAACGCGTGCTCGATCGACGCGCGCAGATCGTCACCGGGAGACAGACGTAAAGGAAGGGCTTGCATGGTCGATCACCTGCTCGAGAGCCTCGGTATCGACGCAGCGTACGTGCGCCCGCGCAATCCGGCAAGCCGCTGCCGGACCGCACGACGCACGCGCATCACACGGTGAAGCGCTCGCTGGCGAACTGCGCGGCCGGCAGGCCGGCCGCTGCGGCTGCTTCACGCGCGCCCTCGACGAGCGGCGGCGGCCCGCACACGTAGAGGTCCGGCGACACGTCGGCCTGCGCGAGCGCCGCGCGCAATCCATCGACCGGCGTGCCGTGGAGTCCGGCCCATTGCGGGCCGGGCCGCCACACGCACAGGTCGACCCGCAACTGCGGCAGGTCGGCCTGCAGCCGCTCCAGCTCGTCGAGCAGGAACAGCTCGCTTTCCTCATTGACGCCGAAGAACAGCCGCGCGTCGGCGAGCTCCTGATACTCGGCCATGCGCCTGAGCATCGACAGGATCGGCGCGAGCCCCGTGCCGCCCGCGACGAACCAGCGTGGCCGCAAGCTGTCCGCGAACAGTCCGAAGCCGCCCATCGGCACGCGCACCGTCAGCGCGTCGCCGAGCCGTGCGCGCTCGCGCAGATAGGTGGAGAACCAGCCGCCCGGCCGCAGCCGGATCAGGAATTCCAGGCGGCCGTCCCAGTTGCTCGTATTCGCGAGCGAATACGGGCGGCGCAGGCCGCTGCCCGGCACCTCCAGCTCCGCGAACTGGCCGGCCTCGAATTCCGCCGCCGCGCCGAACACGTCGTCGGGCTCGATCTGCAGCTCGACGCGCATCGTGTCCCGCGCGATCGTGTCGAGCGTCACGATGCGCGCCGTGCGCACCGGCACCGGCTGCAGCAGCACCTTGCTGCGGTCGTACGGTGCGGCGACCCGCAGATCGCCGAGCGGCGTCGTCCGGCACAGCAGCACCGCGCCGGATTGGCCTGCCGCAAGCGCGTCGGCGCTGTGCCCCTGCAGCTCGTACGGGCCGTCGACGACGGTGGCCTGGCACGCGCCGCAACTGCCGCGCCGGCATTGCGACGGCAGCGTGATGTCGGCCTGCGCAGCGGCGGCGAGCACGTCCTGGCCCGGTTCGCAGTCGAAGCCGAACGGCTCGCCGTCGCGCGTCGTGATCTCGATCCGATAGCTCATCGAATCATCCCGCTCACGCTGCCTGGCGCGACAGCGCAGCGGCGAGGTCCGCACTGGCGTCGCCGATCGGCTGGATGCCGAACTGATCGACCAGCACGTTGAGCACGCCGGGCGTGATGAACGCCGGAAGCGTCGGTCCGAGCCGGATGTTGCGGATGCCGAGCGCGAGCAGCGTCAGCAGCACGGCCGCGGCCTTCTGCTCGAACCACGAGATGACGAGCGACAGCGGCAGGTCGTTCACGCCGCATTCGAATGCGTCCGCGAGCGCCGTCGCGATGCGGATCGCCGAATAGCTGTCGTTGCACTGCCCGACGTCGAGCAGACGTGGAATGCCGCCGATATCGCCGAACGCGTGCCGGTTGAAGCGGTACTTGTTGCAGCCGAGCGTCATCACGACCGTGTCGTCCGGCGCCTGCTCCGCGAACTCGGTGTAGTAGTTGCGTCCCGGCGCCGCGCCGTCGCAGCCGCCGATCAGGAAGAAGTGGCGAATCTGGCCGGCCTTCACCGCGTCGATCACCTTGTCGGCCACGCCGAGCACCGCATGACGGCCGAAGCCGACGGTGATGGTCTCCTCGGGCGCGGTGACCGGGAAGCCGGGCAGCGCCTGCGCGGCACGGATCAGCGTCGAGAAATCGTGATGTTCGAGGTGCCGCACGCCGGGCCAGCCGACCGGCCCCGTCGTGAAGATCCGCTGCCGGTATTGCGGCAGCGGCTCGATGATGCAGTTGGACGTCATCAGGATCGGGCCGGGGAAGTGCGCGAAATCGCTCTGCTGATCCTGCCACGCGCCGCCGTAGTTGCCGACCAGATGCGGAAACGCCTTGAGCGCCGGATACGCATGCGCGGGCAGCATCTCGCCGTGCGTGTACACGTTGATGCCGGTGCCCGCCGTCTGTTCGAGCAGCGCATGCAGATCGCCGAGGTCGTGGCCCGACACGAGGATCGCCTTGCCGGCCACCGGCGACACGCGCACGGCGCTCGGCTGTTGCGCGCCGAAGCGGCCGGTGTTCGCGCTGTCGAGCAGCTCCATCACCGTCAGGTTCAGCCGGCCGAGATCGAGCGCCTGCTCGAGCAATGCGTTCACGTCGGTCGGGTCGGTCGCGAGAAACGCGAGCGCCGCTTCGATGCCTTCGTAGATGTCGTCGCGTTCGTAGCCGAGCACGCGTGCATGGTGTGCATATGCGCACACACCCTTCAGCCCGTACAGCACCAGTGCGCGCAGCCCGACGATGTCGGCGCCCACCGTATCGAGGCCCGCGTCGATGCCGACGGCCGCTGCCTGCTTCAGCAGACCGGGCAGATCGTCCGCCGGCTGCCACGCTGCCGGACCCTGCAGCGCCGGCAGCGCCGCGCCCGTGGCGCGCGCCTGCGCGTCGCATGCGGCCTTCACGCGGTCGCGCGTCTGCGCCGCTTCACGCAGCAGCGCGACGAAGCGCGCGGCGTGGAAGTTCACATTGGTCAGCGTCGTGAACATCGCGTACAGCACGAACCGGTCGGCTTCGCGGTCGCGCACGCCCATCGTGCGCGCGAGTGCGCCGTACTGCGCGATGCCCTTCACCGCATGGATCAGCAGATCCTGCAGGTCGGCAGTCGTCTCGTCCTTGCCGCAGTTGCCCTTCGCCGTTGCACAGCCGGGCCGTGCGCCGGTCCGGTCGGTCTGTTCGCATTGATAGCAAAACACGGTGCTCTCCTTTGTCGATCATGGGGACGCGGGTCGGTGCGTCGGCGCCGCAAATCGTGTTTCGGCCGCCGGGCGCTACGCCCGCTTCAAGATGCGTTCTCTATGCATCTTTTTCATGATCTTTCGGCGCAGCATCTGCCACCCTGACGCAGATCAAAAAAGCACACGTGTGGGACAACTTGTCGCTATGACTGCGCGCCGGCCGGTTCGGCGGGCGCGTGGTCGGCTTCGCCTTCGCTGAATTCGATGCCCCAGTCGCCGTAGCGATACCAGTCTTCGCCGAGCGATTCGCATGGATGCTGCGTGCGACTGCAGCCGTTGCCGCACCGCATTGCATCCGTCGGGCAGTAGTTGTCGCATCCCCAGCAGATCCGCTCCGGATGCGCCGGGTGCAGCGCGAATTTTTTGGCCATGATGCGTTGTCCTGAAGTCGGTGGGTACGCTACCGTCCGACTCTAGTACGCACACCGCACGATGCCGATGCGACATTCGTTCGCAGCGCGGAGGCGGGATCGATGGCGCGTGCGGAGGCCGTTTCGATGTTGCTCGGGATGGAGCGCGCGCGTCATGTCGCGCGACGTCTCGTCACGGCGTATGCGTATCCGACGCCGCCGCGGCTTGCGGATTGGCGATCAGCTGCAAGCGCACGCGCAGCGGCTGCAGCATGTCCGGTGGCGGCGCTTCGGCAAGCGCTCGCGCGACGAGCAACTGACGCAGCGCCGCGTCCGCGTCGGCCGAGCCGAGCGTCGCGAAATCCACTCGTGTGACCACGCCGTTCGCACCGATCCATGCGCGTATCGCGATCGGCGGCGATGCATCGGCGTTCACATCCGGGCCGCGCGCTTCGAGATGGCGATGCAGCCGCTGCGACGCGTCTCCGCCCGCTTCGAGCCACATCTCGAACTGATGCCCGACCAACTGTGCATATGTGATCCAGGACTGCGGCACGTCGGTCGTCTGTGCGGCGACCGACGTACACGCGGCCAGCAACGCCGCGCAAACGCCTGCGCGCAACCATCCGGATACCGTCCCTACCCGCGTTCGCGTCATCCCGCCTCCCGTTCCATGTGTATCGCTCGCGTGCGCGAACGGCGCGCATCGCACCGCGTCGGCCTGCGCGTTCATCCTGCCCCGATCGGCACATACAGCCGCGTGCCGCCGCGTTGCACGAGCAGCGCGACGTTGCCGTGCGCGGCGTCCATCGCGGCCATCAACGTGTCGATGCTCGCGACCGTCGCGCCGTTGACCGACAGCACGACGTCGCCCGGCTGCAACCCCGCGCGCGCCGCCTGACCGCTCGCCCGTTCGACGACGAGCGCCTGGCCCACGCCGAGCCGCCGCCGTTCGCGGTCGGTCGCGGCGCGCAGCACGAGCCCGAAGCGGGCCGGTCCGCGCGCGACGCCGGCCGGCGCCGCCCCGCTGTCGAACGCGCCGACCGTCGCGCCGACATGCATCGCCCGCCCCGCGCGCCACAGGAGCAGGTCGACCTGCCGCCCGGCCCGCATGCCGGCGATCGTGCCGAGCAGATCCGCCGATTCGGCAACCGCGTTGCCGTCCACCGCGAGCACGACGTCGCCCGCCTGCAATCCCGCCTGCGCGGCCGGGCCGTCGGGCTCGACCATCGTGATCAGCGCGCCGTCCGGGCCCGGGAGGCCGAACGAGCGCGCGGCTCACTTCCTGCACGGCCACGCCGAGCCGGCCGCGCACGACCTTGCCGGTGCGCAGCAACTGGTCCTTCACGTCGAGCGCGATATCGATCGGGATCGCGAACGCGAGCCCCTGATAGCCGCCCGTCTTCGAGAAGATCATCGAATTGATCGCGATCACGCGGCCGTCGAGATCGAACAGCGGCCCGCCCGAATTGCCGGGATTGATCGGCACGTCGGTCTGGATGAACGGAATCGCGCGCTCGCCGGGCAACGAGCGCGACTTCGCGCTGACGATGCCCTGCGTGACCGTATTGGCAAACCCGTACGGCGATCCGATCGCCATCACCCAGTCACCGACCTCGGTGCGTGCCGGATCGCCGGTCGCGACGACCGGCAGGTTGTGCGCGTCGATACGGATCACCGCGACGTCGGACAGCGGATCGCTGCCGAGCACGCGGCCCGTGAACTCGCGCTTGTCGGTGAGCTTCACGTCGACGCTCGTTGCGTCGCCGACTACGTGCCGGTTCGTGAGGATCACGCCGTCCGCGTCGACGATGAAGCCGGAGCCGAGGCTCACCTCCTCGCGGTTGCCGATCACGCGCCGCCCGAGAAACGGCGCGAGCGGATGATCGGGTGCGATGCCGGGCGGCAGCTGGATGCCCATCTGCGCGACTTCGCGCGTGACGCTGATGTTGACGACGGCCGGGCCTACGCGCCGCACGAGCGCCGCAAAGTTCGGCAGTGCGACGGTTGCGGATGCGCGGTTGTTCGTGGCGATGGGGCTGCGCTCGGTTGGCGCGGGCGTCGTGGCGGCCGTGGGCGCTGTGGAGGCCGTGGAAGCCGCGGAAATCGCGGAAGTCGTCGGAGCCGTGGCAACCGTGGCAGCCCTGCCAACTGTGATAGCCGCAATCCCCGCGCACGCGAGCACGAGCCCACCCGTCAGCGCTCGCAGCAACGTGGCGCGGCCCGCCTTCATGCGCATGCGCATGGCATCGCTGCGCGCCGGCCGACGATCCCGCGCGATCATCGCTTCGGCGGCACCGCGACCGGCGCGTCGGGCCGCTGCGGCGTCGCCGAGCGGCCCCAGTTCGAGCCGAAGCGGTTGCGTTCGGTCGACAGGTTGAACGTGCCGAGGCGGTTCGACGGCTGCTTCGACAGCCGTTCGGCATCGGTCTGCGGTGCGCCGCCCGGTTGCGCGTCGGACGCCGGCTTCAGTTGCCGGCTCAGGCAGTCATAGGACAGCGCGCGCTTGCCGTCGACTTCCGCATCGACGCACACCGGCTTCCCAGCCGAACCGGGCTCGGCAGCCGCCGCGCCGGCGCCCTGCGCGTGCGCGCCCGCGGCCTGCAGCACGCATGCGATCGTCATCATCACCCCAAGTCGTCCGTTCATCCGTTCTCCGTCGATCATGGCCGGTCCGTCAGCATTCGCGCGCTCATGCACGCACCGCGCGCGCGACCGGTTGCGCCAGAAAGCGCGCGAACGCCGCGCGCTCGGCCGCGCCGACCGCTGGCTCGTGCGCATTCGCGCATTGCCCCCAGACGTCGCGCATCCCGTCGATCGGCTGCCACGCGAGCACCTGCGCGCCGGTCGGATACGGCGTGACGACGGGCTCGCGATAGTCGACGCGAAAGAGCCGCGGCGCATCGCCGCCCGCGGTCCACAAATCGCCGACGTCGCGCACGCTCGCGTCGAACCAGAAACGCACCCAGCGCACGGTCGGGGCGAGCGCGGCAGCGCTGCGAGAGACGGCCGGAGGTGTGTCGGCAGACGGTGTATCCGCAGACGGCGCGACGGCAGACGACGTATCGGCAAACCGCGCAACAGCACACGCCACATCACCAGCCGCTGTATCCGCCCGCACCGCATCCCCGCCCACCACCTCCGGCACGCGCATAAACCCCGCCAGCACGAGCAGCACGGCGGCCAGATCGTCGTCGCGCAACATTCGGTACGACCACAGATCCGCGACGTCCGCGCACGCGATCACCGCGATGAAGCGCTCGATCGTCAGCGCGGGCCACACATGCCGCATCGATGCGTAATGACACGCCCACCGCGCGACGAACCGCTCGCGATGACGCGCCGCGACCTCCACATCGCTCGACCCGCGGATCGCGAGCTCATCCGGTTGATATTGCCGCGTCGTCAGCACGCATTGCGCGGAGCAACGCGCGCTGCGGTGCCGCGCATAGCCGCCCGCGCCGGGCAGCGGCTCGAGCGCGCCGAAGCACAGCGGACAATGCGTCGGCCATTCGCCGCGGCGGCTCGGCCACGGCGTCGCCTTCGGCAGGCGCGGACGATCGGACGCGACGGCCGCGCGCCGCCGCTCCGGCGTGCGCGCATCGGGAGCCGCGACCGGCGGCGTCGGACGGACAGTTGCCATGGCGGCCTACCGGGCAGCGGCGAGCGCTTTCTTCAGCGCGTCTTCGTTGATCGGCGCGTTCGCGGCAAGGTTCGCGAGATACGTGCGCGCATTCTGCTGCGTGCGCTGCGCGCGCAGCATCGTGCGCAGCTGCTCCTTCACGTCGGCCAGCGGACGCGGCGCAGCCGCGCGCACGTCGATCAGCTTCACGACATGAAAACCCGACGGCGTGCGAACCGGCGCGGACACCTGCCCGGGCTTCAGCGCGTCGGCCGCCTGCCGCACGGCCGGCAGCATCAGCGAATCCGGTACGAAACCGAGATCGCCGCCGTTCGCCGCGCTCGCGGCGTCCTGAGAATTCGCCCGCGCAAGCGCCGCGAAATCGCCGCTGCGCGCGCGGTTCGCGAGATCGGCTGCCCGTTTGCGAGCGGCTTCCAGCGTCGCGGCGTCCGCGTTCGACGGCACCGCGATGTAGATCTGGGCGACGTGCAGCGCACGCGGCGTAGTGAGCGCCGCGCGGTTCTGCTCGTATGCGGACTGGATCTCGGCATCGGACGGATAGTCGGCAGGCGGCGCACTGACGGATGCGAGATAACTGCGCGCGACGATGTCGCGCCGCGCCTGCTCGATCGCCGCCTGCACCTGCGCGTCCTTCTCCCAGCCTTTCGACTTCGCCTCGGCGAGCACCGCCTTCTGCGCGAGCGTCGCGCGCACGACCTGGTCGAGCGCCGCCGGGTCGGCAGCGAGCCGCTCGCGGCCTTCGGCGTTCACCGCCTTCAGCACGCCGGCGATATCGGCCTGCGTGACCGACGCCTGCGCGACGCTCGCGATCACGTCGTCCTGCGCATGCGCGGCGAGCGGTGCGGCCAGCAGCAAGCCGGCCGTCACGAGCGCCCGCGTCTTCATCTTCGTCATCATCGCTGCACCGCCCTCTCGGTTGCTGTTCAAGTGCGCACGCCGCCGGTCGCACGACATGCGCGTCGCCACGTTCATCGCCGCATCGCCCTAGCGCACGCTCGACAGCGTCATGCGCAACACGATCGGCTGCGTCATGCCGTGCGGCGGCGCACTGCCGACCGCGCGGCCCACGAGCGCGTCGCGCAGCGCGGCATCGACCGCAGGATCGCCGGCCGGCACGCTATCGACGCGCGTCACGTGCCCGCGCCCGTCGAGCCACGCACGTATCGGCAGCACCGGCCGGTCGTCGCCGGTATCGGCGAGCCGATCGGCCCAGCGCCCGACATCCGCGCGCACCCGGCACGCGACGGCATCGTCGCCGTCGAGCACCGCCTGCAGGCGCCGCGACACGCACTCCGCATACGCGACCCAGACGGCCGGCGCCGCGTCGCTCGCCACCGCGCTCGCAGCGGGCAGCGCATGCGGCGGCAGCAGCGCACGCAGCGCGGCACCGATCCGACGTCCCACGCGTGCGCTCGCGGCGATCATGACGGCACCGCGGCCCCGGACGACGCCGTCACGGCAGCCGGCGCATCCGGACGGTCGGCGTCGGCCGCACGGGCCGCCGCTTCCTGCTCGGCGAGCGTCGGACGGTCGCGCAGATGCAGCAGGAATTCCTGGATCAGCCGGTCCCACAGCTCGACCGTCGAGCGCAGATGGCGCTCGGACACGCCGCCCGCGACCACCACGTCCATCTCGAGCGCGAGAAACGCGCCGTGGCTCGCGAGACGCGCGAAGCGCTTGGTCCTGTTCCAGTTCGCCACCAGTTCGGCCGGCAACTCGCCTTGCACCTGCAACACGCAGGACAGCGTGTAGTCGAGGTAGACGATCCGCGCGGCGTCGATGGCCGGCGGCACGCCTACGGCCGGATTGCCGAAGCGCACCGCGAAGCCGACGCCCTGACTCGCGCTCATCAGCTGCATCGCACCGTTCTGTTCGGCCACCGTCACGCGATAGCCCGCGCGTCGCAGGATCTCGGCGAGAAGCTCGGCGCTGACGGCTTCGATCGGCGCATCGTGTGCCGCGCGTTCGTCGGCGGTGTGGGTTTGCTCATGTTCCATGTCTGTGTTCCCGGTATTCAACGAATCGATCGGTTCGGGCCGGCGCCGGCTCGCGGTCACTGCCCGCTCGCACTTGCACCAGCGCTTGCGCCGGAGGACGCGGCCGATGCGGCGGCCGCCGACGCGGGCGCCGCAGCCGGCGCGCGTGCGGCCGCGTCGTACTTGCCCGCATACAGCGCATCGCCGTAGCGTTGCGCGAGCTCGTCGTACCTGACGCGCGCCGACTGCGCGAACGGCTGGCGCGACGCGAAGAACGTGCCGATGCCGACATGCTCGTACGCGTCGAGGATCTCGTGCCCGACGCGATACAGCGCCGCATTGTGGGCCTCGCAGGTTTTCAGTTGCGTGTCACGCGCGGCGAGATCCTGCTGCGCCTGCACATGCTGCGCATCGCGCGTACGCGACACGGCGAGCAAATCGTCGTACGACGCCTTGTACTTCGCGAGCGAGCGCGCATCCTGCTCGCGCGCCGCCCGTTCGGCCGCCAGCGCGCGCTTCGCGGCCGCTTCGGCGCCCGTGTCGCCGCGTGCGGCCGCGAGCTGGGCCTGCGCCGCCTTCAACTGGGCGAGCGCGTCGTCGCGCTGCTTCTCAGCGGCCGCCTTGTCGGCCCGCAACTGCGCCTGGTTGTCCTGCAGCTGGCGCAACTCCTGCACGGTCGAGCGCAGCTGGCTGCGCAGCTTGTCGTCGATGCTCTGCGCATGCGCCGCGCCGGCCGCCAGCAGCAGCAGCACGCCCGCGAGCATCGTGCGATAGGTCGTGTTCATGCGCGGCTCCGGTCAGAAACGAGCGTTGAGCTCGAGCTGCAGCACGTCGATCGACACCGGCGGCCCGTACACTTCCTTCGAGCTCAGGTAGCGGGCCGACACCCACGTATCGCGCGCGACCGCATAGGCCGCGCCGATCACGTAGCCGCGCGCGTTGGTGCCGCCGAGATGGAAGTCGGAATCGTTGAATGCGTCGAGCACCGCGTCCGGCTGCAGGTACTTGTATGCGATCGAGAAATTCCACTGGCCCTTCTCGCGCAGCTCCGGCTCGCCGATCGTCGCCTTCGCGAGGAAGCCGTTCGGGCCGCTGCGATAGTCGGCGCGCGTCGCGTTCACCGACGTCGACTCGTAGTTGTTGACCGGCAGCGACGCCGCCGCGAACGCCTTGTTGTCGTTGTACGCGAGGTTGCGCACGTATTCGCCGTCGAGGCGCAGCTTGATGCGATCGGCGACGACCGTATCCCACTGCGCCTTCAGGTCGAGCAGCCGGTAGTTGTACGCGAGACCGAACAGCTGCGGCTGCGGCGTCATCCCCGGTGCGAGGTTCGGGTTCTGCACGATGTTGCGCAGCGCCATCAGCGTGTTGCCGCCCTGCATGAACACGGGCGCCTCGTTGTCGGTGCTGCAGCTGGTCGCGCCGAGATACAGCGCGCACGGCGACGACAGCGTGCCGCGCATGTTCTGGAAGTCGTAGTACGCGACCGCGCCCCTCAGCCGGTTCCGCGCGTCGATCTTCCAGTCCGCGCCGAACTGCGCGCCGAACATCCACTTGGTATCGCTGCCGGCCTTGTCGGTGCTGTTGGACGGGAAGTTCTCGCCCGTGTACTGGATCGGGAACACGCCGAGCGTGCCGAACAGCGTGACGTCCGGATTCCACGGCAGCGCATGCTGCAGGTTCGCGGCGAAGCCGTCCATCATCAGATCGTCGGAGAACACCAGGTCCGACTTGAAGAACGGATTGTCGAAACGGCCGGCCGTCAGGTTCAGCCACGGCGCGGGCCGGTACGCGAAGAACGCCTTGTTCAGCCAGATGCTCTTCTTGCCCCAGCCGCCGCCGGCCGTCCCCGTCGTGGACACCGGGCCGTTGTCATTGCCGCTCGCGAGCTGCAGGCCGGCGATCATCTCGTCGGACAGCGTCGCGGTCACGCCGAGCCGCGCACGGTAGCGCAGCAGGTTGTTGCGGTTTTGCGTGGTGTTCTGCGTCGGCAGCTGCGTGGTGTTGGTGTTCGAGTTGATGTCGAAGCCGCCGCCCTGGTTGATCGCCGCGAAGTTCGTCACGTTGTTCGCGTTGCGGCTGCCGTAGAAGTGGTATTCGTCGCGCACGCGCATGTCGCCGTCGAGCTTGATGCGCGACACCCAGTCGGGGAACGTGTTCGGCTGCGCCCAGTTCTCGGCCTTCGCCTGCGCGATCACCTCCTGCTTCACCTGGTCGCGGATCTGGTCGCGCACGAGCTGCGGCACGTACGGCACCGCGACGTCGCCCGGCTGCGTCGGCGGGTTCACGACGCCCGCCGCGGCCGCGACCGGCACGCCGGCGCCGCGCGCGGCGCGCGCCTGCACGGCCTCGCTGCGCGCCTCGCTGATCAGCTCGTTCGCGTTCTGCTGCGTGAGCACGCCGCGCTTGACGAGCAGGTTGATCAGGTTGATCACCACGCTCTCGGTCGGCGCGGCCTTGCCCGCCGCGGCTTGCGTGGCCAGCGATTGCGCGTGCGCGGTCGACGCGCAGGCCAGCCCGAGCGTGAGCACCGCCGCGCCGACGCGCGACAGGCGCGCGGGCAGCGCCCCGCTGCGGGGCGCCGCGCCCGGTCCATTCATCTTGTGACTCATCGAAGCACTCCGAACAATTTCCGTTTCTTGTGCGGCAGCATCCGTGCAACGGAGCTGCCCCTTGGATTGATTCGCCATTCGCGCGCGGTGCGTCATGCGGGCTTGCGCCCCTGCAGCCGCACCAGCACCGGATACGCGGTCGCGGGCGGCGGCGCTTCGTCGACCCGGCCGAGCGACTCGACCGCCGCGAGCACCGCCGCGTCGATCTTCGCGTCGCCGGTCGACTGCGCGATCGTCACCTTCGTGATGCGCCCGGACGCGTCCATCCACAGGTTCAGGCTGCCCGCGAAGCGCGCGCCGCCGGCTTCCTGCACGCCCTTGTCCTGCTCGATCGCGCGCTGCAGCACGTACACCATGTACTGCGCGTAGCTCGCATTGCCGAACTTGCCGCCGCCGCCGCTGCCGACCATCCCCGAACCGTCGCCCGCGCCGATGTTGAAGCTGTCGGTGCCGGCCTGCGCGGGCGCGTTCATCGTCATCTGCTTCGGCTGGTCGTCCGACGGCTTCGGCGCTTCGGACGGTTTCGGCGCGATCGTCGGCCGCTCGACCGGCGTCTTGACCTCGTCCTTCACCTTCTCGGGCGGCGGCTTCTTCGGTGGCGGCGGTGGCGGCGGCGGCAGCGGGATCACCGTCGTCACCTGCGGCGCGCTCGCGCGCTTCACGCCGGCCGTATCGCCCGCGAAATGCCAGATCAGCGCGGCGAGCGCGGCCAGCGCGAGCGCGATCGCGACCGGCTTCACGTAGCGGCCGGGGCCCTTGTGCGGCGGGCCGCCGTTGTAGGTCATTTCCATCGCGTCAGCCGCCCTGCTTCGCCTTGCCCGTCACGAGGCCGACCTGCGACAGGTCGAGGCGGCGCAGCAGGTCGAGCACGTCCATCACCTTCTGGTATTGCACGGCGGCATCGCCCTTGAGCACGATCGGGAATTCCGGGTTGGTCGCCTTCTCGGTGCGCAGCCGGCTCTCTAGCTCGTCCATCGTCACCGGATACGCGTCGAGAAAGATCTGCCCGGAATCGGCCACGGTGATCGCCTTCGTCTTCGGCTTCGCGAGGCTCGCGGACGAGCTCGCCTTCGGCAGATCGACCTTGATGCCCTGCACCGACGCGGTGGTCATGATGATGAAGATGATCAGCAGCACGTACGCGAGGTCCAGCATCGGCGTGATGTTGATGTCGTCGTACGGCTTGTCGTCGTCCTGAACCTGCATGGTGGTCTCCTGCGTGCGTTCAGTCGGCCAGCACCGCGTGGTCCGGCGTGCGGTGCGCTTCGGCGAGGCGCGTGACGAACTCGTCGACGAACACCTGCATGTTGGCGGTCACGTTCTTGTTGCGGATCAGCAGGTAGTTGTAGCCGAACAGCGCGGGAATCGCGACGAACAGCCCGGTGACCGTCGCGAGCAGCGCGGCCGCGATACCCGGCGCGATCGCGTTCACGTTCACGTCGCCGGCCGCGGCGATCGCGGCGAACGTGATCATCACGCCGACCACCGTGCCGAGCAGGCCGAGGAACGGGCCGCCGGAGATCGCGATGGTCAGCAGCACCATCGACTTCGACAGCCGCTGGTTCTCGCGCACGAGCGTCGCGTCCATCGACGCGCGAATCGCCTCGATCGATTCGCTGGTGATCACCGTGCGGCCGTTGCCGTCCACGCGGCTGTGGATCTCGTGCACACCGGCCTTGTAGAGGCGGTACAGCGACGACTGGTACAGCCGGCGCCCGTCGGCGCTCGCCTCGTCGACGTGCGCGAGGCCCACCAGATGACGGCCGGCCACTTCGCGAAAGCGCTGCACGAAGTACTGGTTCGCCTTGTCGACGGTGCCGACGTAGCGCGCCTTGGTCCACATCACGACCCACGACACGAGCGCCATGCCGAGCAGGATCGTGATCACGACCCAGGCGTCCACCGTCACCGACTGCACGATCACGCCGAAGTAGCCGAAGCCGAAGCCCGACTGCTTCTCGTCCGCGCCGTAGGCGACGAGCTTCGATTCCGAGCCCTGCGCGAGCGCATCGAGCGCGAGCGCGGCCGGCGTGCGCGCGATCTTCGACAGCCGCAGCTCGTCGAGCGCGCCGTTGTACGCGGCAAAGCCGGCCGGCGCGCCGGCCGCGTCCGCACCGACCGTCGCTGCGCCGTTCAGCGCCGGCAGCACCGCCGCGACCTGCGCGGCCTGCTTGCCGTTCACGTAGACGGTGAGGTTCTTGCCGTCGGCGGTCACCGCGAGATAGGCCCACTGGTTCGCGGCGAGCGGCGCCGCAGTCGGCGTGCGCACCGGCGCCGCGCTGCCGGCCGCGCCGTCGACCTGCGCGAACGGCACGCCGTTGTCGAGGCCGATCAGCAACGCGTTCGCGCCGTCGCGGCGGCCGTACAGCAGCGTGTTCGGCGCGAGCGCGGCCGGCTTGACCCACGCGCTGAACGTGAAGCTGCCGCCGGCCGGCACGTTCAGCGACGGGCTCGCGGGCAGCGTCAGCGATGCATTGCCGTCGAAGCGCGCGCCCTTGCCGACGATGCCGTCCTCGATCGCGCGCGACGTCGCGTTCTGCGCGTTGTTCGCGTACGCGGTCGCGTCCTTCGGCGGCGTGCCCGGCGCGCCGTTGAAGTGGTACACGAGCGTGTAGTCGGCGTCGAACGTGTCGGCCGGCTTGCCGCCGTCCGGCGCCTTCTTGTTGCCGTAGTACATCCAGATCGATTCCGCCGCGCCCGCCGGCATCTTCGGCACGTCGACCCAGATCAGCGCGACGCCGAGCACCGGGTCGTACTGTTCGACGTGGTAGTTCAGCGGGGTCTTGTCGTCGGCCGCGACGAAGCGGATGTCCGCGCCGTTGTCGGCCAGCCCGTCGAACTGGAAGTTGCCCGAATGCAGGCGAATCAGCAGCGGCACGCGGCCGGCCGACTCGGCGAGGTTCGCGCCTTTCGGGCTCGCGTCGATGGTGATCGCCTTCCGGTACGACCAGTCGTTCTGCCACCATGCGTTGGCAATGCCGGGCAGCACGCCGAGCATCGCCGCCAACAGGAAAAACAAGACTCGCTTCACGATCCACTCCCCGAATGTGCGGGCGCCGCGCTCGCCGCAGCGCCCCGGCACGGTCAAAAAAAAATCCGTCAGAACCCCAGCCGTACGTAGAAATCGAAACGCGGGCTGTACTGCCGCGTATAGACGCCGGCCTTCAGCGGCCATCCGGCCTCGAAATCCGCGCTCGCGTACTTCATCAGCTGCAGCCGCGTGCCGACGCCGACGCTCATCAGGTTGAAGCGCGACGTCTGCTCCGGCAGCGGGCTCAGCAGCCACAGATGCGCGGCGTCGAAAAATGCGTGGAAGCGCCACTCGTTCACGCGGCTGCCGACCGCGCCGCCGAGCCACTTCGACAGCGACGGGCTGCGCAGCTCGAGCGACGCGATCACGCCGCTGTCCGCGGTGTCTTCGGCCTGCATGTAGCCGCGCACGCTGTTCATCCCGCCCGCGGCGAACTGCTCGCTCGACACGAGCGGCGAGTTCGACAGCTGCGCGCTCACGTGCGCGTTGGCCTGCATGTCGTTCGCGAAGCGCTGCGTGTGGTTGACGTCGAACTTGCCGTACACGAAATCCGGCGTCGCGTTGTAGCGCTTGTTGTCCCAGGCGCCCCAGTCGCTGCCGAGGCCGCGGATGTTGGTCGTCAGCGACGCGGAGAACGACGTCTGCGAGTTCGTCAGGCTCAGCTGGCCGCTGTACGAGAACGTCACCGGCACATAGGTCAGCGGCGCGGTGGAGGTCTGGCCGACCACGCTCACGTTCTCGTCGTAATGCTTGCGGTCGATCTCGATGCTGACCGTGTGCGCGTAGGTGTCGGATCCGGGCAGCGCATAAATCGCGGTGAAGCCGTACGTCGTGCCCTTGCCGAGCACGTTGGTGCCGCCGACCGACGCGACGTTGCTGTCCGAATGCACGACGGTCGCGAGGAAGCTCCAGCGCGTGTCCTTGATCGGCGCGAGATACGAAAACGCATAGACGCGCGCATCGTTCGGATGCTGCGGCGCGATCACGTAGGTGCCGGAGATCACGTGGCCGAGCTGCCAGAGGTTCGAGTAGCTGAGGCTCGCGCTCGTGCGCAGCGCGGACGTGCCGGGGCTGTTGTCGTTGTTCAGTTCGAGCGTGCCGTGCAGCGGGCTGTGATCGTCGACCTTGAGATCCACGTCGACCGTCTGCGGCATCGTGCCCGGCTTGAGCACCGGAATCACCTGCCGATCCGCCGAGCGGTTCAGGCCCGTGAGCTGCTGCTGCGCCTGGTTGAAGTCGGGCACCTTGCCTTCGGCGAGCGCGGGCACCGCGTCGCGGATGTTCTGCGGCGAGTCGTATCGCGCACCTTCGACGCGCAGCCGGCCGACCTTCGCCTCGGTCACCTGCAGCAGGATCACGCCGTTCTTCACCTGCTGCTGCGGCAGCTCGACGACGACCGACTGATAGCCGCGATCCTGATAGACCTTCTGCAGCGCATCGCGCGCGCCGTTCACGTCGGCCAGCGTGCGGCCCGGCCCTTCGAACGGATAGACGGCCTTCTCGATCTCGAGCGCGGGCAACGTCGTGTTGCCGCGCACGACGAATGCGTTGACGTCGAACGTCTGCGGCGCCGGCGCTTGCGGCGCGGCGGCGCTCGCGGCCGGCGCCGCGGCGGCTTGCTGTGCGCGCACGCCCGGTGCGACGCACAGGCCGCCGGCCATTACGGCGCCGGCGAGGCATCGGCATCTCAGCCGCCATCGTTCGCGTGACTTGCGGTCTACTCTCGGCGGCATGCGCCATTCCCCTATGTGGTTCCGATTCCCGGACCGGCCGTGCTGCATGCGCCGCCCGCTCCGTTATCAAATGCCTGTTTCACTTTGATGACGCTTGGTTCGCCATCCTTATCTTGGACTGCGCGGTGCGTTGCCGAGATTTCCGATACCCGCAGCCGTAGCATCGAACGATGGCGCCGTTCGTGTCGCCGCCGTCGCACTGTCGAACGGCCTCGACCGTGTCAATCGGAAAGGACGAATCGTCATCGCACAACCCGCAACCATCGACGCGGCCGCATCGCATTCGACCGCGTCGCGAGCGTGCCCGATGCACCGGCTTGCCGCTCTCACCTACCTAGACGGAACGAAGTACGCATTGCCGCAAACTTTTTTGTGCGAGCGGCCGGCGCGACGCCGAACACGTGCAGCCGCCGCTCGGCCCGCGAATACGCGCGGCCGACGGCGCCGCTCCAGCAGCGTCGTCGACGGCATGCGGCCTGCAATGCGCGCACGGCGGAAGCCCGCGCGCTCGCGCGGGATGCCGTGCAGGAATGTGCGTGGCCCCCGGTTTCGTATGCGTATCGTTTGCGTGGCCATCACGGCTCTACGGCGTTGCACTTGCTTGCAGCGTCGGCAAACGTACGCCGCCCGACGGGCATCGCGCGATGCGCGACGCGCCATGCGGGCAGCCCGACCATCGTCTGATGCTATCGGGAAGTTTTTGTGACATTGAGCTGAAGATATCCACCAGAGCGACGGCGATCGCGCACGCATCGTGAAAGGCTGCGGTATCGCGCGCCCCGATCCGTCTTAATCAAATGAGAACAACACGCCGACGAAGGGTCCGTTTCATGTCATTCGCCACGATGCTCGTGCGCTGGCTCGCCGGCCGAATCGCCGGCGCGGCCGCACCGCCGAACCCGCAGCGCGCGGCCGCCGCCCGCAGCGTCGCGTCGCCGCGCCCGTTGCGCTGGCGGGCGCCGTGGCTCGCGTGGCAACTGCTGTCGTGGTGCGCATTGACGCTGCTCGCACCGCCGGTCTGGTCGATCGGCGCGCTGCTGCTGGTCAACGCGTCGAGCGACCAGCCGCTGTTCTGGGCATTCGCGATCGCGATCGTGCCCGTCGCGAACGGCATCGCGATCGTCGCGGCGAATCAGCGCCATCACCGCATGCCGTTCACGCGCCGCTCGACGGTCGCGCTGTTCATGTTCTTCGTTGCGACGGCGATCGGCTGCACGCTGTTCGTGCTGCTGATGTGGCGCTCGCATGCGATCCCGGCACTGGTCGGGCCGCTCGCCGTCGACGGCGGCGACCTGCGCCCCGCGACGCTAGCATGCTGGGTCGCGGCGCTTGCGGCGACGTTCGGCGTCACGTCATCTGCGCATGCGAGCATCGCTCACGCATGGCTGGCGTTCGAGGCCTGAATCAGGATCTGAACGCGGCTGCGACCACATAACGGGGGCACGCGAATGCATCGACACGGAAGATCCTGTGCAACACGCGCGCCGCGCGCGCGCGGCATCGCGATCGTGACGGTGCTGCTGGTCGTCGCGCTGGCGGCGACACTCGCGGCCAGCGTGCTGTGGCGCCAGCAGGTGGCGATGCGCGACGTCGAGAACCAGCGGCTCGCGACGCAGACGATGTGGGTCGAGCGCGCCGCGGTCGAATGGGCGCGTGCGCTGCTGCGCGCGCAGAACGCGACGTCGAACGTCACCTTCGTCGGCCAGCCGTGGTCGACGCCGTTCGCCGACGTGCGGCTGTCGGACCTGCTGCCGCCGGATGCGATCGCGGTCAATGCAGAGCTTGCGCGCGCGTCGATCGCCGGCAACGTCGAGGACGCGCAGGCGCGCTTCAACCTGCTGAACCTCGTGTCGCGCGTCGCGCCGGGCAAGCCGTGGCAGGCCAACGCGGAAGGCGTGCTCGCGTATCGGCGCCTGCTCGGCGCACTCGGGCTCGACGCCGCGCTCGCGCAAGCGACGGCCGACTACATGCTGCGCTCGCTGCGCGACACGAACGGCCCCGACGGCTGGCCGCTGCAACTCGTGAGCGTCGACGATCTCGCCCGCATTCCCGGCTACGACGCACGTGCGATCGATGCGCTCGCACCGTTCGTGACGGTGCTGCCCGACCTGACGATGGTGAATGCGAACACGGCGGCCGAGCCGGTGCTCGTCGCGGCGATTCCGACGCTGTCGGCAAGCCAGGCAAAGCGGCTCGTCGACCGGCGCGCCACCGCGTACTTCGTCAGCACCGGCGACATCGCCGAATATCTGCTGCCCGCGCCGGGCGGCAACGCGACGCTGCCCGACGGCGCGGCCGTGGGCGTCACCAGCGGCTACTTCATCGTGCATTGCCGCGTGCATTCGGCGCGGATCAACGCACGCGTCGACACGCTGATCGCGCGCTACGGCAGCGGCAACTTCACGTGGACATCGGTGATCTGGGTGCGGCGGCTCACGAGTTGAAGCGGGCCGCGCTGGTTGCGCAGGCGCCGCCGCGCTAGACGGGCGACGACTCGGTCAACCCGACCGTGCACGCCGCTTGCGGGACCATCGCACACTCGAACGTCAAGCGCGTGAGGCTCGTCTCCCGCACTTCGCCGAGCAGGCGGTTCCAGTCGTCGATCGACACGAGCAGCGCGATCGGCCGGTTGTATTTCGTGACCATCACGAGCGCATCGCCCGCATGCCGCAGCGCCTTCGACGGATTGCTGCTGAAGTCGCGCGTCCCCATCGCGATCGTGCGCAGGCTGAACACGTTCGCGGCCGCATCGTCGCCGTCGTCGTGCAGCAGCCGTTCGAGCGTCGCCGCGCGCAGCAGCGCCTGCGATTTCGCGGACAGCCGGTCGCGCCGTTTGCGCCGCTCGCTGCGCGGATCGACATGCACGGCGAGCAGCCGCACGAGCTGGCCGAGCGTGGTCGCGGGCAGCTGGTCGTAGCGGCGCCACCAGTCGGGCGGCAGCGCGACCATCATCCCCGCGTAGACCGCGGTGACGCCGTCGGCGATATGCGCCGGGAGACGTTCGGCGTTGCGCGCGTCGAGGTCGAGCGCCGCGCCGATCACCTGGGTCATCATGCTGAACGCGTTGTACGCGAGCGCCGCGATACCGCACGCGAGCAGCGACGCGCGCGCCGGCGCGTCGCCGAACGGCGCACCTTCCCGTACCGGCGCGAGCGGCAACGGCAGCGCGTCGCGCCAGCGTCGGCGCGACAGCTGCACGATCTGCACCGCATCGAACCGGGCGGGCGACAAGTCCGTCAACAGCGTGGTCGTCCCCGCAAGCTCGCCGTCCGCCCGCGCGCGACGCCATTCGATGCGGCGCAACGCACCGGCCGCATCGTCGTCGCCCGCCATCGCGACCGGCTGCTCGTACACGAGGCCGTCGCCGCATGCGCCGGCCTCGCGCCACGCACCGAGCGGCCGGCATCCGCTTGCGCGCCCATGTTCGCGCAAGATCAACGCGCCGCCGCGGCGCGGCCAGCCCGACAGGATCGCGTCCGCATCGAAGCCTCCGTCGACGATCCACAGCTCGCCGGGCCGCACCGTCTCGAGCAGCGCGGCGACGAACGCGCGCGCGTTCTGCCGGCCGCGTTCGACCGGCAGCAGATCGACGATCAATCCGAGATCGGGATCGTAGACGGGCAGCACGCGCGCGCCGGTGTCGGGCGCGCGTTCGCGCGCAGCAGCGTCGCGCGGCCGGCCGCCATCGCCGGCATCCGGCGCGGCCATCCATCCGTCGTCCGCGTCCTCGAGCACGCGCAGTCGCATCCCCTCGAATCCGCGCTCGTCCGCGCGCACCGCCGCGATCGGCTGCAGCAGCTCCGCGCTGTCCTTCACGAGCGCACGCCCCCAGCCGGCGCGCAGCCGGCTCATCGCGTCGTGCAGCGCGGCGACCGCGGCGCCGCCGGTCGATGCGCTGCCGCCCGCATCGGATCGCGTGCGCGCCCGTGCGGCGATCGCCGCGATCGCATCGACCGCGCGCGCGAACAGCGCCTCGCGGATCGGCTCGTCGTCGGGCTCGCCGCCTGCATCGTCGCGCGTATCGGGCCAGTCGTCGTGCATCGCGCATTGCAGCATGAGCCGCGTCATGATCGCCATCGGGCTCTGTTCGACGAAGCGTTCGACCACCGCGCGCGTCATCGGGCCGCTCCGTATCGTTCGCCCCGGCACGCTCGCCGTTGCCGGGCCGCAGCAGCCGCCTCGCGAGCGACCGAACGCGCACCGCCGCCTGCCGTCGCGGCGCGCGGTTCGCCATCGACGCACGCGGTGACGCGCACTTCACTTACGCGCACGTCGCGACGATGCCTGACTGGCGCCCGGCGCAGGTCCGGCACGGCGGCGAGCTGCTGCAATGGATGGTCGACCATATCGTTGCTCTGCAAGAATCCGCCCGTTGTTCGAACGCTTCCCGTTTCTGTGTGAACCGCCACGCGACGTGGACGATCGGCTAGACGCCGCGCGGCGTGGCACGTACGACTGCCCGCGGCCGGCCGCTCACTGCGCCACACCCCACGCCCCACGCGGCGGCGATCCGCAGGCCCGCATCGGCCTCCGGTCCCGCTTCACGGCCCCCTCGCTCTCTCGTATACAAGGTCGAAGCGGGCGCGCCTAACCCGCAGAATTTCGCGCACGACGCGCTGCCGCGCAGACGAAAACGATTCCACCGCGGCCCGGCATGCCGCATGGACCGGGCGCTCAATGCGTACGCGTCGAGCCGCCCCGCTCCGGGCCGCCGATCGCCGCGAGCACGGCCCACATCCAGATCAGCTCGCGCACGGTGCGCGCATGCTCGTCGCTCTGCGCGCGCCAGCGCCGGAACGCGTCGAGTTCGCGTTCCGTGGTCTCGCCGGTGCGCAGCCACAGCAGCCAGCGCACCGCGCCTTCGCGGATCGCGTCGGCGCGCGCGTGCGCGTCGCCGGAATCCGCATCCCGTTGCGATTCGTCGATCATCACGCCACCGCCCGAAGCTGCCTCGACACCGATCCCCCGCGCCGCGCATCGCTGCACGGCCGGGGCGCCCGCCATCCACGCCCCGGATCCGACCACGCGCCACCGGGCAGCCGCATACGGCGGCCCGACGTTTGCCGGCCCTCATTGATCAGGTCGTATCGGACGACGGTAACCCGCAACGCGCGCGCGGCAGCGCGAGCGCGCCGCCCGTTGCGGCAGAGGAAGGAGAAAGAAGGAGAAAGAAGGCGAAGAACGCGCCGGTCAGCTCAGCAACACGATGTTGCCGGGCAGGCGCGTGATGTGCGCGCCGTACAGGCGGCCGACCATGTCGATCACGTCGTCGAGCCGCGCGATCGGAAACTGCGCCTGCATCCGGTTGGCGCCGAGCGCGGTGCGCCGCAGCACGACCCGGCCGGGACGATAGCGGTTGATTTCGTCGATGACGCTCGACAGCGGCACGTCGTTGAACACCAGCATGCCGCGCCGCCACGCGCTGATCGCGCCCGGATCGGCGCGCGTTACGGGCTGCACGCCGCGATCGTCGTAGACCACCTGATCGTCGGCCTTCAGCGTGCGCGCGCCGCGCGGATGCGCGAGCGCGACCGTGCCGGACAGGCACGTCACGCACACCTGCGCACCGGTGCGCCGCACGTTGAAGCGCGCGACGGTAGCCTGCATGCGGCCGTCGCCGGCGACCACGGTCACCGGCTGGAGCGGCGTCGCGCGGCCGGCGAGCGGCGTGGCCGCGTCGATCTCCGCCTCGCCCGCGACGACTTCGACACCGTGCGCGGCATCGCTCGCGGGCAGCATGTCGATGCGCGTCTGCGTGTTGAGCGCGACCGTCACGCGCGACGACAGCGCGACGCTGCGCTGCTCGCCGGTGCCCGTGTGGTAATCGGCGGTCAGGTCGCCGAGCGACGGCCACAGCTGCAGCGGCGGGCGCACCGCGAGCCACGACGCGCCCGCGGCTACCGCGAAGCCGATGAACGCGCGGCGGCCCGTGCGCATCGTGCGCTCGCGCTTCGCGACGCTGGCCCACGCGGCGTTCGTGCGTTCTTCCTGCGCGAGTTCGGCGGCCGCCGTGCGCAACGATCCCCACGTGTCGCGCAGCAGCGCGGCCGCCTGCGGACGCTGCGCGCACCAGCGCTCGAACGCGTCGGCGTCGGCCTGGCTCGCTTCGCCCGAGCGCAGACGCAGCAGCCACGCGCTCGCTTCGTCGAGGGCGTCGTGGGCGGGTTCTGCCTGGGCTTTCGTCATCATCCGGGTACTCAAAATTTACGCGGCCCGCCTCGCGAGCCCGTGTACGAATCGCCGTCTTCCTGCATGCGTTGCAGGCAGTACTTCATCGCCGCGCTCAGTTCGCTTTCGACGAGCCGCAACGAGATGCCGAACTGCTCGGCGATCTCGCGGTTCAGCAGCCCGTCCACGCGCGCGGCCAGCAGGATCGCACGGCGCCGCGGCGGCAGGCCGAGCAGCACGTCCTTCAGCGTGTCGACCTTGCGGCGCGCCGCAACGATGCGCTCCGGGTCGGCCAGCTCGTCGGGCGTCTCGAGCAGCGTTTCGACATCGTCGTCGTGCAGATGGCGGCGCTCGCGGCGATGCTGGTCGATCGCGACATTGTTCGCCATCCCGAGGATGTAGGCGTCCGCGTTCGTCACCTGCGTCGACACGTTGGCGTTCTCGAGACGCAGCCAGGTCTCGTGCAGCGCGTCGGTCGCGCCGTCCTTCGAGCCGGTCACGCGCTCCAGACGCCTGACCAGGTACGCGTAGCGCGCCGCCAGCAGCTTCCGGAGGCCGCCGCGCGTGGTGTCGGACGTATCTGACGTATTGGACATGTCGCCCTAGCCTCGCGACGCCGCCGGCGGACAGCGAAAATGCACGCCGTTGCCCTCCGGCCGCAGCAGGATCGTGACCGGCTGCGGCAGGTCGGCCGGCGGCGCATCGTCCAGCTTCAGCGCGCGCAACGCGTGCAGCACCGCCGCGTCGCGGGCGGCCGAACCGCTCGATGCCACCATGTTGACTGCCACCACCGTCCCCCTGTTGTCGATGCGCACCTGCGCGACGAGTCGATAGCTGCCCGGCACCGCCGCGGGCTGCGCGCACAGCGCATCGATCAGATGCGCCTGCAGCATGCCCGCGAACGCACGCCGCTCGCCCGATTCGCCGAGCCCGTCGATCGGCAGCGCGGCGTCCGATGCGTCGGCCGCGGACGGTACCGCGTCGGCGGCCGGCTGCGCGACGATGATCGCTTCGTCCGGGCGCGCGAATTCCGCGCGCAACCCCGTTCCTGCCAGCATCCGCTCGAGCGCGTCGCGCGGCGCGAAATCCCCCTGCACCGGTGCGCTCGTGCGGCCGTCGAGCAGCGGCGCCGGCGCGAGCACGAGCAGCTCGGTCAAGCGCGCGAAATCCTGCAGCGCCTTCGCGAGCGGCTGCGCGCGCAGCGCGAAGTGCGCGACGCTGCCCGGCGGGCGGCCCGCGACACCCGCTTCCTGCGCGAGCGCGCCGCGCAGGCACGGCACGACGAACACGAGCCACGCGACGAGCGCCACGACACCGGTCGGCGCCCGTGAACGAGTCATGAATCCCTGGTCGGAAGTGGAGTTGCACGCCGCGTGCCGGAACGCATCCCGCCGACAGCCGTACCGTCGCGAGCGAACGTCAGATTGTGAGCGGCCACTGTGACAGTCAGGTGAAGCGTGCGGTCGCGCGAAACCGACCCGCCTCATGCGTCGCATCGCTCACGGCCGGCGCACGACGAAGTTGCCGATACCGGTGCCGACCACCGCCATCCGCACGTCGCCGGACCACAGCGTGATCGTGACGGGCACGTCGATGCCCTCGTTGCCGAGCACGACCGGCGACGGTGCGTCGCCGCCGCCGGTGTAGCGTACGGTGACGCCGGTCACCGCGGCGCCCCAGCGGCGCGCGCGATACAGGTCGTCCGTCATCGGCGCCCAGCCACCGCCGTCGGTGCGCTGGACGAACCGGTAGCCGCCGCCGACCGCTTGCCATGCGATCGGTATCGAGCGCACCTGCGCGTCGTCGCCCGCCGATTCGAGCAGGTTCGCGAGCCGCTGCGCTTCCTCGGCGAGATCGGTACGGCGATTGCGCGACGGCGTGAGCGTGACGACCGCGACCAGCAGCCCGACGATCACGAGCACGACCAGCATCTCGAGCAACGTGAAGCCGCGTTGCGTGCCTGTGCGCGGCCGCCGCGCGTCCGTGGTTCGTGGGTTTTCGTGCCGCGTCATCGTGCATTCGCCGTTGCGTCAAAGAATGGAAAGCGTCGCCCGAACCGCCCGATCGCCATGAAACCGCTCACGCTGCTCCACACCGTCGCGTCCCGCGCGGATCCCGTCGCCGTCGTCGCGACGCTGGCCGCCGCGGCCGCGCTCGTCGCCGTATCGCTGTATGCGGTGCGCGTGCTCGGCACGACCGCAGCGCCGGTTGCCGCGCCGATGCTGCCCGCACCGCCCGACGTCACGGCCGGCGCACGGCTGTTCGGCGCGCCGCCCGATGACGGCCGCGATGCGGTCCGGGTGCTCGGCGTGATCGCATTCGACGCACGCCGCGCGGCCGCGATCGTCGGCGTCGGCGGCGACGCGGCCCGCGTCGTGTCGCGCGGCGCGCCGATCGGCGCGGCCGCGACGCTCGCCGATGTGCGCGCGCGCTCGATCGTCGTCGAGCGCAACGGGCTGCGCCGCGAGATCACGCTGCCCGCGGCCGGGCACGCCGACGCGTTCGTGCGCTGACACGCCCATCACTGCACCATGTTGTTCAGCTCGATGATCGGCATCATCACCGCCAGCACGATCACGAGCACCACGCCGCCCATCGCGAGGATCAGCAGCGGTTCGAGCAGGCTGGTCAGAAACATCGTGCGGCGCTCCAGCTCGCGCGACTCGCCTTCGGATGCGCGATCGAGCATCGTCGTCACGTCGCCGGTCGCTTCGCCCGAGCGGATCAGGTGCACGAGCACCGGCGGAAACGTCTTCGTATGGGCCAGCGCGCGCGACAGCGCCGAGCCTTCGCGCACGCGCACGATCGCATCGTCGACGTTCGCGCGCATCGCGCGGTTCGACAGCGTCTCGCCGGCCGCCTGCAGCGCGCGCAGGATCGGCACGCCGGCCGCCGTCAGAATGCCGAGCGTGCTCGCGAAGCGCACCGTGTTGTAGCCGCGCACGAGCTTGCCGGCGAGCGGCGCGGTCAGCACCCACGTGTCGAACCTGAGGCGCGGCGCATCGCGCGACAGCACCTTGCGGATCGCATAGACGATCGCGACCGTCGCCGCGAGCGACGCCCACCACCAGTGCCGCACGAAACCGGACAGCGCCATCATCACGACCGTCAGCGTCGGCAGTTGCTGCTTCGTGCTGGTGAACACGTTCGCCACCTGCGGCACCACGTAGCTCAGCAGGAACGTGACGATGCCGAACGCGATCAGCGTGACGATGCCCGGATACGTGAAGGCCAGCAGGATCTTTTGTTTCAGCGCGTTGCTCTGCTCGATGTAGTCGGCGAGCCGCGCCAGCACGACGCCGAGCTTGCCGGTGTGTTCGCCGGCCGCGACCAGCGCGCGGTAGATGTCGGGGAAGTCGCGCGGATGCTGCGTCAACGCATTCGCGAACGAATGCCCGCCGACCACTTCCGCACGGATCGACGCCATCAGTTCGCGCACGTATTCGCGCTCCGCCTGCTCGCTCAGCACCGACAGCGATTCGTCGAGCGGCAGCCCCGCGACGAGCAGGCTCGCGAGCTGGCGCGTGATGATCGCCTGTTCGCGCTGCGACAGCTTGCGGCCGAGCGACAGACGCCGCTGACGCGCACCGTTCAGACGTTGCGCGGCCAGTTCGACGACGAGCGGGGTGAGGCCTTGCGTGCGCAACTGGCTGCGGCCGGCGCGCGCGCTGTCGGCTTCGAGCACGCCCTTCAGCGTGCGGCCGGTGGGATCGATCGCTTCGTAGCGGAATGCCGACATGCCGGGATTCTCCTGTCACGTACGCGACCGCCCGCGATGACTTGAGACGGCAAGGCGGATCGCGTCGCCCGCGCAAGACTAAGGCGCGAACCGGCGCAAATTTGTGACCGATGTTGGGCTACCTTTTTGATCGCGGCCGATTATCGGCCGATATGATTCAACTCGCCTCACAAAAAAACGATTTCATAACACGCACCTTAATCTCCGAATCTCTAAATCACTCGCTCTTATAATGTAGATCGAATACTCGATTCAATACGTTTCGCCGATTTAAATATGCCGACGAAAACGTCGTTCAAGCGACGACGCGTGAAATGTTACGCACCATTCGACATGAAACCGACTTGGCATTGGGTTAGCGCTTTGCCGTGCGCCGGCTCGGCGCAAGCGCGGCGCCCGGGCGAGCATTGCGACGATGCGTCGATGCGATGCCCAACATCCGGGACGCCGGTCCGCAGCGAACGCAGGCGAAATAACGGCATCGCCAATTCCAGTAACGCAATGCCGTATTCGCTCAAAATGTTACGCATCATTCGTTATGAAAAATTCACACGGACATTTTCGATTTACACCTACATTTACCCGGCGGTCCACAAGTATTCCAACCGCAGTAGCAGGGGTTCCCGTTTATCTTCGTCCAAGGAAATTTCTCATGAAATCCAGCAAGCGCAAGATCTGTCAGGTCCTGGCTCTCGTCGTCGCGGGCATGGGCGCATCGGTGGCGATGGCCGCCGGCCCGGTGCTTCAGGGCGGCGGCTCGTCGCTCGTCGCACCGACGATCGGCGCCGTGTCGCCGGCGTCCGGTGAAATCGGCCTGTTCGGCACGTCCGAAGGCACGTTCACGTACTACTCGGTCGGCTCGGGCGCCGGCCAGAACGCGTTCCTGAACAACCAGCCGACCTTCTTCGGCTCGGGCGTGACCGGCACGGTGCATTTCGCCAACAGCGATGCCGCGCTCACGACCGCTCAGGTCAGCGCGTACAACAACACGGGCCTCGGCACCAGCAACGGCCCGCTGATCCAGATCCCGTACATCGTGACGGCCATCACGGTGCCGGTCGTCAACGGCCCTGCCGTGACGAGCACGACGACGCCGCAAACGACGCCGGGTCAGGCGCACAGCGTCGCGCTGAACGACGACGACCTGTGCGGCATCTTCTCGGGCAAGCTGACGAACTGGAACCAGGTCACCAACCCGGAAACCGGCTCGGCCTATCCGCTGAACAAGGCGATCTCGGTCGTCTACCGTGCGGACGGCAGCGGCACGACCGAACTGCTGACCCGCCATCTGCACGCGGTTTGCACGACGGCCAATACCAAGACCGGCGTGTCGTTCGTCGATTCGCTGACGTTCGCGAACACGGTCGCATTCCCGTCCGGCGTGCCGGCGAACTTCGTCGCGGCGTCGGGCAGCGGCGGCGTGCGCGCTTCGCTCGCGTCGTTGTCGGCTGCCGGTACGGCCGCCGTCGCGTATCTGAGCCCGGACTACACGAACACGTTCCTCGCGTCGCAAAGCTCGGTCGTCACGTCGTCGGGCGCGCTGCAACTGCCGATCGCGAGCCTGTACAACACGGCGGCCAAGGCGTACTACGCCCCGACGTATACGAACGCCAAGACGGCGCTCGGCACGATCGCTCCGCCTTCGGGCATTGCCGCCAGCGATCCGACCAACTGGGTGCCGGTGTCGGGCTCGGCGTATACCGCATTGGCGAACCCTGCATCCGGTTATCCGGTCTCCGGCACGAGCCAGATCATCCTGAGCCAGTGCTATGCGAACGGCGCCGCGGCTACGGCGATCCACGACTTCCTCAACAACCACTACACGAACGCGAGCTACGCGTCGGTCGTGCACGGCAACGGCTTCGACACCGTTCCGTCGAGCTTCCAGACCGCGATTTCCGCGAACTTCCTGAGCAACTCGAGCGGCAACTTCCTCGACATCAACGACTCGACCATCTGCGGTTCGGGTGGCTACGCGGGCCGGTAAGCCGGATCGCTTCCGAATCGGCGCGCGGATGAAGCGCGTCGAGTGACGGACGGAGCCCCAAAGGTCGGAAGCCGACCTTTGGGGTTTTTCATTGCGGACAGCGCAGCGATTCACGCGAGCCGTGGTGAAGCGATGCATCGGGTTCGAACCGAAAGGAGAGAGCCGAGCGCCTGCGCGATACGGCGCTGCCCGATGCGGCACAGTGAGCCGATAACCGATCGCTCTGGGGCCGAAGCACACGGCGTCTGCGACTGCCCCAGCGTCGATGAAATCCCGCCAAGCACTACGCGCGTCACATCGCCGATCTCGATGTCGACTTTCCGCGGCCGGCGACCGACGTCACCCGTCGCCGCCCCGTCAGCGCGCGTCCCGCTGCGACGCGCGCTTCAGAACCGGTTCAGCTTCGCCAGCTCGTCCTTGCTCAGCAGCGTCTTCTGCGTCGCCCCCGGCGCGCCGAAGCCGAGCAGCGAAACCGAATTCGACGAATCGTAGCCGACCTGCTCCGGCCTGCGCCGCTTCGATCCGCCATCCGGACCGTTGTCGCCGAAGCCCTCGACCTGCACGCTGATCGTCCAGCGACGCGGCGCGACGCCCGACGCGTTGTTCTTCGCAATGTCCTGCGCGGCCTGGCTCGCGGCCGAGGCGGCCGAACTCGCGGCGGTCAACGCCCCGGTGTTCACCGCCTGCACGAGCGGGATGCCGTTCACGGTGCCCGTCACCTGGATGTTGTCCGCATTCACGACGTGCAACGCGGCAACGTTCAGGTTGCCCGCACGAATGCCGGCGTCGCCCGCATCGACGGTGCCGCGCGGCGCGATCAGATTCACCGTGCCTTTCGGCGCGCCCGGTATGCTCTGCAGCGTCGCGATGCCGGCGCCCGTCACCTGCCCGCGCGCGTCGACGGTGCAGTAATGGTTCGCGTCGCACACGTACTGCGGCGCCGGCGTGTCGGCCGCCGTTTTCGCGCCCTTGCCCGCGTTGATGTCGCCGCTCGAACTCCAGATCGTCATGTCGCCGCCCTGCTCGGTGAAGATCCGGCTCTGCGCGAGCAGTACGCTCTGGTCCGTGAAGATGTCGACGTTGCCCTTCTCGAGCGTCAGGATCCCCATCGTGCCGGGGCCGGCGACCACGCTCCCGGTGCCGTCGACGATCTGCGGCGGCGCCGTCGTGCTGCCGACGAGCGCCTGCCCGCCGGGGCCGAGGATCGTCACGTCGCCGCCCTGCTGGGTCTGGATCGTCGTGCTGCGAATGTCGAGATTGCCGGTCGCGACCTGCCGGTTCGCGCCGTTCGATCCGCCGCCCAGACTGTTCGCCGTATAGCCCAGCGAACCGGGGAACAGTGTGTTGATCGCCTGATAGCCTCGCGCATACTGGCCGCGGTACGGACTCGACGGATCGTTGTAGTCGGCCCCGACCTGCGCGAGCACGCCGAACAGCACCTTCTGCGCGAAGCGTTGCTGCACATACGACGGCAACGCCTGGAATTGCTTCCACGCTTCGGCGGCCGTCAGCCGGCCGACGTTCGCGAGCGCCGCGTCGTGGTCGGCCTGCAGCCCCGTATCGACGCGCAGCCCCGCGTCGTACTGCTCCATGAACGCGATCAACGCCGGCGTCGCGCTCGGCACGCCGGCGACCGAACTGCCCGGCGCGACGTAGGCCGCCACGAAACCGGGAACGTCGATGCCGGGGCCCACGCCGAACAGCACGTCGAGGTTCGCGCTCTGGTGCGGCAGATTCGGGTTGTTCGCGTTGCCGACCGCGTCGATGCCCGTGAACACGTGCGCGATTCCGCCTGTGTTGGCGTGCTGGTTGTAGAGCTCGGCCTGGCTCGTCAGCGGGCCGATGTTGCGGCCGGCCTGGACATCGAACCAGCCAGGGCCGCCGACCGACAGGACCGGCACCACGCCGCTGCCGTTCTGAGGCGTCGGCGTGTCGTATATGTCGCGGCCGGCAACGATCCGCGTCACGTCCGAGCCGCGCAGGTTTTGCCCCCAGAACGCGAGGTTCACGATGTCCTGTCCGGCCTGCACGAGCGACGGCTTGTCGATCGACAGCGTGAGGAGGTTGCGATAGAAGCCATCGCCGTCGGCGGACGTGTCGGCGACGCCGTTGACGATGCTGCCGTTCACGCTGTAGATCCGCGCCGGGGTCGCGTCGTCCCCGTGCAGCGCCGTGCGCGCATGGGCGGCGAGCGTCGCGTCGGTCAGCGCCGGGATCGCGACGACCGGCAGCGGGTTGGTCGGCGACGGCATCGTCGACGGATCGGCGTCCGACAGGCCGAATTGCGTCGCCGGCGCCGTGTCGCTGCCGACCGACAACGCCGCGGCGTTGGACAGGCGCACCGACCGATCCGCGATCAGGTTCAGTTGTCCGCGCGCCGACGGAAACAGCGAACCGCCCGATTCGACGTCGATACCGCCGCTGAATGCGGTCAGATTGACGCTGGCCGGCAGCACGCCGTTCGCACCGGTCAACAGGCTGCCGATTGCGCCGAGCCGGATATCGCCGGTCGTCGACGACACGTTCACCGACGAGGTCGGCGAGTAGCCCTGGCTGTCGGCGTACTGCCCGTAGTACTGCAGGTTGATCTGGTGGGTCGGCGAATCGCCTGCCTGAGGGAACGCGCTCGCATACGACGGATCGAGCACCGCGCCGAGCTCGACACCCTGTCGGCCGGTCACGTCGAACACGCCGTCCTGGGTCGCCAGGATCGTCGATACCGCTACTGGAGCTTGCCCGGGGATCGACACCGGCACCGCGATGTCCGAGCCGATGCTGCCGCCTGCCGAGATCACGCCCGCGCCTTTCGCGACGAAGTAAGTGCCGCTCAAAATGTCGCCGTCGGCGCGTACCGACAGATTGCCGCCGCCGACGGTGACGGGCTGGCCGGTTGCGTCCTTGTACCAGGTGGTCGGCAACGACACCGCGAGATCCGAAATATTCCCGCCGGCACTGAGCGAGACATTGCCGCCGACGCTCATCACGCCCTGGTCGAAGGCGCCGAAATCGATCGAGGTCCGGGCCAGCGGAGCAACGAGTGTGTTGCCGTCGGCCGTTTTCGCGCCGGTGATCTGCATCCACTGCCACCAATACTGGTCGATCGAGTTACCGGCATTTCCGGTCACGGTTCCGTTCGCGTCGATCACCTTCTGCATGCCCTTGATGTCACGTCGCGCATGAATCGTGATGTCGCCGGCCGAATCGGGATTCACTGCCGAAGTCACCAGAACGTCCTGCAGGCCGGCGACGTTGCCATGCGCGATCGCGGTCGTCAAACCGACCGGCGGCGCGCCTGCCGCCGGCGCGCCGGCCGTATAGATCACGCCCGGAATGATCAGCGTCGACGGATCGGCGACCCGCGACGTGTCGAACAACGACACGTCGTTGCCGGCCGCCACGTCGATCGATCCCTTGCCGGTCCGGATCGTTACCGGTTCGACGAGCGTCAAGCCGTTGCTGTCCACGTAGCCCGTGTGCCCGCTCAGCACCACGTTGCCGAGGTTGGCGGAAGCCGCCGCTGCGTTCGTGGACGTCGAAGCCGGCTGCAACGCGAGCGGGTTCGCGCTCGACACATCGGCGCCGGACACGATCCGGTACGACGAGCTTTCGCCGCCGAGCAAGGTCGCGAAAGCGACCGGTAGCGGATTGTTCGCGGTCGGCACGTTCGCCGCCGCGTTGCCGGGTAGCGCGCCGATATTCACGACGCCGGTATCCGGCACCGACGAAGGCGCAATGGGCGCATAGAACACGTTGTATGCACGTACGGGCGGTGTGAACAGGCTCGGGAGCCGACGATTGAAATAGCGTGAATATGCGAGCATATAGTTCGCGTAATCGGCAAGGTAGGCACGCTGCTCCGACAACGTCGCGTTCGCGGCCAGGCCGGTCGGCGGAGTCGGTGCGGCAGGTGTGCCAAAACTCGTAACCGTCCTGGGGGTGTACCCATTCATGTAAGTGCCGGGCGCGGGGCCGCTCGTGAGGTCAGAGCCCCAATAGGCCGTCAGATAGTCGCTGTAGGTCGAATGATCGGCCAGTACCGGCGCCGGCGTAACCGACGGCCTGACCGGCAGAATGTGCCCGGTGTAAATCGATGAGGAATTCGGCGACGTCCACGCTTCGATATCCTGTTGCCACGCGCCGGTATATGACAGATATGCCGAGTAATAGCCACCGGTCTGCCCCGTCAGCGGCGATACCAGCATTGCATTCGGATCCAGCGACGTGAGGCCCGCCGTTCCCCCGTTCGTAAACGTCACGGTCACCTGCGTCGGATCGTCAAGCGACACCAACTGGTCGAATTGCTGCTTCGCGTCCGTATAAGTGCCGGTTGCCGTAGCCGGCCCCGATCCGCCCAGGATCGACGCCACCTGGCTCTGATAAAACCCGTCCGAAATGCTTGCGTACGCATCGAAATCGTTGGCCGCGCGGAACGTCAGCGTCGGCGCGATCGTCGACCGATAGCGGAAATCAGGCGTGATGCTGCCGCTGTTGTTCGGTGCGCCCGCGCCGAGGTTCCAGTTCGACAGCACCGAGATATTGCCGCCGTTGACCGCATGGCCCGGATTGGCGAGCTCGATGCCCGGCGCGACGCTGAAATTCTGCAGCGATGCAGCGGCGAACTGGCCGGCGACGCCATCCGGTCCATGCTGGACGAATGCCATCAGCGTGCCCGGCGCTGCGCCGGACGCGTCGGCGCGATACCCGTAGAACGCGACATGATCGGCGTTGGCGGCCGCGGCGGCGAAGTACGCGCCGGACAGCCCGGTGAAGCCGCTGCCGGAAATCCCGTTGCGCAATTGATCCTCGGTCACCGCCGTCGACTCTCCGGTCGCGTCGTTGACGAGCGTTCCGCCGCCCGCGCCGCCCGGCGTATAGCTGTACGTCGCCGGCGTGCTGCCAGGCACCGTGAACGTGCCCGCCAGCAGATGGCCGCTGCCGTCGTACCAGCCGGCCGGATCGACGAGGCCGTCGAAATGCTGCGAGCCGGTCGTCGCATCGGCGGTGCTCCACACCGCATACGCTTCGACCGTCGTCTTGCGCGACCCGCGCACGCGGCTTCCGTCGAGCACGACGTTGACCGTGCCGTCGCGCAGCAGCGGCGCGCGGAAATCGACCGTGCCGTCCAGCGTGCCGCCGGGCGTACCGCCGGACACGTCGATCGACGCATTCGAACCGAGCCGGATCGCGCCGGACTGCGCGGCCGACACGTTCTCGTAGCCGTAGCTCGCGTTGTACGGATCGGCGACGGCCGGATCGAACGTCGCGCTCGTGCCGATCGCGACCTTGCCGCCGCGCTGGCTCGCATCGGTTGCCTTCGCGAGCAGCGAGCCCTCGATATCGACGCCGCTCTTGCCGTACAGGCTGATCTGCCCGCCCGCCTTGCCGGACGCATCGATCGTCCCCAGCACGTCGACGTTGCCGTTCGCCGCATCCGACGCGTTGCCCGCGCCGCCGTCGGCCGTCAGCGACACCGCGTGAGCGGACAGCGCATTGCCGGCCGACAGCGTCAGGTTGCCCGAGCGCGTGTGAATGTCGATCGACTGGTTCACGCCGCTCGACGCGAGCGTCTTCGCCAGCGCGTCGAGGTCGGCCGCACCGGCCGTGTCGAGCGACAGCGAGCCGCCCGCATAGCCGCTCGCCGCGCCGCCCTTGATCGTGCCGTTCAGGTTCACGACCTGCTTGGGCGCCGACAGCGTCAGGCTGCCCGCCGCGCCGCCGCCCTTCGCGCCCGAGAAATCGAGCGTCGCGCCCGGCTGCAGGTCGACCGTCCCCGCATCGGCGGTCAGCGTGATCGAACCGGCCGGCGCGTACTGCGTCACGTCGAAGAACTGCTTCGACACGCCTGCCGAACTGACCGTCGAACCGCTGCCGATCGTCAGATTGCCGGTGGTCGCCTCGAGGCTCACGTTGCCGGCCGGCGCCGCGATCGTCGCGCCGTTGTCGGCGAGCGTGGCGCCGACGAAGTGCCATGCACCGCCGACCGGCGTCTGCGGCAACGCGGCGCCCGCCGCGCCGTTCAACGTCAGCGCGCCGGCCGTCTTCACGGTCGACGCGGAACGCGTATCGGCCAGATACACGGGCGCGTTCAGCGTCACCGGCAGCGCACCGAAATCGAACGTCCCCGTGCCTTGCCCGACGATGCCGGCGCTCGCGCTCAGGTTCGCCGACGCGAATCCGCTCAGCGACTTCGTGCCGGCGCCGAAATCGATCTCCTGCGCGTTGACCGTCAGCGTGCCGCGGCCCGGCGTGACGGCGCCGTTCGGCGCGCCCGTCTCGTTGGTGAACGCGATCTGCTGCCCGTTCAGCGTCACGCGGCCGCCGTCGCTCGTGAAGGTGCCCGCGCTGAGGTCGACGTGCTTGCCGAACGTCGCATTCACGTCGCCGATGAAGCCCATCGCGCCATAGCTGCGCAACGACACGAGATCGGCGTTCGCGAACTGCGCGAGGCCCGACGGATCGATCACGAAACCGGGCAGGCCCGCCGCGGCTGCGCCGCCCGCATTCGTGAACGTGATCGCCGAGCCGTCCACCGTGATCGCTTTGGCCGACAGCAGCGCGCTCGGGTCGGCCTTCAGCGTGCCGGACGAATCGAGCAGCAGCGCCTGTCCGCCCGACAGCGTCGCGCCCGCGCCGACCGTCAACAGCCCGGCGCCGGTCGCGCCGCTGCGCGTGAGCGGCGCCATCGCGCCGTTCGATACGCGCAGCAGCGCGCCGTCGCCTGCGATCGTGATCGGTTGATCCTTGGCCGCCGGGTAGTCGCCCGCCGCCGCGATCGATGCCCCGGCGTAGACGCGCAAGCCGTTCGCCGCATTCGGATCCGTACCGCTCGCGTCGGTTCTCGTCGCGATCAGGATCTCGGGGCCCTTCAGCGACGAACTTGCGTCGTTCGACACGACCACGCTGTTCGCGATCGGCGTGATCGTCACGCCGTTCGCGGTCGCCGCACGCGTGCCGCCGATCAGCAGGCTGCCGGCATTCAGCGAATCGAGCGCATCGCTGCCGATCTGCAGATAGCCGGCCAATGCCGCGCTGCCGCTGCCGGTGATCTGGATGTCGCGCGACGCGATGTCGACCTCCGCCGGCGCGCCGAGTGCACCGGGCGCCGCGTTGAGCGTCGCGCCGAGCGCCAGCGCCTTGGTCGCGGCGAGCACGAGCTGACCGCCGTCCACCGGCAGCGGCGGCGTCACGTTGCCCTGCTTCGCGGCCTGCGCGGCGAAGAAATCGTTCGCGCCCTTCAGCGTGTACTGCGAATACTGCTGCCAGGTTGCGCCCGACTGCACGTCGAACAGCGTCGGCGTCGCGCTGCGGCCGCCGGTGACCGCGTCGGCGAAGTAGCCGGCCGTCGTCACGGTGCCGTCCGGCCGCACCTGCGTCGCGCCCGGAACGACGTTGCCGCCGGTGCCCGACACCGTCACGCGGTACGCGCCCGGCAGCGTCGCGTACTTGCCCGGCAACAGCGTGTAGTAGCCGGGTTTCAGGCCCGGCACGCCGGACAGGTACACAGCCTTGCCGATCGCGTCGTGCAAGCCGGCCTGGCCGACATCGAGCGTCGCGGTCGTGGTCGTCGGCGTCCCGTTGCTCGCGACGCCCGGCTGCAGCGTCTGCGCGAACATCGGATCGTATGCGGCGACCGGCGACTGGACGCCCGGCACGATTGCGTAGACGTTCCCGGCGCCGGCGTTGACCGGCACCGCCGTTGCCCCGTTGCCGCTCGCATAGCTCACGTTGTATTGCGCCAGCACGTCGCGCGTGCCGCCCGTGCCCGGCACCCATTCGGCGGCCTGCAGATCGCCGCCGCCCGACAGGTCAATCGTCGCGCCCTTGCCGAGCGCGACGCGCGCGCCGTTCACGCCCACGTACTTCGCGGGCGGCGCGTTCAGGTCCCCCGCCGACGCGCCGGCGAGCGGATTGAACTGCCATTCGACGCCGTCGATCGTCGTGCCGTACGGAATGATCGACGTGCCGTTCGAGACCGACGTGACGCTGCCGTTCGCGAACGTCACCGAATCGGTCGCGACGAGCGGCAGCGTGCCGAACTGTTTCTGCGTCGCACCGCTCGCAGGATCGCCGACGCCGAACACGAGCGCGCCCGACGGCGCGCGCACGGTGCCGCCCTGCACGATGTCGGTGGCGTCGACGAGCAGCGTGCCGCCCGCCGACAGTGGCGTGCCGGACGCGCCGGTCGAGCCGAACGTGACGGTGGTCGGCGCACGCTGGCCCGTGACCGGATCGACGGGACCGACCGCATCGACGATGAAGGTGCTGCCGGTGGCCGGATACAGGCTCGCCGCATTGAACGTGACGTTGCCCGGCGTGTACAGCACGCCCGGCAGCAGCGTATTGCCCTGCTGAGACACGCTCGTCGAGCTCAGCCGGATGTCGCCGCGGCTGCTCAGGTTCGCGTGACCGAAGTTGTTGAGCTGGATCTGGTTGCGCAGATCGACGAACGACGCATTGACGTTCAGCGTCGCATCGGACAGCGTCTCGACCGGCGCGAACTGCGGCGTCGACGACGTTGCCGTCGGGCCCGCCAGCGCGACGTACGGCGCGTCGATCGTCACCTTCGTGCCGAGCGGGTGAGCCGGCGCCTGCGACAAAAGGGCGTCGAGCGCCGAACCGGCGGCGCCCGGCTGCTGCGGCGTCGCCAGCAGCGTCTGCAGCTGGTCCATGCCGATCGCGGCGATGCGCCCGCCATTGAGCGTCACCGACTCGGGCAGCGCGAGGCTCACGTTGCCCGCGAAGGCGATCGTCGGCACCGGCGCCGAAAGCGGCGACGGCGTGCTGTCGCCCAACACGAGATTCGCGATCCCCGAACCGTCGAGGCGATCCGCGGCGAACTCGATCACGCCGCTCGGCTGGCCGGCCGCGCTATCGGCCGGCGTCGGGACAGCCGCGCCCGGCGCGAACCCGGCGGGCAGCAACGTGCCGCTCTGCCGCACGACGAGCGCGGTCGCGCCGGGCGAACCGCCGTTCTGGTGCGGCAGGATCGTCAGCGTGCCGCCGCGCGCTTGCGACGCGCCGCCGTGGCCCGCCAGCTTGCCGTCCGCGAACAGCCCGTATGCGGCCGACAGCGTGATCGAGCCGGCGTCGCTCCACACCGGTTGCGACGCATAGGCGCCGTTCGCCTGCAGGCGGTCGAAGTTCGTCGACGCGCCCGAGACGTCGATCGTCGAGCCGGCTTGCGCGACCACGTAGCCGGCATCGCTCGACAGCGTCACCGAGCCGCCGGGCAACACCTTGCCGGTATGCGGCGTGACCGTCGTCGCGCCGATCCTGACCGGCGCGGCCAGCGGATCGGCCAACGCGACACCGGCCGCGTCGAGCGTCGCATCGGCGCCCAGCCACACCGAGCGGCCGGCGCTCGGCGTGAACACGATGGCTTGCCCCGGCTGCGCAAACGGGCCGCCGCCCGTATCGGCGCTCAGCGTGATCGAGCCGCCCGGCGCGACCACCGAGCCGAGCACCGTCACCTGCAGCGGCGAACCGAAGCCGATGCTCGCGCCGGCATCCGCATGGATCGACGCGCCCGACGCCAGCGTCACGGCGCCGGTCACGTCCGCATAGGACGGCGGCGGGCCATTGGGCGTGCTCTGCCAAGTCAGATAGTTGCCGCCCGTCAACACGAGGCTCGTCGGTTGCCGGTGATAGGCGTCGAGTTGCCCGATCGTCGTCAGTCCCGCCGACGCGAGGTTCGCGCCCGAACCGGTGCGCTGCAGCGCGAGCGCGTCCGGCATGCGGTTGCGTTGCGTCAGCGCGAGCGTCGCGCCCGGCGCGATGGTCGAGTCGTAGTACGCGTTCAGCACGTACTTGCCGAAGCCCTGCTGCGCGAAAAAGCTGTCGGGCAGGTACACGTCCCACGGCGAGGCGGCCGAGCGGTCGCCGCCGATCCGCAAGCCGAGCGCCTCGAGCGTCAGCGTGCCGCCGCCCGAAAAGCCTTCGCTCAGTATCGTGCCGCCCATCGCGATCGTGCCGGCGCTCGGCTGCGTGGCGGGCAGCGGCGCACCGCCGTCGAGCGTGTGACCGAACTGCCTGGTCGCGCCGGATGCCGCATAGGTCTGCAACGTGACGTTGCCGCCGCGCCCGACCGGCACGCCGTCGCGCATCAGCAGTTGCCCGTTCGCGAGCATTTCGCCGCCGCTCGACACGTCGAGCACGCTGCCCGGCTGCAGCACGATCGAGCCGGTCGCATCCACGTCGGCGCCGTTCACGCGCGTCGAGCCCTGCATCGCCGACAGCGAGATGCTGCCGCCGTTGATGAACTGGCTGTTGCCGGGCGTGGTGCCCGGCGCGGCCTGCACGTCGTTGTTCACCCACTGGCCGGCCGCGTCGAGCGCGCCGTGCGGGCCGACCACGACATTGCCGCCGCTCGTGACCGAAATCTTGCCGGACGGCGCCGAGACGCGCCCCGCGATGTTCACGTCCGCGCCGATCGCCGAACTGTCGAGCGAAACGGAGCCGCCGGGCTGCAGGTTCAGCTGCGTGCCCTGCGCGACCTCGATGCCCTTGCCGGCGTTCCTGTCGCCGGTCACGTTCAGGCTCGCGAAGCCGCCGCGATTCAGCGTCGCCACCGGCACGACCTGCGCGGCCGGCAGATTGTCCGGATCGTTCGCGGCGAGCGCCGCCGACGCGCTCGGGTCGAGCCGCGTGTCGATCGAAAAGCCCGGCATCAACGCGCCGAGCTGCGGCGCTTCGTTCTGCAGGATCACGAGGCCTGCGATGCCGTTGATCGTGAGCGACGTGCTGGCCGCGGCGTTCCACGCCATCCCGGCCAGCGCGCCGCCGGCCAGCTTCGGGTCCGCGCCGAGGTTGAACGTACCGCCCGACGGCAGGCTGTTGCCCTGCGTCTGCTTCGCGCCGCCGAACGCCTGCGCGCTGACGTCGCCGTCGAGCACCAGCGCCTGCGACGCGAACAGGTCGAGCGTGCCCGCATTGCCGCCGACGATGTAGTCGGCCTGGTACGCGGCGCCCGTCTGCAGCGGGTTGAACCACGACTTCGTCACGCCCCAGCGCGGATGGCTTTCGACGAACTGCCCGGCAATGCCGACATAGCGCTCGTACGGGCTCGCCTGCCCGATCGGCACGATCGCGCCGTTGGCGTCCACCAGCCGCGTCGTGTTCACCATCCCGCCGTCGTAATGCACGTAGCCGCCGTTCAGGTTCATCGACGAACCGGTCGCGGTCATCACCTCGTTGCCGGACAGCGTGATCGTGCCGCCGTTGGTCAGCAGCTGGTCGACGGTGCGCGGAATCAGGTTCACGTAGCCGGACAGGTTCAGGATCGGGCTGCCGACCCACTGCACGCCGTCGCTGCGCGTGCCGGTCAGCGTGCTGTCGACGACCACGCCCTTCAGTCCGAACAGGAAGCTGTTGCGCAACAACGGCGAGTCGGCCAGCTCGTTCTGGCCGATCCGGTCGATGGTCAGCAGCGTCTGCGAGATCGGCGCGTGCACGTCGGCCAGCCCCGATACGTCGATCGTCGCGCCGTCGTCCACGTAGATGCGGCCCGGCACCGCGCTCTGCCCCGGCGTCGAATTCGACACGACGGACGGCACATAGGCCGTCACCGACACGTTCGAGCCCGGCGCCTCGATCAGCGAGCCGCGCTGGAACCACACCGAACCGGCCGTCATCGCGATGCCGCCCGGCGTGAAGGTCGTGCCCGGCGTCGACGTCGCCGTCTGGCCGGCGCTGTCCGCCAGCACGGTGGTCACCGATTGCGGCCCGAAGCTCAGCAGGCCCGCGCGATTGACGTTGTCGGCGCCGCCGGTCCCGCTGGAGACCAGCCCCGAGCCGGGGTACGGATTGCCGAGCGGATCGTTCGACGCATATTCGTCCGCGGTCGAGATCGTGATCGTGCCCGGCGTGTTCACGCTCGTCGTCACGCCGACCACGCCGTTCTGGGCGACGCGGCTGCCGAGCAGGTTCACGTTGCCGCGCGCGGCCTGGACGATGCCGGTGTTGGTCAGCGTGCCGGCGGGCGTGACGTCGATCGTGCCGCCGGTCTGCAGGTCGGTCTTGACGATCTGTCCGCTCAACTCCGGCAACAGCACCTGCGGATTAGCCGTCACGCCGGCGGTGTTGGGGCGCAGGCTCACGCCGACGCCCGCCGCCAGCACCACCTGTCCGGCCGTCGCGGAAATGCTGCCGGCGTTCGTCACGTTCGGCGCCGCGACCAGCACGAAGCCGCCGTCGCTCGCCGTCCCGTTGGTGTGCGTCGTGATCGACGCGCCCTGCTCGATGGTCACGTCGCCCGGCGCCTGATACGCGCCGCTCAGCAGCACCGGGCCGCCGAGCCCGAGCACCTCGTTCGGGCGGCCGATGGCGCCCGCCACGCCGCTCGAACTGCCCGATTGCGGATAGGCCAGGCCGCCCGTCTTGCCGGGCTGCACGCTCAGGAACTGCAGGTTGCTCGCGACGATGCCGTCCGCGGTCGGCACGAGCTGCTTCTTCATGTCGAGCAGGTTCAGCGACGACGCGACCAGCGAATGCACGTTGACCTGCGAGCCGGCGCCGAACAGCACGCCGTTGCGGTTGATCACGTAGACGGCGCCCTGCGCGGCGATGTTGCCGAGGATCTGGCTCGGCCGGCCGCTCGGATCGTTGACGCGGTTCAGCACCGCCCAGTTGTTCGCACCGTTGGTCTGCGTGCCGCCCGACTGGTCGAAATTCAGCGTGGTCTGACGGCCGACGTTCATCGTCTCCCACGTGAGCACCGCATTCTGGCCGGTCTGCTTGACGTCGACGTTCACGTGCCCGTTCGCGTCGACGCTCTGCGTCGGCGCGTTCGCGTTGAACCACAGCACCGGGCTGCTCGTATCGGCCGTCGCGCCGGCCGCCACCTGCAGCCCACCCGGCGCGAGCCCGTTCGGCACGCTCGACGGCAGCTTCGCCGCGGCGGCGGCCGCGTTCTGCTGCGCGGCGATCTGGGCGGCGATCGCATGCGCGGCGTAGCCGAGGTTGCGGATCGACGGCTGGCTCGCCTGCGCGGCCTGCTGCGGCGAGACGCCGAGGTTCGGCATGCCCGGCACGCGGGCCGCGCCGCTGCCGCCGCCTGCGGCGCGCGCGGTGGTCGCGCCGAGATTCATGATGCCGGCCGCGTGCGCATGCGCGGACGCCGCAGCCAGCAACATCAGCGCAGCGGCGCGCACCAGCGGCCGCAGTTCCGAGTTGAGGGTCGAGCGCGACCCCGTCGCGTCAGATTGTCGTGCCGTACGTGCGCGTGCTGCCATTCGTCACCCCGAATCCTATGAAATGGCGCTCGGCGACGATCGCGCCGCCCACGACGCCGATCCGTTGCCGCGCCTGGTCGTTGCGCGTCGGCCGGAACCCGGCCGCGGGAATCCCGAGAACATACGAAGGCCCGATGGCAGCGACATGGCGGGTGTTACGGACCATTCCGGCCGCGCGCGAATGGTCCGTAGCTTTTGTCACAGTCGGCCGGCCGCGTGGGCGCGCACACGCGCGGCGAGCGCATCGGCCACGCGCTCGACCACCGCCGGCCAGTCGCCCGGCAGGCGCTGGCGGAACAGCGTCGCGTGCGGATACCACGGGCTGTCGTCGCGCTCGAGCAGCCAGCGCCAGTCGGGCACGCGCGGCAGCAGCACCCACACCGGCCGGCCGAGCGCGCCGGCCAGATGCACGACCGACGTGTCGACGGCGATCACGAGATCCAGCGCGTCGACGAGTGCGGCCGTTTCCGCGAAATCGGTCAACGCGTTCGCGAACGACAGCACGCCGCCGGCCGCGAACGCGGCGGCGTCGCGCGCGCGCACGTCGACCTGCAGGCTGACGAAGGTCGCGTCGAGCGCCATGAGCGGCGCCAGCGCCGCCAACGTCATCGACCGGTTCTCGTCGTTCGCGTGATGCGGATTGCCCGACCACGCGAGCCCGACGCGCAGGCGCCGCGACGGCGCGGCCGCGTCCAGCCGCGCGCGCCAGGCCGCGCGCCGCCGCGGGTCGGCATGCAGATACGGCACGTCGGCCGGCACCGTGTCGAGCGTCGTACGGAACGCGAACGGCAGGCTCATCATCGGGCAATGCAGGTCGAACGCCGGCGCGGGCTGCCCAGCGGCGACGACGCGGCTCACGCCGCGCAGCGTGCCGAGCAACTCGGCCAGCGCAGCCGGCGCATCGATCACGACGGTGGCCCCGAGATCGTGCGCGAGGCTCGCGTAGCGGCAGAACTGCAGCGTGTCGCCGAAGCCCTGCTCCGCGTGCAGCAGCAGCGTGCGGCCCGCGAGCGGTGCGTCGCCGGTCCACTGCGGGCGGCCCGCATGACGCCGGTGCAACGTCACGTCGGCGGCGTCCCAGCGCGCCTCGTGCAGCCGCCAGCCGGTCGCGAAGTCGCCGGTCAGCAGACGGCAGAATGCGTCGGAACGGCGGGCGATGCCGTGATTCGGGTCGTGCCGGCAGGCCAGCGCGAAATCGGCGAGCGCCCCCGCGTAGTCGCCGAGCTGCTGGCGCGCGACCGCGCGCGTGCAGAGCTCCTGCGCGGTGCTGCCGGGCGCGGCGGCGGCGGCCGCGTAGCTCGCGAGCGCATCGTCGTAACGGCCGAGCAACTGCTGCGCGATCGCGCGATTGCACAGCACTTCGGCATGCGGACCGCGCGCGGCGAGCGCGCGATCGTAATCGGCAAGCGCGTCTTCACAGGCGCCCAGCGTGCGCAGCGCGCCCGCCCGATTGCGCAGCGCGTCGAAGTCGCCCGGCGCGCGCGCCAGCGCTTCGTCGTAGGCACGCACCGCTTCGTCGTGACGGCGCAGTCCGAGCAACGCGTTGCCGCGGCCGAGCCACGCGCCGACGCTGTCGCGGTCGAGCGCGAGCAGACGGTCGGCGCGCTTCAGCAATTCGTCGTGCAGATGCAGCAGATCGAGCGCGACGCAGCTGACGAACAGCAACTGGGCGTCGTCGGGCATGCGCGTCAGCACTTCGTCGATGCATGCGAGCGCGTCGGCCGGGCGGCCCAGTTCGATCAGCGCATGGCCGCATGCGTAGACGAGTTCGGCGGTCTTGCCGCGCACCACCATCGCGAGCCGGAAGCAATGCACGGCCTCGTCGCCGCGCCCCAGCGCGCGCAGTGCATGGCCGCGTTGCGCGAGCGCGTCCGCGTCGTGCGCGTCGATCTGCAGCGCGCGTTCGATGCTGATCAGCGCGTCGGCGGGACGGCCCAGCACGCGCAGCGCCTCGCCGCGCCGCACCCTGGTCGCGACGCGCCCCGGCTCGCGCAGCAGCGCGAGGTCGTATGCGCCGAGCGCTTCCGCATGCCGGCCGAGCGCAAGCAGCGCGTCGCCGCGCACCGCATGCGCGCGCGCATGGCCGGGATCGCGCGCGAGCGCCTGCGCGGCCGCGTCGAGCGCGTCGCGATGGCGGCCGATTCCGGTCAGCGCCACCGCATGGTTGGTGAAATTCCACGGCTGATCGAGCCCGAAGCGCATCGAGCGCGCGATCTGCGGCTCCGCGCGCGACGGGTCGCCGCGTTCCAGATGCACGACGCCGAGCAGGTGCAACGCCTCGACGTGATCGGGCAGCATCGCGAGCACACCTTCGTAGAGCCGCGCCGCGCCGGCGAAATCGTGCCGCGCGAGCTTCGCGCGCGCGTGTCGCAGCGCGTCGTCGACGGCCGCCCGCAGCGGCGGCGCGGGCACGGTGCTCATCGCGTCGCGCGCGCAAGCAGCGCCGGCAGCGCGGCGCGCACGCGCTCGACCACCGGCACCCACTGGCCGCCGGCCGGTTGCCGGAACAGCGTCGCGCGCGGATACCACGGGCTGTCGTCGCGATCGAGCAGCCAGCGGAAATCGGGCGTGTGCGGCAGCAGCACGGCGAGCGGGCAGCCCAGCGCGCCGGCCAGGTGCGCAACCGACGTATCGACGCTGATCACCGCATCGAGCGCGCCGATCAGCGCGGCCGTCTCGGCGAAATCGGTCAGGTCGTCGCCCACGAAACGGATCGCGCTCGCGTCGAGCACCGCGCGGTCGTCGTCGCGAATCACTTTCTGCACGCTGATCCAGTCGTAGCGATCGTCGAGCAGCGGCAGCAGCTCGGCCAGCGTCATCGAACGGTTGCGATCGTTCAGATGCAGCGGGTTGCCGGTCCATACGAGGCCGATGCGTGCACGACCGCTGTCGCCGAGGCGCGCACGCCACCGTTCGACCCGCTCGGGATCGGCGCGCAGGTACGGCGCGCCCGCGGGAATCGACGCGAGATTCGTGCGGAATTCGAGCGGCAGACTCAGCAGCGGGCAATGCAGGTCGAACGGCGGCAGCGGCTCGCCGCGCGCGACCAGCACGTCGACGCCGTCGAGCGTGGCGAACAGCGTCGTCAGCTCGACCGGCGCCTCCAGTACCACGCGCGCGCCGAGCGCCTTCACCAGCGGCACGTAGCGGCAGAACTGCAGTGTGTCGCCGAGCCCCTGTTCCGGATACAGCAGGATCGTGCGACCGTCGAGCGGCATGCCGCGCGTCCAGCGCGGTTGCGCGAAATCGCGCCGGCTGGCGTCGAGCTGACTGTCGCGCCAGCGCCATTCGTACTCGGCCCAGCCGGTTTCGAAATCGCCGGTCGACAGGCACAGGAAGGCGCGCGTGCAGTGTGCGGCGGCATCGTCCGGATCGATGTCGAGCACGCGCGCGTAGGCGTGCAGCGCGTCGTCGTGCCGGCGCAGCGCGCGCAACGCGTGGCCGCGATGGAAGTGCGCGAGCTTGTCGAGCGGCGCGAGCGCGATCGCGCGTGAGAGATCGTCGAGCGCATCGTCGTAACGATGCGTTTCGAGCCGCACGCGTGCGCGCGTGAACCACGCCGGCGCGCACTGCGGGTCGAGCTCGAGCGCGCGCTCGCACAGCGCGTGCGCGTCGGCGTGGCGATCGACGCGCATCAGCGCATCGGCGAAGTTGCACAGCACGACGGTGCTGAGCGGATCGGCGTCGAGCGCGCGCGCATAGCTATCGATTGCGTCCGTGTGACGTCCGAGTTGGCTCGCCGCGTTGCCGCGGGTGGCGAGCGCGCACGCGTGGCGCGGCTCGAGCGCAAGCGCGCGGTCGCAGCGCAGCAGCGCTTCGTCGTGGCGGCCAAGCTGCTCGAGCGCGATTGCGCTGTTGACGAGCGCATCGACGAAGGTCGGCTTCGTCGCGATCGCCGCGTTGAAATCCGAGAGCGCGCGCTCGGGATCGTGCAGATCGAGATGAACGACGCCGCGCAGGAACAGCACGTCGGCACTGCCGGGCGCCAGCGCGAGCGCATGGTCGTAGCTGTCGGCCGCGTCGCGATAGCGGCCGAGTTCGCGCAGCGCGAGACCGCGCGCGCGCATCGCGTCGAACGTGCGGCCCGCGAGCGCGATTGCGCGATCGCAGTCGGCCAGCGCCGCAGCGTGGTGGCCGAGCGCGCGCTGCGTGTCGCTTCGCTTCACGTAGCCGTCGGCGAAGCCCGGGGTCAGTGCGAGCAGCCGGTCGTAGGCTATGCGGCCTTCGTCGTGCCGGCCGAGTTCCGCGAGCAGGCCCGCGCGCTGGAACAGTGCGCGCGCGTGCGTCGGATTGATCGCGAGCGCATCGTCGAGCCGTGCGAGTGCGTCGTGTGTGCGGCCGAGCCCAGCGAGTACCGCCGAGTAGTTCGCGAGCGCTAGCGGCGCCGGCTGGCGCTCGATCGAGCGCCGCATCAGCGGCTCGGCATCGTCGAGCCGTCCCTGCTGGAAACGCAACACGCCGAGCAGGTGCAGCGCTTCCGGATGGTCGGGATCGGCTGCGAGCAGCGCGGCGTACGCGTGCTCGGCCTGCTGCAGCGCGCCGTCGCGGTGCGCGGCGCGTGCGCGGGCGAGTAGTTGGTCGGGGGCGAGCGCTTCGGGGGCGCTGGGATTGGGTTGCCTGGCATTGGACGGGCCGGCATCGGCTCGGCTCGCATCGGGCGGGTTACCAATGGGCGCGCTGTCATCGGGCTGGCTCGCACCGGGCCGGCTGCCACTGGACGGGCCGGCATCGGCTCGCCTGGCATCGGGCTGGTTACCAATGGGCGCGCTGTCGTCGGGCGAGCTCGCATCGGACCGGTTGCCATTGGACCGGCCGGCATCGGCTCGCCTGGCATCTGGCTGATGACCAACCGACGCGCTGCCATCGTGCTGACTGCCATCGGCCGATCGCGGCGCGGCCGGCGCGCTCGCGCGTGGCGCTCGTTCCAGGTTCGAGGACCTCGCGCGGCCGTCGAGCGCATCGACGTCGCGGCGCAGTGGCGGCAACGCATTGCCGCCACCCGCCAGCGCATGCACCTGATCCGGATCGGACGCCAGCACGCGCTCCCAGCGGGCAAGCGCTTCGTCCGCGCGACCGAGCCGTTCGAGCACGGCCGCGCTGTCGCGCAGCACGTCGAGCCGCGCCGGGTCGGCCGCGATCGCATCGTTGAACGCGGCGAGCGCTTCGTTGTCGCGGCCAAGATCGGCCAGTGCGCGGCCGCGCTCGGCCTCGATCGCGGCCACGCCCGGCCGCAGCGCGTGCGCGCGCTCGAAGCAGTGCAGCGCGTCAACGGATCGCTGCAGCTCGCGCAGCACGAGCCCGCGGTTGAACCACGATTCGCACGATTGCGGGTCGACCATCAGCGCGCGCTCGTAGGTGTCGAGCGCTTCGTCGAAGCGGCCGAGCGCCCGCAGCGCACCGCCGCGATTGCACAGCGCATCGAGCACGAGCGGCGACAGCGCCAGCGCGCGATCGAACGACGCAAGCGCGTCGTCGTAGCGCCGCAGCCCGAGCAGCGTGTTGCCGCGGCGCACGAGCGTCTGCACGTCGTCGGGCGATGCCCGCAGCGCCGCCGCGAAATGGTCGAGCGCCTCGTCGACGCGTCCCTCCTCGCCTACCAGCGCGCCGAGATCCGACAACGCGCGTGCGCTCGCGTCGAGCGCGATCGAGCGGCGCAGCAGCGCTTCGGCCTGATCGGCCGCACCGCGCTGGAACTGCAGCACGCCGTACAGGTGCAGCGCCTGCGGATGATCGGGTTCGTTCGCGAGCACGGCAAGATAGTCGCGTGCCGCGTCGTCGAAGCGCCCGGCGCCGTGCCATTGCTGCGCGCGGCCGAGGAGCGCCGCCGCTTGCCATTGCCCGGACGCACCGTTCGCCGGCGCGCCCGCGTGTGGATCATGCCGGTGCTCGACCGTCACGTTCGCCCCCTTCCCGTTTGCCGATGCCGGCGACGGGCCGAAGCGGCCGGTCGCGGCGGTCATGTTCGGCACGAGACTAACGGACGCCCGATAACAGCCGTATGACGAAAGTTACGGACCATTTTTGCCGGGTCACGCAGCGCTCGGTCGGCTGCGGCCGACCGCGGCCGTGCCGGCGCCGCAGGGCGTTGCCGCCGCCGTCACTGACCGATCGCGATCGTCCTCACGTATTCGACCGGCGGCGCGCCGATCGTCACGGCGAAGCGCACACCGCGCGGCAGCGGCATCCCGAGCGACGTCGAATTGCTGATGCCGTGCTGCGCGAGAAACTGCGCGTAGGCTTGCTCGATCGCGGCCTGGCTGGTCGTCCAGCCGCCGGGGGCGATCCACACCGCGAGCTGCATCGCGCGTGCATCGCTGCTGACGACGACCTGCGCGAAATCGTCCATGTGCCGCAGCGCCGCGTCCACCTCGGCGAGCGTGGCGAGCGGCTGCGACGCGCTGCGCACGAGTGCGCGCCCGTTCAGCCGGTAGCGCACGACCTGCACGTGCGTCGGCCCGCTGCCGACGCCGAGACGGCGCACCATCACGAGCTCGTTCGGCCGGATGCGCAGCGGCGGCCCGAACACCTCGTCGGCCGTCACGAGGTTCATCAGGTCGAACTGCAGCTGGGAGAAGTAGCGGCCGAGCAGACGCGTTTGCGCCAGATTCGACGCGATGTCGTCGCGGCCGCGAATCGTCGCATCGAGGCCGCGCCACGACAGCAGAGCGATCACCGCGAGCAGCGCGATCGCGACCAGCATCTCGATCAGCGTGAAGCCGCGCGCATGGAGGCGCGCGGGCCGATCAGCGCCGTGCTTCATTCTGGATCACCGTCACGACTTCGGCGAGCACGGTGCCGCTCGATGCCGACGGATAAACGCTGACCGTCACGCGCCGCACGAGCGGGCTCGGCAGCGTGGCGACGGACTGTCGGCAGACGAACCGGTAACGGCCTTGCGGGCACGCGAACGTCTGCGTGCCGGCGTCCGGCCAGCTCGACGCGATGCGCAGTTCGCCGAGCGCGTTGTCTGCGCTCCAGAGCGCGAGCAGCCGCATGCGGGTCGTGTCGGTATCCGCGGCGAGCGCGCCGATCGCGCGCATCACGGCGCCGAGCGCCACCGCGACGATCGCCAGCGCGATCAGCACCTCGATCAATGTGAAGCCCCGTCGCGATGCCCGAGCAGCGCGGAAAGTGTCGGTTCTGTCATCGCACATGAGCTGCGTTCGAGTCGGTGAGTCGCCGCCGCGCGGCGTGCGCCGGGCACGCGACGCGTCGCGCAGCGTCGCCATGGCGGACGCCACCCGTGCACGTTAAGCGGAGCGTATGGCACGGACGTGTCGAAAGGTACGGATCATTTTGGGCGGCGCACGCGCCAGGATCACGCCGGTAAGTGACGCGAATGCGTGACGGGGAGCGCAGCAAAGTGGGGAAAGCGGCACGTATGGCAGATCCGTGGCGAAAGCTACGAATCATTTCGGGCGACGCATGCCCCGGCACCACGTCGTTGCATGACGCGATGCGTCGCGAGGAACTGAGGAAATTCGAAGGGTCCGGATCGTTTCGGTCGGACCGCGGGCGGCCTGAGGCACGCGTGCGCGTGACGCAATGCGTGGCAGCGAATGGAGGAAATCGGCGACGAGCACCGCGTATTGCAGCGGTGTATCGAAGCGTGCGGATTATTTGGCTCGATTGGCGCGCGGCCCGAGGTCACGCCGGTGTCTGGCGCGACGCGGGGTAGAGAGCTAAGAAAATCGGAAAGGCAGAAAGAAAGGAGACGACGAACGGACGCCTGCCCGCATACCGCCCGATGCGGCAGCGTCAGCGGCTCACGTCGTCACGGCGTCGTCATACTCGGCGCGCGCCCGCTCGCCGGCGGCATACGCGTCGGCTTCGCGGTGGTAGCCCTCGGTGCTGAACGCGACGACTTTCACGCCCACGCCGGACGTCCGCTTCACCGTCAGCGCCCATTGCCATCCGCCGTCTTGTTCGAAGACGTGCAGCGAGGGTTCGAGGGATGAGTCCAGTACGATCACGGATTGTGCTCCTGCCCTGCGCGTCGCATCGGCGCCGCCGGGCATGTCGAAAAATTGCGCCGAGTGCCGACGCGATCCTGCCATTCGCCAGTCTAGTCAAAGAATGTTGCGACGCACCATCAGGGCTTACACTTGCCTATCGGAACCGGCCAGTCGATCGAAACTGTTCGCAAGTCAAGCGGCACGGGCCTCGCGGGCCGCCCTCCGCGGCGCGCCAGCGCGCCGTGCGTCAACGTGCCACATCGACGACCAGCCAATGGCGACATACGTAATCGGGGCGCGCCAGATGTGCCCGAACGCAGCGACCGCACTCCGGCACGAGCCTCCGGCTGCTACTGCGCGGTCGGCGTCACGAACCGGAACGTGAGATTGACGCGCTCGCCCTGCACGGCCGGCGCCTTCGGCACGCGGTGCAGCCATTCGGCCTGCGTGCGCCCGCGCATCACCAGCAGGCTACCGTGCGTGAGCCGGTACGCATGTGTGACGCCGCTCGCGCGATGACGCAGGTCGAACACGCGCATCGCGCCGAGACTCACCGACGCGATGACAGGCGCGTCGCCCAGCTCGCGCTCGTTGTCCGCATGCCAGCCGAGGCTGTCCTGGCCGTTGCGGTAACGATTGAGCAGCACGCTGTTGAAGGGCGCGCGGCTGGTCTCCTCGACCGCGCGCTTCAGCTCGAGCACGGCCGGCGTCCACGGCGCCGGCACGTTGCGGATCCCCGAATAAACGTAGACGGCGTCGCGCTCGCCCTGCCACGCGGTCAGCCGCGGCAGCGGAATGCGGCCGCGCGGCGTGCGGATCGTGTCCTGTCGCCACGCGACCTCGTCGATCAGCGCGGCCAGCAGGCGGTCGGCATCGGCCGGGGCGAGCCAGTCCGGATACCAGTCCACCTCGGGAGCCGGCGTATCGGCGAAAAGATCGGGCGTCGACATGGCGGGATCAGACAAAGAGCGAAGGACGGGAGCGAATCATCCATGCATGGTAGCCAACGCCGCCTCGCGCCGCCATGCGCGATCGTCGCGGTGCCCATGTCAAGCGTGCGGCCGCGTCGCCATGCAGACCGGTGAGCCCTGCCGAACATCCCGATCCGCACGAGCTGCGTCGTTGGCGCCAGGCATGCCGAACCGGCACGTATGCTCGCGCACATCCCACGCGTCGATCCGGACGACATCGCCCGTAACGCTCGACGCGCTCTAGCTCCCGCGCGTCAGACGGATCAACGTGATCTCGGACGGCACGCCGAAGCGATTCGGCGGGCCCCAGTAGCCGGTGCCGCGGCTGGTGTAGAGCCACATCGCGCCGATCCGGTTCAGCCCGCCGATCACGGGCTGCTGCAGGCGCACGAACGGCGGCCACGGCAGAAACTGGCCGCCGTGCGTATGGCCGGACAACTGCACGGTGAAACCGGCGCGGCTCGCCGCTTGCGCGCTGCGCGGCTGGTGCGCGAGCAGGATCCTGGTGGCGACGTCGGGCGGCGCGCCCGCGAGCGCCTGTTCGGGATCGCTGCGATGCGCGGGATCGAAGCCGCCCGCCGTGAAATCGGTGACGCCCGCGAGCACCGCGCGTGCGCCGTCGCGCTCGATCAGCACGTGCTCGTTGAGCAGCACCGTCAGGCCGATCCGCCGGAACTCGTCGATCCAAGCATGCGCGCCGGCGTAGTACTCGTGATTGCCGGTGACGAGAAAGCTGCCGTGCCGCGAGCGCATGCTGCCGAGCGGCGCCGTATGCTCGCGCAGCCGCTCGACCGAGCCGTCGACCACGTCGCCGGTCACGACGACCAGATCCGCATCGAGCGCGTTGACCACGCGCACGATCCGCTCGATGAACGGCCGCTTGATGGTCGGCCCGACGTGAATGTCCGACAGTTGCACGATCGTCAGCCCGTCGAGCGCAGCCGGCAACTCGTCGACGGGAATCGACACGCGCTTGACCGCCGCGGTGCGCCGCGCGCCCACGAAACCGATCGCGCTGACCAGTACCGCGGCTGCCAACACTGCGAGCGCCGTAGCGGACGCCGCATCGCTCCACGCGCCGGGATGCACGAATTGCCGCCAGGCGACCACGCCGAGCAGCACCAGTTCGCGCAGCAAGGTCAGCACCAGCAGCGACGAGAAGAAGCCCATCGCGAGCGCGCCGGTCCAGCCGAACAACGTGGCGGCCCAGCCCTCGTCGAAGCGGCGCGAGAACATGCCGACCGGAATCAGCACGACGAAGCTCGCGAGCACGAGCGCCGCTACGGTTCGCGCGAGCGGCGACGTGAACGCGTCGGGGATGATCCGCATCCCGACATACAGATGCAACAGCACGCCGATTGCAATGAATCGGACAAAGAAACTTCGCATGGAATGCTCATCCTGATCGCGATATCGATTGCGCGCCGCGCGCCGGACGTGAACATGACGTCGGCTCACGTTGTGTCCGGCGTCGCGCGCCCTATGTCCGATGGTACACAGATACCGGGCGGCACGACGGGACGCGCGTCGGGCGTACCTGAGCGGGCGGCGGCGGCCGCGCTCATGACGGAGACGATCGACGCGGCGCAATGAGCATTACCGCATGCGGCGGCCGTCCGCCGACGCTGCCGACGCGATTGACGTACGCGCGAGCCGCCCACTAGAATGCCGCCCATCCCTCCTTCAGGAACCATCGTGGACAGTTGCAGCCCTTCGCTGCGTGCGCCGCTCGCCGCCTGAACGCCTGTCCCACGCAGCAATCCTGCCGCGACTCGCGTTCCGCGAGTCCGCACGCTTCCCGTTTCACACTGAATGACGCATTCGCGCGGTACAGTACCGCGCGATGACGGCCATCGCATCGCGCTCGCCCAGCGCCGCCGCGATGCGGGCCGGCAAGCGCGCTTTACACGGCAGGACCAACATGACGCTCGATTTCGCACTCCGTCTTTTCACCGCGTTCGCCTGCGGCGTCGCGATCGGCCTCGAACGCCAGATGCGCCAACGCACGGCCGGCCTGCGCACGATCACGCTGGTGGCGAGCGGCGCCTGCCTGTTCGTGACGCTCGGCGTGCTGACCGGCAACGGCGTGGCCGGCGTCACGCAGATCGCCGCGTACGTCGTGTCCGGCGTCGGCTTTCTCGGCGGCGGCGTGATCATGCGCGACAAGGGCTCGATCCAGGGCATCAACACGGCCGCGACGCTGTGGTGCTCGGCCGCCGTCGGCGTACTCGCCGGCGCCGGCCACTTCGTACCCGCGCTGGCCGGCACGGGCGTGGTGCTGCTCGCCAACACGGTGCTGCGCGGCGTCAGTCAGGCGATCAACGCAACGCCGGTGTCGAATGCCGATCTGGTGCGCGAATACCGGATCACCGTGATCTGCCTGGCCGCCGACGAAGTGCACATCCGCACGCTGCTGTCGAACGCGATGTACGCGAAGCCGCTGTCGTTCCAGAGCCTGACGAGCGAGGACGTGCCCGAGCAGCCGGACCGGCTGAAGGTCACCGCGACGCTGAAGCTGCATCCGAAAGATCAGCAGAAACTCGAACAGATCGCGAGCCGGATCAGTATGGAGAAGAGCATTTCAAGCGTGAGCTGGACCGCGAAGGAGGCGGAGCCGATGATGGAGTGAGCGGCGGCCGCCCGATGCGCGCGTGCATGCGGGCATGCAGGCGGCTGCGGTGCCGCGTCAGGGCGTGTCGATGAGGCCGGCAGCGATCGCCTTGACCACCGCCTGAACCTTGTTGGTCGCCGCGAGCTTCTCGAGGATGTTGTTCACGTGGAAGTTCACCGTGCGCTCCGAGATGCTGAGGATCTGGCCGATTTCGCACGCGGTCTTGCCTTCGGCCGTCCAGCACGGCACTTCGCGCTCGCGCGCGGTCAGCGTGACGCCCGCCGCAGGCGACAGCTTCGGCAGCATGAAGCGGCTCATCAGCGAGTGCGACAGGTTCGCGAGCCAGTTGGTCTGCAGCGTCAGCATGTTGATCTCGGCGGGCGTGAGGCGGTCCGCGTGACGCGAGATACTCAGCAGCCCGAACGCTCCGCGCGCGGCCCAGCTCGACTGCGCGACGCCCACGGCCAGCCCGAAGTCGCGCGCGTCCTCCCACAACGGACACGGGTCGATCCGGTCGACGTCCGGCCACACGATCATGTTGGTGCTCAATGCGCCTTCGCGCACCGTCGAGTCGATTTCGATGTAGTTGCGCGCCTGATAGTGCGCCATCCAGCCGTCCGGATAGGTATCGAAGATCGCGACCGCCGGCTTCGATACGGGCAGCGGCACGCGAATGCCGTAACAGCAATATTCGAAGCCGAGCCGTTTAGAATAGGCGGCGATCCGCTGGAAGAGCTGCTGCTCGTCTTCCGCGGCGCTGAATTGTTGGTAGGCATCCTGCCAGCGCAGTTCCATTCTTTCTCCGACAACGTCACGCTGTCATACCTGTCAGGTGCCAGCACCGGTTGGGGGCTGATACATTCCGCGCATGACTTCACCTTTGTTGCACCCGGTCCGCAGTCCGTCTCCGGACGGCTACGTGCGCCTGTCCGCAAGCGCATTGGCCGCGCTCGCGCTCAACCATGTCGCGAGCGGTCTCGATGCCTCGCTGCTCGACGAATTGCGCGAAGGCGGCATCGACGCGCGCCTGGCCGGCTATACCGAATGGCACCGCCCGGCGAGCGTCGGTGTCGCATACCTGACGGTCGGGTGGGACTGGTATCTCGACCGCGCGACGAGCACCTTCGTGATCGCATACGGCGACGTCCGCAGCAACATCATGGCCGTCGACGCGACGGGCGCCGATCTCGGCATGTTCCGCACCGCGGCCGCGCTCGCCACCCGGCTCACGGATCTCGACTGGGCCGCCGCGGTCGCTGCATCGGTACTGGGTCGCAACGACGCCTATCATGCCGGTCCCACGCTCCAGTGACAACCGTCCCGGCTTTCCTCTGACTTTTCCGCAAGACTGGCGCTCTTTATAAGCAAAAGCCGCCCGTATTTCAATCCCGCCGATCAAGAAACCGTTACCACCGGTCGAATGATACCGGTAAGCCGCCACCCTGTAAGAGTTACCAGTTACAGCCTCCTCGGGCCGCGCGATGTAATGCGTGCATCCCAAAGTACCGATCCGAGGACACCATGCGGACCTTCGTTCACGAGGAAGGGCGGCTGCCAAGCGAGCTTGCAGCGGAACTGGGGCGCTATCGGCGCCGTGTGTTCATCGAGCAACTCGGCTGGGCACTTCCGTCTGCAAACGAGCGTTTCGAGCACGATCAGTTCGACCGTGACGATACGGTCTACGTGTTCGCGCGGGACGCCGGCGGCGACGTGTGCGGCTGTGCGCGCCTGTTGCCGACCACGCGTCCGTATCTGCTGGAGTCGCTGTTCGCCGATCTCATCGCCGAAGACGTCGCCCTGCCGCAATCGGCGGCCGTCTGGGAGCTGTCGCGGTTCGCGGCCACCGGCGACGAAGGCGGCGCGGGCAATGCCGACTGGGCCGTGCGGCCGATGCTGGCAGCCGTCGTCGAATGTGCTGCGCAGCTCGGCGCGCGGCAGCTGATCGGCGTGACGTTCGCGAGCATGGAGCGGCTGTTCCGCAGGATCGGCGTGCACGCGCACCGCGCCGGACCGCCGAAACAGGTGGATGGCCGTCTGGTGGTCGCATGTTGGATCGATATCGACCCGCAAACGTTTGCGGCACTTGGAATTACGCCGGGACGGGCTGCCCGGCAAGCCATCGCCGCCTGAGCCGGAACGCGCGTAGTCCGGCCGGACGGAATCGTAACAAAGGAGAATCAGTGTGGATCAGTCTCAGGTCTTTCGCGCAATGATGCCCGGATTGACGGGCGCTGCCGGAGCCGGCATCACGCTCGCCTACCCGTTGTTCCCGCGCGCGCTGCCGCTCGTGCGGCTCGATCGACGCGGATTGGTGTTTCGCGCGAGCGGCGTCGCGCCGCTCGTCTGCGGGCTGCCGCGCCCCGCCACGCTGCTGATTGCGGACGAGCCGCTCTGCTCGCTGCGCCTCGTGATTCGCGACGTCTGTGCCGCAGGCGACGGCCGGCACGACCTGACGATGCAGCCGTCCGGCGCCGCCGGCGACGAACTGCTATGGCACGCGTTGCGCGAGCGCGAACCGTACCGTCGGATTCGCGAGCCGCTCGCGCCGATCGACCGCGCCATCGACACCGCGATCGCGCCGGGCGGCGACGGGCAGGTGACGGATACCGCGCAACGGCCATCGCGCACGGCGGCGTTCCGCCTGAGCAGCCACAGCGACGCCCTCTTCTTCGCCGACTGGCTCGAATATCACTTCGACGAGTTGCATGCGCTGGCGCAGGAGCGCGGCCCGCAATTGCACCTCAATCAGTTGCAGCGGCAGGTGGCCGACGACGAGGTCGGCGTACGGTTCGTCTATGACGTCAATGGGCATGCGACCCGGCACGCACTGACCGATTGCGCGCGAGAAGCTTGCGCCTGGATCGAGACGGAAATGCGCGACAAGTACGCGGTGCCGGTCGCGCAGGAGCGGTTCGGCGGATTCTCGGGGAACGTTGCGTTGCACAATTACAACTAGGGCTTGCCAGGCCTCGGGTTTTCCCTTAAAGTTCGAACTGTCTCCTCCATGTCTCCAAGCATGGATTCAGCCCGCTCAAGTAGCGGGCTTTTTCTTGTCTGCGATATTTTGATGGGGACGGATGAGGGATGCAGTCCGGCTGCCGGCGGCGTGGCGGTTTTGTAGCTTCGCAAAGCGATGAGAGTCGGGCGTGCGACGCTTCAACCGTCCCGCGTGCGTTCAATCCGTCTGGCCTGCCGGCGTCACGACCTTCTCGCCGCGAGCGCGCATCGCTGCGCGTTGCGCCTTCGGATCGAGCGGCGGCCACGGCGCGCCGGCCGCGACGATCTTGCGACGAATCCCCTCGATACGCGTACGCGCCGACGAATCCGCGGTCGTATGGTTCTTCAATTCGTTCTGCAGCACCCACCCGTACGACACCCCGAGCTGGCTGGCAGTCTTCGGATCGGCGCCGTGCGCGAGCAGGTAGTCGACGACGTCCCACTGCTGAATCATCGTCGCCTCGAAGAGTGCGGTCTTTCCGAGCGAGTCGCGCGCATTCACGTTCGCCTTGTGCTCGACCAGCAGCTTCAGCTGGGGCAGCAGCCGGTTCTCTGCAACCGCGAAGATCATCGGCGTGTCGCCGTTGTACAGCCAATTGGGATCGAGTCCGCTGTTCAACAACACGCGCAGAAGGTTGGGCGTATCGGCCCGCAATGCGACATCGACCACCGATCCACCGCTGCTGCCAACCGGGGCCTTCGGATCCGCACCGCTCTTCACGAGCACCGAAATGATCTGGTACCGCGGATTAGACGCATCGTTCTTGACCGGAACGATTTCCTGCACTGCGTACGACAGCAGCGTCGTGTTCTTCGCGCCGCGCGCATTCAGATCGGTCTTCGGCGCGAGTTGCTGAACCCGGCCGAGATCGCCGTCATGAATGGCCTGAGCCAACGTGAGTTGCTGCCCCGAAAAGAAATCTTCCGGTGCGTAACGTTGGAAGCCAGTCATGTTGGTCCCTTGGGCTTGAGTGGACCACCAGAGCGGTGAGGTCACTCCAACGAGTGCGGCAATCGCGCCGGTGGTTATCGCTTTCTTGTATCGCATCAGTGAGATGAATTCACCTGTGAAACCAGGCCGAACTGATCCGTCGTGACCTGCTGGTTGACGGCCCGAAGGTCAGCTTGATGGTGTTCGGCGTCATCGCCACGGCGCCATCGCCGACACGATGCTCGATCCCGTCGCTCGCCTGATGGCTCTGCATACCAGACCCGGTCTTGCTCGCGATCGCCTTCGTGTTAATGATGTTCGCCGTGGTGTCGCGCGTCAGCGCGATGGTTTCCGTCAAGCCGCCGTGCGCGATCTGCTTCGTCTCGCTGCTCTTGAGCAACGACACCGTGCGCGCCGGCTTCGACCGTGTGCGTTTCCGAATCCTTTGACCGTGTTCATATCCTTGTGCGCGTGAATGGCGCCGGGAATCGTGGAGGCCAAGAGATACAACGCTCGGCTCGCCCACGACCGGTGAGACGTACAAGTAACCATCGTCAGCGTTGCCTTCATTCCGTGCTTTTCGGAAACGGATCAACCAAATCCGCCGTCCGCACCCATCCAAACGTAACGCGCCCCTCACCCCTAGGCCCAGCACCAACATAACGAATGTATGAAAAATCACCTTGCGTCTTTAGTACAACAACCCCATCCCCATAGACAAGATAGGACTTTCTCGCAAAAAACCTTCCATCACGATTATCGTAAAAAAGTGTTTTACTCTTCGCGATCCGAATCCCGATCGCCGGCACTTGCTGAGTTACTCGGTAGCTGACCGACCGATAGTCTTTAGGGCCAAAGGTAAAAGTTCCCGTCGCATTTTCACATCCAGCTTGACCAGCCTCGGTTTGTATAACCCATTCATCGTCGCGTCGATATAATGTCGCCCTAATGTCGAACGCTTTGTTTCTGCTTGAAAAGCTCGGCGATTTTTCACCCATAATAAAAGTCAGCAATGACGTGGCGGCGTAGCCATCGACATCTTTAGCATCCGATTTACCCCCATCTTCCGCGAACAAGAAGCTACATGAAAACTTCGCATTCCGTGAATCATAGAATCCAGAGACCGAGCTGCCATCGCGAAATCCAACCAGACCCGGCTGATCAAATATTATGGCTTCACCAGCAAAAGACAATGGCACCGACAACGATGTGACAAACAATAACGCAATGAATTTACTTGAATTGTTCATAGAATTTTTTGAGATTGTTAGCATAATCAGGGTTCTTCGTGCGCCAGCCTCCGCCATTATATGACGTTGCCACCTGCTCCCAATTGTGATTTTTCAACCCATCAACACCAGCACTCTTCTCTTTTTTCATAAACGCAATAAATATCTCCATTTGCCCGTCCGTTCCAGACATAAACTTATCGGCAAACTCAGCAGGCGTCGCACATCCACACGATGAATAATATTCCCCAAGAATCTGAAATCCACCCCAAGAGCATGATTGTATGGCGACATCAAAATCTAGAGCTGCCGCGCGAACCAACTTCTCATATTGGTTGAGATTGCCTCCACCGTATTGATCTCCGTGCGGGAAGCAAAGGTCAGGAAATTTTGGATAGGGATTTTCGGGAGGTCCCTTTTTTTGGGGCGGATGCGTTTTCTTTTTTGGCGCACCATTCGCCTTCTCGCCCTTCGAGTCCGCGGCCTTCTTTTCCGCCTCCCGTTCTTTTTCCTCCGCCTCCTTGTCGCGCTTCTTTACGGAGAGGTCGAAGAAGTGTCTTCGCTCATAAAGTATAGGCGGGAGTCCATTTTCCAAAAACGGATGTCCTTGAGATTCTTGTTGAACCAACGCTTTAATGGCGGCGACTTCTACATTAAGCTCGCTTGCCATACGCCGATACTGTGAATCAGAAAAGAACTCTGATTTGGGGTAACTCAACCTCGAACCAAAAACACTGAATGCTACGGTACGCGGCTTGCCGGTATCCACCACTTTATAGTGATGCTCAATCGTAATCTTAGTCTTTTTCTTGTGAGACTTTGGATCAATAGTGACTTCTTTATTTTTCTTGGGAAAGTCCTTGCTCACCTTGCCTTGCTCGGTGACCTTTTGCGTCCATGCAATGTACCGACCGAATTCCTTAATCAATCGCTCGATCGTCATAACCTCCCCTTCTTTAACAACAGGAAGATCGAGATTCTGTTCAAATTCGTCTTTCGGCGTCAGTTTAGTGGTGGCATCCAGATGATATTCGGGACTGACAATGGTAAAAGCACTAATATCTTTTTTGGGTACAATCTGAGCTTTCCATGCGTATTCCCCTCGACGGTTTTTCACAAAAACATCGATCGGCTGGTTGCGAGCCGCATTTGTGATCGTCACTGCGAACCCATCCTTGTCGGTGGTCGCTTCCGTCTTGTTGTCGGAAATTGGCGGTGACGGTGTAGATGTCGGTTGGGCTTTGCCATCCGATGGTGTTTGCGCGTGTGCCGCTCCCGCCGCGTCGTTCGTCGCGGGAGCCGCATCGTGAACCGTCGCAGGGTCGACGCCGGTTTGCCATGGAGTCGCCGGCGGTGTGTTCTTGGCGGCTTTCAACTGCACGACAAGACCTTCGATGGGCTTTTGCAGCACGTCGCGGAAAAGCACGGTCACTTTGACGGAGGCCGCCGATTCAGGCTTGGCCTTCGGAGCAGGCGCGTCTGCTGGTTTTGCGTTCGACACTACTTCTCCTTATCGATTTCACTAAGGTCGAATGTTGAATCAGTTAAGATTCCTGTTGCCCGCCGTCCGAGTCTTCTATCTCGTCGTCGTCCAGTTCATCATGATCGTAAGCATCTTCAATCGCGTGCCAGTCGCCGCCACCGATCTCGCACTTCACCTTTGTTGACGTCGGCGTGCGGACGATCGCTGTTTCACCGTCGAGTAGCCCGCCCTGCTGTTGAAGCGTTCCGTCAGGTAGATAAATGCGATAAGTTTGCGCGTGTAGTGCTTCCCCGACACCGAGATTTGCGACAACCGATGATATGTCGAAACTCTGCGTATATTCGTGGGTAAGGTTCTGCGGCAAAGTACTCACCGGAAGCGGCGGCATGGAATAGCGCATGCTGGCCGGCCCACTGAACGAATGTTGCGCGCCCTTGAACTCGACGGTCCCCGGAGCGTGCCCGCGGATATTGCCGCCTTCAAGCGTGATCGAAGCACCACCTGCCGTGAGCACCAGCTTCCCGCCCGCGGCGATCTCGACATCGCCTTGCGCCAATAGTTTGAGAACTTCTTTGGCAATCACCTCGACATTCGCGTCATGGGACTGGATCTGCACGGGCCCCTTGGTAAATAACCTAATCGCCGTCTGCGAGAACATCCCGATTGCCTTGGCGGCATTTACGATGAATGCTCCAGCAGATCCGATGTGCGTGTTCAGGCCGCTGACCAAATTGATATGGCGATCGGCTGTCATGTGCAGCGAGTCTTGCGTAGACGTGCCGACGCCGAACGGACTGGCGAGCAACAAAATCGCCTTCTTGAACGCATTCGCGCTGCCTGTCCCGCCACCAGCCGTGCGCCCGCCCCCGGCTTCCGGCGCCTCAGACTGCTGGGTGGCATCAGTGAACAGTTTGAGCGAATCGTGGCTGTCCTTGAGGCTGTCTGCGTGGTGCTGGACACCGACGTTCGACAGTGTCTCAACAATGCTCTCGGCGCCGATCAATTGGCGCTGTGCTTCATTGACGTCGAGCTGATCATCGTTGTGCGCCTTCGGATGCGTTCCGATGTATACACCGCGATTAGCCCGCACACCAAGATAATCATCGGTATGCAGCAATGCTCCTTTACCGAGGTATCGGCCCCGCGCGTTGTTATTGCCTGCGTGGTCGATCAGGATCCCTTGATGATACAGGCTGTAGCTGTTTCCAACCTTACCCGTGTAGGTGGTCAGTCGCGTAGCACCCTGATTCGTGGAATCGTCGTGCACGAAAGCATTGTATGCGCCGCTCCTGCCGAAGCCACTCGACATGAGACCCGACAGCAGGACGTTGCTATGCCACTGGGGCGGCGTTGTCTCGGACGGCAGACGCCCCAGTACATATGGCCGATCGCAATCACCTTGAAAATAGTCGACTAGGACCCACTCATTCTTGCGTGGCACATGTACGCCACCGTATCCGTATCCAGTATCGGCTTGCATCACCAGCAGCGGAGGCGATGTTTGCGTGACGTCCGTTCCGCTACGCTGGTCCCACGGATAAACCACGAAGATGCGATTGCGCTCGTCTGCCCATGCTTCTTCGTTGTCGGGACCGCTTACGAGCGCGTGCTCGGCATGCATCAGCGGCTTCTTATGCTCGAACGGACTGCGATACTCGACGTTGGTGCGCTGCGATTCCACTTTCACTAGGTACACACCGGCCTGGCCGTCGACAGGATTGGCCCGTGAGCCGAACTGACTACCATGCTCCCGGCGCAAGTCCGACAAAGTGCTCTGTAAACTCAGTGGATACGTCGCGGCATGATTGGATAGCGGCACATTGTTTTCAATGAACCACTCAACCTCGACGACCATGAACTCTCGAAGGTTCGGATCGACCGTCATGTGCCGCGTATGATGTTCGAGGGTGAAGCGGGAACCAGCATCGAGCCACCGCACCCCCCCGAGGCCAATATATCGGCGAGCTGCAGAAGTCCAAGCCTCAGTGCGGTTGGAGGCGCGTCGCTGCCCATCGTTCGAGGTCGGATAGGCATACGAGAGGGCTTCGCGTACGATCATCGGCGCATACGGGATTTCGCGCTTCACTTGCTGACGTCGCTCTTCCGTCATGTACGTGATCGCGCTGTCGCCAAGATCGCTGCGCACGGAGTAATTCTGCTGAGGATTTTTGTAATTGAAGGACGTCGTCGCGTACGCAAGGCTTTGGGCCGTCTGCGTCACTGCCCATTGCGTAAAGCCATCTATCTCGCCACCGATCGCAGCATTGCAAAATTCGATTGGCTTCGCTTCGGGTAAGGCAGAAAGTCGGTCGACGACAACGAGTGTAGACGCACGCGGATCTTCTTCATATTGGACGGCTGCATGCTCGAAATAGAAGTACCATCCCTCGTCCTCGAGAATCCGATGGAAGAAGTTCAGATCAGATTCACTCTGACGGGTATATGACCGCACGCTAGGCTCATCCGCCAGAGCGAAGCGAACTCGCCCGGCAAGTTGCGGGTAAGCACTCAGCAATTCAGAGAGGATGTCCTGCGCGCTTTTGTTGAACCATTGGTCGTTCTTGCTCGCTTTGCCAAGAAAGAACAGCGCAGACTCGAATTCAACTTGGTAAACGGTCAGATTTCCGTCTTGCCCGAGCGTATGGAATTTATGTACGAAGCCATGGATCGGCCGATAAGCTGATTCTGCAAAAGGTGTTGAGGTCTGCTGGACAAATAGCGTGACTGGCTGGTGCTCGAGCTCAAGATTGTCGATATCGTCCCGCAGCGATACGACATCGACCACCCATCGATAGCCTCGCCCGACTCTAGACCACCCCTTCGCTCGCACGGGGATGAGAGTCTGCGCGCCCAAATGGGAACGGAACATGAGCAGCCGCTCGTGCTGCATCAAGCCCCGATGTATCGACTCGTATAGCGAGGTTGCCTGCGATCCGGGGGGACCGATGGGTGGGAGAACCATTTTTTGTTCCTTGTCTCTCAGGTTCGACCGCCAAAGACGCAACGCCGGCGACGGTCAGCCAATGCGAAGAAGAATCGCTCGCGCGATTCTATCCAAAATTGGACGAAACGGCCTCTCAGATCCGGTTTCTAAGAGACGGTTTCATAAAAACTGATCGGCCCGCCGAAGGGTATTCCAGCAGATCAGACAGCAACCGAGTTTGAGGAACGCGCCGTGAATGTCTGCACGGCGCTCGAAACGAATACGGAGACGACGGAAGTGATGCAGCCAGGCATGCGTGCGTTCGACGACCCAGCGATATTTGCCAAGGCCGCTGCCATGTTCGGTACGGCGCTTGGCGATCACTGGCTCGATACCGCGATCGCGCAACGCGCGCCGATGTCGCTCGGAGTCGTAACCGCGATCCGCGTAGACCACACGCGGCCGCTGCAATGGGTGGCCACGCAATCCGCGGATCGGCGGAATCGCGTCGATCAGCGGCAGCAATTGCGTGACGTCGTTGAAGTTCGCGCCGGTCAGGATCGCGGCGAGCGGCGTACCGTTGGCGTCGGTGACGATGTGGTGCTTGGAACCGGGTCGCGCGCGATCGGTGGGGTTTGGCCCAGTTTTTGGCCTGCCCCAACGGCGCGAATCGATGATGAATCGACGGCGGCTCGTGAGAAGTCGATCTGGTCCGCTGCGCGCAGCTTTGCGAGCAGTAGCTCGTGCAAGCGATCCCAGACACCGGCTGCTTGCCAATCGCGCAGCCGGCGCCAACATGTCACGCCCGAGCCGCATCCCATCTCGGCCGGCAGGTCGCGCCAGCGTAGTCCGGTCTTGAGAACGAACAGGATGCCGGTCAGCGCGGCGCGATTCGAAACAGGCAGGCGGCCCGGGTTCTTCTCGCGCCGCGGCTTGGGTGGCGGCAGTAACGGCTCGATCAGTGTCCACAATTCATCGTCGATGATCGGCTTGGCCATCTCCTCAGTCTCGGTTGTTCCGATGCCTGAGGTTAACAGCTCACCGCGAAAGTTAACAGCCCCACGGGGCCTTTTTGAAACCGTCTCTAACAATGGTGAACCGCACCGGGAATCGTGGAGGCTGGTTGGTTTAAGTTAATGCGGACACGTCAGCGGCATTTCTGAGTTGCCTGTAGTAGTTTGCCTCAGCTTCAGCAGGCGGGATATAGCCGAGCGGTTCCATCAGCCGATGACGGTTGTACCAGGCGACCCATTCCAGCGTTGCCAGTTCGACGGATTCCCTCGTTTTCCAAGGGGCGCGCCGATGAATCAGTTCCGTCTTGTACAGGCCGTTGATCGTCTCGGCCAGCGCATTGTCGTAGCTGTCGCCCCGGCTGCCGACCGACGGCTCGATGCCGGCCTCAGCCAGCCGTTCGCTGTAGCGGATGCTGACGTATTGAGACCCTCTGTCGGAATGATGAATCAAAGTCCCGTCCTCACCCGGTTGGCGGGCGTACAGCGCTTGTTCAAGTGCATCCAGAACGAAGTCCGTGGTCATCGACGAGCTGACGCGCCAGCCAACAATACGGCGGGCAAACACGTCGATCACGAATGCCACGTACAGCCAGCCTTGCCATGTCGAGACATACGTAAAATCCGACACCCAGAGCTGATTCGGTCGGTCAGCCTTGAACTGCCGGTTGACTCGGTCCAGCGGGCGCGGCGCGGTCACCTCGGGAATCGTCGTGCGAACACGCTTACCGCGAACTGCGCCACGCAAGCCCTGCAGTTTCATCAACCGTCCGACCGTGCAGCGTGCCACTGCAATGCCTTCCCGGTTCATCTGCTTCCAGACCTTCGGCACGCCGTAGACCTGCATGTTGGCCTGCCAGACACGCTTGATCTCCGGTTGCAAAAGCTCATCGCGTTTCGCGCGGGCGCAGCGCTTCGACGGATCGCGAAGTTGTGCTGCATGGCGTCGGTAGCCCGACGGGGCAATCCGCAAGACCTTGCAGATCGGCTCGACCCCGAAGGTGTCGCGATGCTGATCAATGAAGGCCTTCAGGACTTGAAACGGCGGTCGAGCTCCGCCTGGGCGAAAAACGCGCTCGCCAGTTTGAGAATCTCATTGGTCCGGCGCAGTTCCTTGACCTCGCGCTCCAAGGCCTTGATGCGTTCACGCTCGGCCGTACTCACGCCATCGCGCTCTCCACGGTCGACCTCGTCGCGCTTAACCCAATCCAACAACGTCTGCGGCGTGCAGCCGATCATCGGCGCAATCGATTCGACTGCCGCCCACATCGACGGGTGCTCGCTACGCTGCTCGCGTACGAGGCGCACTGCGCGCTCTCGGACTTCCGGGGAAAACTTGCTTGGCTTCTTGTTCATGGCTCCATTCTCTCAAGAGTTGGAGCCTCCACAAAACTCGGGGCGGTTCAAGATGAGGGTGAGCGTTGAGAACGCGATGGCGTGACTACGGCCGAACGTGAATGAATCAAGGCAGCTTGCTTACGGTGCGGGCGTCGAATCTCAGGCAAAACTAGCGCGCGCGAGTCTTATTCGATGGCAGCCGAGCAGCGCAACTTTCTCGACCAGCCCATAGAAATGCGACGCCAGAGTGCCAAGTTTCCTTACGTTTCATCAACTGACGATGTGCCGTAACGGAAACGCAATTTTTCGCTCCGAGCCTTTATCGACAAGGATCCTGCCGCTTTCCGCCTTAAAAATCAAGGGGCTCGCAGGACCCCTTGATTGTGTTACTCGTTCTCTTCGAAGTAATGCCCGAACTTGATCTGCTTGGTCCGGATATACCGTTCGTTTTCCTCGCGCATCGGCACCGCGAGCGCCACGCGTTCGCAGACAGGAATCCCGTGCTTCACGAGCGTATCGAACTTCTTCGGGTTGTTGCTCATCAACCGCACCGACGTCACGCCCAGGATGCGCAGGATCGCCGCGGCCGAATCGTATTCCCGTGCATCGTCGGGCAGGCCGAGGTCGAGATTCGCCTCGACGGTATCGCGCCCCTGCTCCTGCAGCGCATAAGCGCGGATCTTGTTGCTCAGGCCGATACCGCGCCCTTCGTGACCCCGCAGATACAGCAGCACGCCACGATCCTCCGCGGCGATGTAGCGCAGCGCGAGATCGAGCTGCTCGCCGCAATCGCAGCGATACGAGCCAAACACGTCGCCGGTCAGACACTCGGAATGCAGACGCGTCAGTACCGACTGCGCGCCGCCGACGTCACCCATCACGAGCGCGAGATGTTCGGCATCGCTGCCCGATACGCGGAATGCATACGACGTGAACGTACCGTAGCGCGTGGGCAGCGTCGCGGTGGCGACGAGCGTGACGCACTCGTCGGCCTGGCCATTGCCCGGCACGGGCGATTGGGGACGCGAAGACATCATGAATTCAGTGGAAACGATCAGGAATGTAGGAGTTGTGTGGATAGTGCGTGACCGGAGTTTACCGCTAATCTAGAAACGTCACGCGACTGCCGCAGCGGGCGCCGCTATACTGAGCCCGTCGGGTGTCGCGCATCACGCCCTGCCTTCCCTGCATCGTCACGCACACGGAGAAGCATATGAGCACGACTGTCGCGCAGATTCTCAAAGCCAAGCCGGATTCCGGCCGCACCATCTACACCGTCACCAAAGCCGATTTCGTCTACGACGCCGTCAAGCTGATGGCCGAAAAAGGAATCGGTGCGCTGCTGGTGATGGAGGGCGACGAAATCGCGGGAATCGTCACCGAGCGCGACTACGCGCGCAAGGTCGTATTGCAGGACCGGTCGTCAAAGGCCACCCGCGTCGACGAAATCATGACGTCCAAGGTGCGCTACGTCGAACCATCGCAATCCAGCGACGAGTGTATGGCGCTGATGACCGAACACCGTATGCGCCACCTGCCGGTACTCGACGGCGGCAAGCTCATCGGGCTGATCTCGATCGGCGACCTCGTCAAGAGTGTGATCGCCGATCAGCAGTTCACGATCAGCCAGCTCGAACACTATATCCACGGCACACCGGCGATCACGTCCGCCTGACCAACCTCAGCAAAAAAGGCCCAAACGCACGAGCGTCTGGGCTGGAAAGCCGCCGGAATGCGGCGACGGAGGTTCTGCTCTGCTGACAAGGACGCGCGCCTCGCGCACGCCTCGTCGGTCACATGCTGTGCTCGGGCAGACCCGGAATCGTTCAGTTGCCGAAGTAGACGGAGTTCACCGGATTCGGCGCTTCATGCGTGCTACGACGGCCCGACTGGCCGGCGCCGGTCGCGACGGCGCCGTAGCCGCTGGTATCGGCCTGCGCGAGCACCGGCTGGTTCGGCTGGATCCGTTGCTCGGCGGCCTCGATGTTCTGCGGGTATTGCGCGTCGCTCGCGAGCGGCTTGTAGCCGTTCTGCTCGAGTTGCACGAGCTCGGCGCGAACCTGTGCACGGGTCAAGCCCTGCTCGGACTGTGCAAACGAGGCAATCGGCGCGGCAAGAACGGATGCAGCGATCGCTGCGTAGATGATCGACTTCATGATGGACCTCCGAAATGTGTTCTGTTTTGACGTCGCTTTCGGTGGGACTTGTCCGAAGCGATGGATCAAGTGTAGGCCGCGCCGAACCAAGGGGAAACCCTTGGTTTGAACATACAGCGTTGCGTTTCTGGAAAAAATCAGCGGTCGACGCGCATCGAGATCCCGGCCACTTCGATCATTTCGGAAACAATAGCTGTCGAATTGCCGACAGCAGAACCATCAGTTCAAAGGTTGTGTTGTAGAATCGTAAGGTTTTTCGTCCGACTATTTCCCGCCATCATGTACGCGCCCGCGCTGCTGTTCGTTTCGCCATCCGGCCCGGCCGGCGTGCGTGCGCGCGCCGGCCATCCGACACGACCCAGCGTTCGACGCACGGCCCAGACGCCGCTCGCCCTCGCCCGGCGTCTGATCTGACAGCTCGGCCTCCTTCCGGAGCCAGTTCAGACAGGCTCCGGGCGATCCTCATAGGCACGCCACGCCTGCCCCATGCCGATCATTTGGAGATCCACCATGAAACCTCGCCTTTATCAGTTGACCGAACTCGACGTGGCTCGTCTCGAAAAGCACGCCGAGCACAACCCGCGCTTCCAGACGATGCTCGACACGCTGCTTGAGCGTGCCGACATCGTGCAGCCAAACGCCGTCAAAGCGAACGTCGTCACGATGAATTCACAGATCACGCTGCTGGATGAAACGTCGCAGGAGCAAACCACCTGGACAATCGTTTATCCGGATGCCGCCAATCTCGAACTCGGGCGCCTGAACGTGTTCTCGCCGGTCGGCATGGCGCTGCTCGGTACGCAACGTGGCCAGTCGGTGAAAGTGATGCAGCCGAGCGGTATTGAAAAACTGATGAAGGTCGCCGCGATCGTGTTCCAGCCGGAAGCCAACGGCGAATACACGCGCTGACGATGCGCTGAGGCCCGTGCCGACCGCCGGCACATCCTGACGCACCAACGCAAAAAGCGAGGCTCGCCGCCTCGCTTTTTTGCTCCGACGCTTCGCAATGTCGTGATCGCTTCCGGTACACCCATCTCGTACGCGAAAAAAAAGGCGCCCGAAGGCGCCTTTTTCGATGCTGCGAAGCTGGTTACCCAGCCGTCACGCTTAGAAGCGGTGACGCAGACCAACCGTTGCTGCGGTTTGGTTCATCGACGAGCTCGACGGCGTGGTCAGGTCGCCGTTGTAGATCGATGCGTTCAGACCGCTGCCACGCTGATACACAGCCTGTGCGTAGACATCCGTGCGCTTCGACAGCGAGTAGTCTGCTTGCACGCCAACTTGGTGGAAGTGGGCGCTGTTCAGGCCATCAACCGTGTTCGACAGGCGAACGTTCGTGTACGTGTAAGCAACACCCAGACCCAGAGCCGGCGTCAGGTTGTACTTTGCGTTGACTTCGTAGTTGTCTGCGCGGACCGATTGGCCAGCAACTGCGGTGTTGTCCACACGCGATTGCGTCCAAGCTGCGCCGACTTGTGCCGGGCCGAATGCGTAGCCAGCAGCTGCACCGTACGTGCGGACACGGCCTTGCGAAGCGATGTTCGTCGCGCCGTTGCCGTTGGTACCGTCACCCAGGTTTGCTTGCGAGTACGCGCCACCCAGCTTCAGGCCTTGGAACTGGTACGACAGGCCGCCGCTGTAAGCACGGTTGTTGCCGAAGTTTTGGTTGTTCGAGAACGAGTACGTGCCGCCGAATTGCAGGCCAGCGTAGTTAGCGCTCGTGAACTTCACCGAGTTGTTCAGTGCGACGTCGCCGTTCGTGCTCAGGCGGTCAACGTTACCCGGGTGCGCGAAGTACGTACCACCCCAGGTGCCCGTTGCGGTCAGCGGTGCCAGGTAGTCCTGGACGGAGTCGTACTGACGGCCCAGCGTGACGGTGCCGTATTGGCTCGACAGACCGACGAACGCTTGACGGTTGAACATGCCGCCGTTGTTCGACAGCTTGCCGTTACCGATGCCGAAGCCGCTTTCCAACGTGAAGATTGCCTTCAGGCCGCCACCGAGGTCTTCCGAACCACGCAGGCCGAAGCGGCTTTGGTCAACGCCCGAGCCCATCGACCACAGCGACTTGCTTGCAACGTTGCTTTGGTAGGTGATGCCAGCGTCCAGCACGCCGTACAGCGTGACGCTGCTTTGCGCGTGAGCAACGGTAGCGAACGATGCTGCAGCTGCTGCAACGATCAGAGTCTTGTTCATTCGTGGAGCTCCCTTCTAAAAAGAGGCAGGTCTCGCGACCTTGTTCATAAACGGTCTGCAACCGCCCGGAAACGCCATCGGTCCTGCTGGCTGCGCCCGGAGAGTTGCCCGTTTGGGAACCGTGAGTTTAGGGGTGTACCCTAGGACAGCGATCCGCAAATAAAGAAATAACCTTTTCCTGAACTAGAAATAATCAAATCAGGGGCACTTCATAAGTATTTGTTTTAAAGGATTTTTTTGACCTCTTGACGACTTCTTTTTGGAGCCTTTCATCCCATCATTCTTTCGTGTCATCGTCTTGACGGTTGCATAGAAACAACAAACGGAATCCGTGGATACACCCAAAAACGGTAATTTTTACCCATTCGGATCTCAAATATTGGGGTTGCGGGGGCTAAACACTCAACCATCGAACGGTAAACACTCCGAGACGGCCTCGAGCGGGGCAATCAGCATGGCGAAGTCCTCAAACGAAACCCGCATCGGCCATGGGCCGCGGTCCGCAGGAGGCGGTGACATGCGGTAACAGCCTTAACGGCCACCGTAACCCGAGGACCGAAGCTGCGCGCTAAGGTAAGGCCCACTTCTGTTGCATATAAAGAGGACCCGCAAATGAATCGACGCTCGTGGCTGCGCACCATCGGACTGACCGCGGCCGTGGCCGGCATCGGCGGCTGGCTGCCTGGCGCATCGGCGCAACCCGCGCCGCCGGGCTATCGCCCTCCGCCCCGGCCCGGCCCCGATCACGGGCCCGGCGACCGGCCTTACGCCGATCGCCCGCGCTTCGCGCCGCCGACGCCGCGACACGATCGCCGGCCGCCGCCGCCTCAGCCGCATGGCTACGTCTGGACCGACGGGTATTGGCGCTGGCAGCGCGGCCAATACATCTGGGTGTCGGGCCGCTGGGTCGCGCGCCGCCCGGGACATCGCTGGGTGCCTGGCTATTGGAGACGCCAGGGGCCGGGGTGGGTCTACGTCGAAGGCGGCTGGCGATAGGCGTCGGCGCGGTCGGCGGACGCAACGCCGAAAGCGATACCGCGCGGTGCTGCTCCCTGCTCCCTGCTCCCTGCTCCCTGCTCCCTGCTCCCTGCTCCCTGCTCCCTGCTCCCTGCTCCCTGCTCCCTGCTCGCGGCACCTGGCACCTGGCGTCCGCCCACCGCCCACCGCCAACGCAAACCTCCCGCTCAAACCGACGCCGCGCACCTCGCCTCCATAGCCGGCGTCGCCGTTGCGCCGTTCGAGTTCCGCGTCGAAATGCGCGGCATGCACAAGCGCCTCGGACTCCGTCATCGGTTCCCCTTCCCCCTTCGCGACCACCTCACTCGCGATCCAGCTTCCGACCGCGGTGGTGGCCGAGCGCCCTATGTCGAGAAACGTATCGACCCGGAGAATCAATACCCGATCGCGGCTCCGGCCGGACGGCGGGGATCGTTGACGCCATAGAGATAGCCGACGCGCACGTTGCCCGACACCGACGCATCGTTGCCCGAGCTCTGGCGGCTCGCCACCTCGGTGCCCGGCAGGCCCAGCAGGATCAGCTCGGCGGCGCCCCACGGCGTCTGCTCGACCATCTTGTAGCCCATCTTGCGCAGGATCGACAGCGTGTCGGGCGACAGGCCGCGGGTTTCGTAATAGACCTCGTCGGGCAGCCACTGATGGTGAATGCGCGGCGCGCCGACCGCATCCTGCGGCGTCATCCCGTAGTCGATCACGTTGAGCACGGTCTGCAGCGTGATCGTGATGATCCGGGAGCCGCCCGGCGAGCCGACCACCATGAACACCTTGCCGTCCTTCTTCACGATCGTCGGCGCCATCGACGACAGCGGACGCTTGCCCGGCGCGATCGAGTTGCGCGTGCCCTGCACGAGCCCGAACAGGTTCTGCGCGCCGACCTTGACGGTGAAGTCGTCCATCTCGTCGTTCAGGAAGAAGCCGGTGCCCGGCGCGATCACGACCGCGCCGAAGCGGCCGTTGACGGTGTACGTCGTCGACACCGCGTTGCCGTCGCGATCGACGATCGAATAGTGGGTCGTCTCCGGCTTCTCGTGCACGCCGATACCGGGCTGCACGTCCACCGACGCCGTCGCCGCGTCGTCGCTGATCTGCTTGCGGATCTCGGCCGCGTACTGCTTGCTGGTCAGCTTCGCGACCGGATTGTCGATGAAGTTCGGGTCGCCCAGCAGCGTGTTGCGATCCTCGTATGCATGGCGCATCGCCTCGGTCATGTAATGGACGACGGCCGCCGACTGGTAGCCCATCTTGCGCAGGTCGTAGCCTTCGAGCACGTTCAGCGTCTCGCACATCGTCACGCCGCCCGAACTCGGCGGCGGCGCCGACACGAACTCGTAGCCGCGATACGTGCAGGTCAGCGGCGCGATGTCCTGCGCGCGATACGACGCGAAGTCGGCCGCCGTGATCACGCCGCCGCCGCGCTTCGACGCGGCTTCGACGAGCTTCGGAATCTCGCCGTGATAGAACGCGTCGGGGCCCTGCTCCGCGATGCGCTCGAGCGTGCGCGCGAGGTCCTTCTGCACCAGGCGGTCGCCCGGTTGCAGCGGCGTGCCGTCCGCGCGCAGGAAGATGCGCGCGGCCTCCGGGTCCGTCCTGAAGCGCTCGATCGTCGTGTCGAGGATGTCGGTATCGCCGCGCGTCAGCACGAAGCCGTCGCGCGCGAGCCGGATCGCCGGCTCCATCACCTGCCTGCGCGTGAGCTTGCCGTACTTGCGCTGCGCGAGGTCGAGGCCGGCGACCGTGCCCGGCACGCCGACCGCCCGATAGCCGTACAGGCTCTGGTTCGGAATCACGTTGCCGTTCGCGTCGAGGTACATGTTCGCCGACGCCGCAGCCGGCGCCGTCTCGCGGAAATTGATGAAGCGGTCGCGGCCGTCGGCCAGATGCACGGTCATGAAACCGCCGCCGCCGATGTTGCCGCAGCACGGATTGGTCACCGCCTGCGCGTAGCCGACCGCCACGGCCGCGTCCACCGCGTTGCCGCCGGCCTTCAGGATGTCGACGCCGATCTGCGACGCGAAATGCTGCGACGACACGACCATGCCGTGGGTGGCTTCCACCGCGGGCTCCGAAGCCGCGAACGCGCATGCGCCGACGGCCGACAACAAGGTGAGTACGACGAGCCGTCTCATGACGGAATCCTCCAGACGATTGACCGGCGATGCCGGGATGCGCGATGCGCGATGCGCCGGGCGGCCGGCCGATCCGGCTCCGGTCGAATGTAATGAACGATACATTTCAGCAAGGCTGCGATCATAGCATCGGCATTTTTCCGTCAAAAACTAGGGGATTTACCGTGCTTTCTGCGCGAAACCCGCGCGCGAGATCGGAGAATGTTTGATTCGTTACACGATCGGCGGAGCGGCGCGTCGCCTGGATGCTTGCGACGGAACGGTCTGGCCGCCCGCCTCGCGCGGCGTCCATCGGCTACCATGCACGCTCGCCGGCAGACGCAGTTCTGCCGTTCGTCGTTCAGCCACGAGCCAGCCGGGGGGCCCATGGGGACAAGCATCAGGGCGTTGCTGCTATCGCAGATGGACAGCTTCACGCCGTCGGAACAGAAGGTGGCGCATGCGCTGCTGGATCGCTACCCGAGCCTCGGGCTCGGGCCGATCGCGAGCTTCGCGAAGCAAGCCGAAGTGAGCGACCCGACCGTGTTTCGCTTCGTCGTCAGGATCGGCTTTCCGAATTACTCGTCGTTTCAGCAAGCGCTGCACGACGAGATCGACGCGGCGATGAACTCGCCGCTCGCGCGCATGGACGCGTTTCATTCGAAAACCGGCATGCGCGACAGTCATGCGGCCATCTTCGAGCGGCTGTCGCAATCGCTCGCGACGACGATCGACGGGCTCGACGCGGCCGCGTTCGACGCCGCGGTGGCGCTGCTCGCGGCGCCGGAGGTGCGCGTGTTCTGCGGCGGCGGGCGTTATACGGCGCCGCTCGCCTCGCTGTTCTCGTTCACGCTCGCGTATGCGCGGCCGCACGTGCACTACGTCGAGCCGAACGTGAACGTCGCGTCGGTGTCGCTGGCCGACATGGAGCCCGGCGACGTGCTCGTGATCTTCGACTTTCGCCGCTATCAGAAGGACAGCGTCCGGTTCGCGCAGGCTGCGCACGCGCTCGGCGTGCGCGTGCTGCTAATCACCGACGAATGGCGCTCGCCGATCAGCGCGTTCGCCGAAATCGTGCTGCGGATTCTCGGGCGGCCGTTCGCGATGTTGCAGACCAACGTGCCCGCGCTCGCGCTCGCCGAGGCGCTCGTGATCGGCGTCACGAACCGGCTGCCGGAACTCGCGCGGCAGCGCATGGAGAAGATCGAGCGGCTCGGTACGGGCGGCGGCGCGCAGGATGCCGACCGGTGGGACCTGCCGGAGTGAGCGGCGCGGCGCATCAGCGGCGATGAAGCGTCAGCTCTCGACGTCCTCGAGGCTGAACACCTCCGTCTTGTCGTTGTACGAAAACACTTCCCCGTAACGCCCCCAGTCGATCACCGCGTCGAGCGTTTCCTCGGCCGTGTCGTCCGGCAGAAAATCCTCCAGCTCCTGCTCGAAGCGCACGCGCGGCGCGCGATGGCCCGGCCGTTCGTTCAGCACCTTCTTGATCCGCGCGGCGAGCGGCACGTGCTTGAGCAGATGATCGGCGAACATCAGTTTGCGTTCCTGCGTGCCGAACTCGGCGAACACGCGGCCCGGCGGCGTCAGGAACACGTCGCCTTCGCGCACGTCGGCAAAGCCCAGGTACTGCAGCACTTCGGCGATCGGGAACAGATCGTCGACCTCCAGATGCAGCGTGCGCGCGATCTCCGGCATGTCGGCGCGGCCGTGGTACGGCGCCATCGCCAGCGTTTCGATCAGACCGGCCATCAGGTTGGTCGACACCTGCGGCAGCCAGCTGCCGAGCTCGAGCCCCTTCTTGGTCGCCTCGCCGGTCTGGCGCGCGGTCATCTTCGCGTAGATGTCGTCGACCAGCTTGCGGAACGCCGGGTCCAGCCGGTTGCGCGGATGCTTGAACGGCACCTTGATTTCGGCGATCACGCGTCCCGGATTCGACGACAGCACCAGAATCCGGTCGCACATGAACACCGCTTCCTCGATGTTGTGCGTGACGATCAGCACCGACTTGATCGGCATGCGGCCTTGCGTCCACAGGTCCAGCAGGTCGGTACGCAGCGTCTCGGCCGTCAGCACGTCGAGCGCGGAGAACGGCTCGTCCATCAGCAGGATGGTCGGATCGACGACGAGCGCGCGCGCGAAGCCGACGCGCTGACGCATGCCGCCCGACAGCTCGCGCGGGTACGCGTTTTCGAAGCCGTCCAGGCCGATCAGGTCGATCGCGGCCAGCGCGCGCTCGCGGCGCTCGCGCGCGCCCACGCCGAGCGCCTCGAGGCCGGCTTCGACGTTCTGCAGCACGGTCAGCCACGGGAACAGCGCGAAGGTCTGGAACACCATCGCGACGCCCTCGGCCGGGCCGGTCAGCGGCTTGCCGAGATAGGTCACTTCGCCGCCGGTCGGTTCGATCAGCCCGGCGATGATCCGCAGCAACGTGGACTTGCCCGAGCCCGAACGGCCGAGCAGCCCGACGATTTCGCCTTCGCGCAGCGACAGGTTCGCGTCGTCGAGCACGAGCAATTCGCCCTGCGTCTTGTTGAAGCCGCGGCTCACGTGGTCGACGCGCAGGATTTCGGCGCCGAGCCGCGGCGGCTGAAGCGGCTGGGACGTCTGGACGGGGGCGTTGATTACGGTGGGGTTTTGCATCGCGCTTACTCTCAATCGAGACGGAGCCGGGATTCCGCATAGGCGTACATCGGACGCCACAGCAGACGGTTGAACAGCGTAACGAACAGCGACATCACGGCGATCCCCAGGATGATCTTCGGGAAATCGCCGGCCGCGGTGGTCTGCGCGATATAGGAGCCGAGGCCGTGCGCGACGACCTTCGTGTCGCCCCACTGCACGAATTCGGACACGATGCTCGCGTTCCACGCGCCGCCCGAGGCCGTGATCGCGCCCGTCACGTAGTACGGAAAGATGCCCGGCAGCATCGCCTGACGCCACCACTGCCAGCCGCGGATGCGGAAGTTCTTCGTCGCTTCCTTGTAGTCGTTCGGATAGGACATCGCGCCCGCGATCACGTTGAACAGGATGTACCACTGCGTGCCAAGCACGATCAGCGGCGACAGCCAGATGTCCGCGTTCAGGTGGAAGTGGACGATCACGATCACGAACACCGGGAACAGCAGGTTGGCCGGGAACGCGGCGAGGAACTGCGCGAGCGGCTGGATCTTCTCGGCGAGCTTCGGACGCAGCCCGATCAGCACGCCGAGCGGCACCCACACCACCGATGCGATCGCGATCAACACCAGCACGCGCAGCAGCGTGATGAGCCCGAGCACGAGCACGTGGCCAACCTCGGCCAGCGTGACGCCGGTCGCCACAAAGCCGACGACGCGCCACGCGACATACAGCGTCAGCGCGATCACGACGGCGGCCCACACGAGGTCGCCGACGCGCGACGACCGGCGCGACGACTTGCCGCGCGACCGCGCGAGCGTCACCGACGGCGCGCGCAGCGGAACGCGCGCCGCCTGCGACAGCAGCCAGCCGGCCGGCACCAGCAGCTGATGGATCAGGTGCGTGCGGCGCATCATGTCGAGCAGCCAGGATTGCGGCGCGTCGCCCGACGCGGTGTTCTCCATCCGGAACTTGTCGGCCCACGCAACGAGCGGCCGGAACAGCAACTGGTCGTATGCGAGGATCACGACCGACATCGCGACGATCACCCAGCCGACCGCGGCGAGATTCTTGTCGGCGATCGCCTGCGCGAGATACGCGCCGATGCCCGGCAGCGTGATCGTGCGGTTGCCGACGGTGATCGCCTCCGACGCGACGACGAAGAACCAGCCGCCCGACATCGACATCATCATGTTCCAGATCAGGCCCGGCATCGAGAACGGCGCTTCGAGCTTCCAGAAGCGCTGCCACGGCGTGAGGTGGAAGCCGCGCGACACCTCGCTCAGATCGCGCGGCACCGTGCGCAGCGACTGGTAGAAGCTGAACGTCATGTTCCACGCCTGGCTCGTGAAGATCGCGAAGATCGCGGCGAGCTCCGCGCCGAGCACGCGGCCCGGAAACAGCGCGAGAAAGAACGTGACCGTAAACGAGATATAGCCGAGCACCGGCACCGACTGCAGGATGTCGAGGATCGGAATCAGCACCATGCCCGCACGGCGGCTCTTCGCGGCGAGCGTGCCGTAGCCGAGCGTGAACACGAGCGACGCGACCATCGCGGCGAGCATCCGCAGCGTGGTGCGCAACGCGTATTCGGGCAGGTTCGACGGATCGAGCGAGATCTTCTGCGTCTGCAGCGTCGCGATCGGCGCCATCGTTTCGTGGAAGCCGACGATCGCCATCGCGAGGATGCCGATGATCAGCGGAAACGCGACCGCGTCCCAGCGGTTGGGCAGCACGCGCCACGCGGACGCATTGGCGGTGCGATTCGGATCGAAGAAGCGGATATCCATCGGTAGCGTGTGGGTGAAATTGAAAATCGATGGGAGCGGCCGCGCGCGCAGCCGATGGCCGCGTCAGCGTGCGTGGCCCCAGGCAGGCCGTCGGCAGACGCCAACGGCGGACGCGCGGCAGCGAGCCGCGGCGCGGGGTTCCGTTGCCGCGAGGTTCGGCATCATGGGCTCCGGAGTGACGATTCGGTGTCGCAGGCTATCGGGCCGGCATGACGCAAATGTGACGTGTCACTTACAGGACATTGACATGCAACACATTGCCGGTCGCGGAACCGGTCGCAAACGTTGGCGCAGCGCGACAGCTTTCGCTTCGCATTGAACGTCGCAGACAGAAGCCACGTGGCGCTCGCCAGTGCGCGCACGATCCGCCCGTCGAAGTGGCCGGCCGGCATGCATTCGGCGTATCGCGATCGCAGGTCCGCTTCGATGCCGATGACGGCAGCAGGAAGCACTTCGATGCGAAGCCGCCTCGCGCCATCGGCGAAACGCGCATCCGCCACTCGAATGCGCTCGCCCCCTTCGTACGCCGCGGCATCGGGCAACGCACCGCGCAGCGCAGGCGCCGCCGGCCATCGCCTACACTGCTTCCATCCGGCCGGCGCCCGCCGGCCGTCACCGACCGCGAGGCGAACGATGACGGTGAGTCAACCCGCACACCCGAAACTGCCCGGCCAGGTCGTGCTCGTGCTGCAAGGCGGCGGCGCACTGGGTGCGTACCAGCTCGGCGTGTTCGAAGCGATGAACGCGTCGGGCATCCAGCCCGACTGGGTCATCGGCACGTCGATCGGCGCGATCAACGCGGCGCTGATCGCCGGCAACGCGCCGGCGCAGCGCGCGCAGCGGATCGCACAGTTCTGGCGTCACGTGACCGAACGCCCCGCGGTGAACGTGCCGGGCCTGCCGACGACCTGGAACAAGATCGGCGCCGAGTTCGCGGTGATCGGCGCGGGGCTGCCCGGATTTTTTCGGCCGAACCCTGCCGCGTGGCTCGGGCCGCTCGCGCACGTCGGCGTCGAGCACGCGTCGTACTACGTGGCCGAGCCGCTGCGCGACACGCTCGCTTCGCTGATCGACGTCGAGCTGCTGAATGCGGGCCGGCCGCGCGTCACCGTCGGCGCGGTCAACGCGTGCACCGGCGCGATGCGCTATTTCGATTCCCGCGAGCGCCGGCTCGGCCTCGACCACGTGATGAGCTCCGGCGCGCTGCCGCCCGCGTTCCCGGCCGTGCGCGTCGACGGCGCGCCGTACTGGGACGGCGGCATCTATTCGAATACGCCGGTCGAGGTCGTGCTGGACGATGCGCCGCGCCGCAGCTCGATCATCTTCTCGGTGCAGATGTGGAATCCGGTCGGCCCCGAGCCGCAGAGCATCTGGCAGGTGTCGGAGCGGCAGAAGGACATCCAGTATGCGAGCCGCACCGACGGCAACATCGCGCGGCAGCAGCAGATTCACCGGCTGCGTCACGTGATCAACGAACTGGTGATGCGCGTGCCGGAGCCGGAGCGCGCGTCGGCGGACGTGCAGGCGCTCGCCGCATGGGGCTGTCAGACCACGATGCGCGTCATCAAGCTCGCGGCGCCGCGACTCGACGGCGACGATCAGTGGAAGGACATCGATTTCACGCCGGACGGGATTGCCGCGCGCCGCCAGGCCGGTTTCGACGCGACGATGCAGGCGATCGCCGCGCGGCCGTGGGAACGGCCGATGGATCCGACCGAGGGCTTGAGCGTGTGGAGCCCGGAAGAAAACCGGATCGGCGAACGGCACAACTGACGCGCGCCGCGCGGCGGCGTCGCGTGGTGCCGCCCGCGGCGCGCGCTCGCGCGGCCGCTCAGAGCGCGCGCACGATGCCGCCGTCGACGCGCAGGTTCTGCCCGGTGATGTAGCCGGCGCCTTCGGACAACAGGAACGTCACCGTCTGCGCGATCTCGTCGGTCCTGCCGAACCGGCCGACCGGGATGCGCGCGACGATCTCGGGCGTCTCCGGCCAGCTGTCGATGAAGCCGGGCAGCACCGAATTGACGCGAATGTTGTCCTTCGCGTAACGCTCCGCGTACAGCCGCGTGAACGCACTGAGCGCCGCCCGCAGCGCCGACGACACGGGCATCGGCTGCTCGGGCGCATCGGCCGCGAAGCTCGAGATGTTGACCACGGCGCCGCCGCCCTGCTGCAGGAACACCGGCGTGACGCGACGCAGCACGCGTACGACGTTGAGCACGATCAGGTCGAGCCCTTCGTGCCATTTGGCGTCGTCGATCGCGAGCAGATCGCCCTTCGGCGGATGCCCGGTGTTGTTGACGACCGCGTCGATGCGGCCGTATTTCGCGAGCGTGCCGCTCACGAAGCGCTCGATGTCCGCGTCGTCGGTGACGGAGCCCGCGATGCCGAAACCGCCGAGTTCCGTCGCAAGCTCGACCGCGCTGCCGGACGGCGACATCAGCGCGACGCGATAGCCGTGGTTCGCGAGGTCGCGCGCGATCGCCGCACCCATGCCCTTGCCCGCCGCCGTGATCAACGCCACTTTTTCTACAGTCATGCCGTTCTCCAGAATGGTCGGCGCAACGCTACCGACGTGTGCAAAAGCGCCACTCTAGGCCTCTATAATCGGCCTGTCGAACGATCATTTCTGCATTTACCCTGTAGGTTTTCTACTGCATGAAGGCGCTGTCCAATGCCCGTCGGTTTCCGCCGCTGAATGCGCTGCGCGCGTTCGAGGCCGCCGCGCGCCACCTGAATTTTCGCCTCGCCGCCGATGAACTCGGCGTCACCCAGGGCGCCGTCGCGCAGCAGGTCCGGCATCTGGAGGACGCGGTGCAAGTACAGTTGTTCCGGCGCTTGCCGCGAGGGCTCGCGCTGACGCGCGACGGGCTCGAGTATTTCTCGTCGGTCCAGCGCGCGCTGCAGCTGATCGCCGACGCGACGCAAGCGCTCGGCCAGCGGCCGGCGGCGCTCACGGTCAGCACGACGCCGTCATTCGCGTCGAAATGGCTGATTCCGCGGCTGGCCGACTTCGGCCGGCAGCATCCCGACATCGAAGTGCGCGTCGTCGCGGACGAGCGGCTCGCATCGTTCCGGGCCGATGGCGTCGATATTGCGATTAGGCTCGGCAAGCCGCCGTTTCCCGCCGGGCTGACCGCGCAGTTGCTGTCGCCGCTCGACGTGTTCGCCGTCGCCAGCCCGACCTTGCTCGACGGCGCGCCGCCGATCCGCTCGATCGACGATCTGTCGACGCACGTGCTGTTGCACGACGCGCACGATCTGTGGCCCGAATTCGTCGACAAGCTCGGCGGACGAGGCCGCGTGGACGCGACCAAGGGCCCGCGCTTCAGTCAGTCGCTGCTCGCGATCGACGCCGCGATCGCCGGCCAGGGCATCGCACTGACGAGCGAGCCGCTCGTCGAGCGCGATATCGCCGAAGGCCGGCTGCGGCGCGTATTCGATTTTTCGTTTCCGATGTCGCTCGGCTTCTACGTCGTCTTTCCAAATGCGAATGTGCAGTCCGATACGCTCGAAGCGATGCGCCGATGGCTGTTTGCGCAGTATGCGGCTGCGTGAGCGATGCGGGACGCGCCGTCGATGATAGGAAACAATTAAGTCTGTCGGGCCAACCAACTGTAACCCATTGATTTTATTGCCCCCTCGAAAAGCGACAAACACGAGCAAAGTCTGTCGGGAACCCTAAACCGAGCGCCGTAGCTCCATCTTGCGACGTTAAAGTCTGTCGGGCCTTACTGGACAAGGGTTTCCCGCCAATCTCATTCCATCCGGCCACAGTCGAAACAACAGCAAAGCATGACGGTCCCATCGTTACCGGCTCTGGACTAAGAGTTCGCTAACACAAATCATCCACGAAGCGGGAGCAAATGATGGCGGCGGCAAATTTGAGCAGCGCAGTATGAATATCGAGCCGCAGTTCGAAGCGGACTCGCAGCTTGCCGAATCCGGCAAACCACGCGTGAGTCCGCTCGACCACCCAGCGGTAACGCCCAAGGCGGTCTTTGCTCTCGATGCCTTTGCGGGCGATTCGAGCCGTGATGCCGCGTCGGCGCAAATCACTGCGGCATCGACGGCCGTCGTAACCCTTGTCGGCATGCAGTTTGTCCGGGCGCTTGCGTGGTCGCCCTCCGAGGCCCGGCACGGGCGGAATTGCATCCAACGTCGACTCGAAGGCCATCGAATCATGGCGATTCGCTCCCGTCACGGTAATCGCCAACGGGATACCTTGCGTATCGACGATGATGTGTCGCTTGCTGCCTAGCTTGCCCCGGTCGGTCGGGTTCGGGCCGGTTTCCTGGCCCCCCGGGGCTGGGCACGCTTGCAACGTCGATGCTCGCGCGCCCCCAATCGATTTGGTCATGCTCGCGCAGGCGGCGCAGCATGGCCAAATGCAACTTGTCCCACACGCCTGCCGCCTGCCAATCGCGCAACCGTTGCCAACATGTCATGCCGCTGCCGTAGCCAAGCTCCTGAGGCAAATCCTCCCAAGGAACACCCTTCTGCAGGACATACAAAATGCCATTCAACGCTGCTCGGTCGTCAACGGACCGACGCCGACCGCTCTTGGCCGAATGTTCAAACTCCGGAATCAAAGGTTCAAGAGCCGCCCACAACTCGTTGCTGATTTCTCTTCTTGCCATGCGCGGCACGATACAAGTCGCCGCGCGCCCTATCCAGTTGCGTTAGCGGCTCTTAGTGATTGGTACAAGACTATCCGTTTTTTAAGAGAGTCGTTGTGTCCTCAGATACGCGGGGCTGCTCCACGGCCTATAATCGCTGGGAGATGACTCACGACCGGTTGCCGTCGCACAAGTCGGTAAGCGTACAACTGTCCATCATGAGTTTACGGAGTCGCGAGGCTTTACTTTTAAAGAAATTGTTATGTCGGATGCATCTAACGGAAAAGAATCGGAATGTGTCGTTGAAGAGGAGACTGCGGGTCATCGCGGGGACTGCCCTCTTTGCGACAAAGTAGATATGGCACTCAAAGAGTCGCACATAATTCCTCGTTTTGTTTATGAGTGGGTCAAGAATTCATCGGCGACGCCTTATCTTCGAAGTAGCGACAATATCAACGAGAGACAACAAGATGGTCAAAAGCAATATCTATTGTGCAATTGTTGTGAGACAAGGCTCTCTCGCCTAGAAGGCGAGTTGTCGATGCATTTGTTCAAAAAATTAGCAAATTATCAAAATCAAAAAACAGGAACTCGAATTAGCGAAAATATCCGGGTTGCCGTACTCTCGATATTCTGGAGAGCGTTATATACAACGAGGAACCGAAACGCGGAATGGACAGACGAGGATAAGCGGGCTATCGACCAATTTTTGTCTGCAGCCAAGAAAGATTTGATTTCCGAGAGATGTGGTTTTCAGATTTACTTGACACCTATGTTTGGAAAACCGCCATATTACGGATTTCCATTGAATTATACGTACATTTTGGAGAGAGCTAGCGGAAACCAAGATATTCGGTTCTTTGATGAGCCTCACCGATTTTTTGCCGTTTTTCAGTTGCCGTTTATGTATTTTCATATTTTTGGCGGCAACTGGCCAGAAGAGGAGAGGAGCGCACCCTTACTTTTGGTCAATGGAGACATTGATTTTCGCAACTCCGTTTCAATTCCGGATGTTCTGAGGGCTTACATTGATACGACTCACGAAAGGTTTGAGGCGACGAAGGCATCAATGACGGAGGAAAATAGAGCTCGCATTGCACAGGATGTCGCCAAAAATAATAACGTGACCGGCGCTGAAAAGTCAGCCGAGCGGTCTGGATGGCGATTTAATAAAACTGCGACTTGAGGCAATGTCGCCACCCAAACGATGAATTGAAGTCCCCGACGGGAAAATGCCCAACCAACAAATATTTGAGTGTCCAAGTGTCATCGTATGTCGTCGACCAAAACCGGATGCGTAAGCCGGAACTGCAAGCCGTTATCACCGATAATCCAAGCGCTCGCTTCGTTATCCCCGACGTTGCTTTCGTTGAGATGAGTAAAAACGAGACTCACTGGAAAGACACCATGCGGAATTCTCTCGTTCCACTGAGGCCTGCGGTAGAAAGGACAGTACTGTCTTTGTCCATCGGTGAGGCGATGGCTGTCGAGTTGGCAACGCGCCGCGCAATTGGCAAGGAGGAGCTCCTTCCAGAAAATTTTGCAAATTTCGTGCGAGATTTGGTGCTTGAGCTTGATGAGTCGCGCAAGGGGTCGTCTCTCTCCCTAATAGAAACTCGCTTCAAGGGAGCGCGTGGTGCGCTCGGAAGCCAAGAACTGTTGATGTCCACGCAGAACTGACCCACCTGAGGCTGTAATTTTCATCGAATTTTGACCCACGTGATTGAATGCCCTGCTCAATCTTTGAGCAGGGGATACAGAGGTGATCACGGTGGGCATATTGGCCAAGATCAGGCGGATGTATTTCCGCGAGAAGGTCCCGCTGCGCGAGATTGCGAGGCGCACGGGCCTGTCCCGGAACACGGTGCGCAGCTGGCTTCGGCAAACGGATGCCGTTGAGCCGAAGTACCCGAAGCGCGTCAGCCCGAGCGTCGTCGACGAGTGGGCCGCGCAACTGACGGGCTGGCTGCGGGCAGACAGTCATCGCCCGAAGCGTGACCGGCGCACGGCCCGGTTCATGTTCGAGGCCATCCGCGGCGAGGGCTACGCCGGCAGCTACGGCCGCGTCAGCGCCTTCGTGAGACGCTGGCACGAGGAGCAGGCTGAAGCACCGCGCAGGAAGGCCTATGTACCGCTGGCCTTCGAACCCGGCGAAGCATTCCAGTTTGACTGGAGCTGCGAATACGCCTTCATCGGCGGGTTGCGGCGACGCCTGGAGGTCGCCCACGTCAAGCTCAATGCCAGCCGGGCGTTCTGGCTGGTCGCCTATCCGACCCAGAGTCACGAGATGCTGTTCGATGCGCACGCCCGCGCATTCGCCGCGTTCGGCGGCGTGCCGCGCCGCGGCATCTACGACAACATGAAGACCGCCGTGGACAAGGTCGGCCGCGGCAAGGAGCGCGCGGTCAACGCCCGCTTCGAGGCAATGTGCGGCCATTACCTGTTCGAGCCGGAATTCTGCAACCGTGCCGCCGGCTGGGAGAAGGGCATCGTTGAGAAGAACGTGCAGGACCGGCGCCGCCAGATCTGGCACGAGGCTGCGCTACGACGCTGGGAAACGCTGGAGCTTCTGAACGAATGGGTCGCGGGCCAGTGTCGTCAGGCCTGGCAGATGCGGCACCCGCAGTGGCCCGAGCTGACGGTCGAGGACGTGCTGCAGGACGAGCGCACCAGGCTGATGCCCAATCCACGCCCGTTCGACGGCTATGTCGAGCAGACGCTGCGGGTGTCGTCGACCAGCCTCATCCACTTTCAGCGCAACCGCTACAGCGTGCCCACCGAGTATACGAACCAGCTGGTGAGCGTGCGCTGCTATCCGGCATATCTCAGCGTCGTCGCCGACGCCCAGGAGATCGCACGCCACGAACGCAGCTTCGAGCGGCACATGACCTTCTACGACTGGCGCCATTACATCACGCTGGTCGAGCGCAAACCCGGCGCGTTGCGCAATGGTGCTCCGTTCGTCACGATGCCACAGCCGCTGCAGCAGTTGCAGCGCCACCTACTGAAGCACCCGGGAGGCGATCGCATCATGACGCAGGTGCTCGCCGCGGTGCGCGAACACGGACTCGATGCCGTGCTGCTTGCTGTGCAGGCAGCGCTGGACTCGGGACGCCCCAGTGGGGAGCACGTTCTGAACGTGCTGAGCCGGTTGAAGGCGCCCACCACGAGTACCAACCTCGCGACGACGAAACTCCAGCTCACCGAAGAGCCGGCTGCCGACGTGAGCCGCTACGAAACCCTGCGCGCCAACCCACCGGAGGACCGTCATGTCTAACGACATCGCCGCCCAACTCAAGGGGCTCAAACTGCATGGCATGGCGAGCACCTGGCCAGAGCTGCTGGCGCAGTCGCGTCACACGGAGTTCGACCCGGAGCGCTTCATGAAGCAACTGCTGATGGCTGAGACGGCGGAGCGACAGGTGCGCTCGATCGCCTATCAGATGACCGCCGCTCGCTTCCCGGCTCACCGCGACCTGAAGGGCTTCGACTTCGCGCAGGCGCACGTCGACGAAGCGCTGGTTCGAGAACTCAGTGACCTGTCGTTCCTCGCAAGCGCACACAACGTCGTGTTCATCGGTGGCCCCGGCACCGGCAAAACGCACCTCGCCTCAGCGATCGGAATTGAGGCCGTGCAGCGCCACGGCAAGCGCGTGCGCTACTTCTCGACCGTCGAGCTGACCAACGCACTGGAGCAGGAGAAGTCCATCGGCAAACAAGGCCAGATCGCCCATAAGCTGATGTACGTCGACCTGGTAATCCTCGACGAACTGGGCTACCTGCCGTTCAGCCAGACCGGTGGCGCATTGCTGTTCTACTTGCTCTCGAAGCTGTATGAACACACGAGTGTCGTGATCACCACCAACCTCAGCTTCGGCGAGTGGGCGACCGTGTTCGGGGACGCAAAGATGACGACGGCGCTGCTGGACCGCGTCACCCATCACTGCCACATCGTCGAAACGGGCAATGAATCCTGGCGCTTCAAGTCCAGTTCTGCCAAGGCGAAGGCAACCAGAAAGAGAGCAGCAAAAGCAGCAGGCAATGAGGAGTTATCCACACCGGAATAGATGTACTACGCTGTCTCGGGGTGGGTCAGATTTAGATGAAAACGGTGGGTCAAGATTCGGTGAAAATCAACAGGCTGTACGCAAGTTGAACGGCGTCGACGACCGATAGCGACTCCATTCTCTAATCAGGCACGGGACATCAACAACTACGGGCACCGCGTCTACGAGAACATGCACGTTAGGTGAGGATGGGTCGGCGGTGAAGACCGTTGTCCGTTAGGGCGGTCGCAACTCCGGCTGACACCTTAGAGCCATGATACGGAGGGCTTGACCATTCAAGCTTGACGACGGAGTGCCGATATCCAGCAGAAGGGCGATTGCCGGGCGTGCTTTCCTTTCAACCATGCACCCCCAGCGCAAGACATACGCAAGGCTAAGCAAAGACGGCCACGACGTATCCTACTAATTTAGTACAAGGACCCTGAAGGCACATGGACAAGGAAAGGTTGGCGCAGTGGGGCATCCCTATGATTCTCGTCCAGAACGTGAATAAGTGGATGTACGAAGTCTTGAAAGGATTGGCGAGGCTCGACGCTAAGCTTGTGGAGGAGGACAAATGGGTCGCACGCCTGCCCGAACATTCTCAACGTACGGTCGAAGACTACGACCGCCTCAATGACCACTTCACAATGTCGCAACTGTGGGTGATGGGCGCGTATGAACTTATCCGTACCTTCCGTCAGCAGCTTGATAAAAACGAGCATCCCCAACTCGCTATGTATCGCGCTCTCGTCGCCAACTTCGCCAAGGTCCGAGTGCCACTCGCCAAATTGGAAGCCGCGAAGAAATTCAAGGGCGGTCACTCTATTGCAAGGCCAGGATTCGCCGTTGGTAAGGGTGTTGGTTGGGTGGTAAGCGACGACGAATTTATTCGGCGGGAAGAACTGGCCGACGAGCTAATCCACTGCTTGACAGAGTACAACCACTGGGGGCCAGCGTTGGATGAATGGCGAAACCGTTTGTCGACGTAAGCTAGCGTCGTGCTCGGAGTATCGAGCTCTCGAGCATGTGCGCCTCTCAACTAAAGCCCTGCCAGCAGGAAGCTTGGGGAGGCAATAGCGGCACCACGCGGCATGCGGAAGCCTTCGCGGCGTCACTCAACCGACCGCGACCACGTCGCGCAATCGCCGCCCCATTGCGATAAGATAAACGAGCCTTCAAATTGCCTATGAACTATTTCCCCTCGTTACAAGGGCGCGACCACTGTGGGCACGAACACACCGGGCACATTAGCGGACGTACGTTGCGTCGCGCGTTGCGCAACCTCCCTGAAAAGCACCCACTGCGTCGGCACAAGGTAGCCGGTAACGGTTGGGTTGAAGTTTGCCCGATTTGCCACGATGCTGTGCTTCGGTCAACGACGACATCATGGCCATATCGGAATAAGGACGGAGTAATGTGCACGGTCGGCGACTTCGACCGTGTTCGTGGATGCTACGTTTCGGAGATATTTGACTTTGCTTCGTTCCTTCATACGGGGGCAGCTCTATCGGCCGCTATTGACCAACAAAAGCACGATGCGAAAACGATAGGCACCGAAAAGATTGGAGCGTCACTGCTCGCTTCTATCGAAGCTGGACGAGCAACGGAGTCGGATATCTTTGAGTTTAGCCAAGCTGTTCATGACTGGGGTGGCGGTCAACGAGTCTGGGGCAAACTTCCGCTCTACCATGGTCGGCAACTTGGAGCGACGCTTGCGCAATGGCTCCTCGCAGTGCCGAGTTCTTCCGACGCTTTTGCTATCGAAAAAGGAACAGAGATAAAAGGCCTCGACGTATCGTTTGCGAGCAAGCACCTCAGGATGCTTCAGCCGGAACGATTCTCCGTTTTGGACGGAGTCCTCAGCGGAGGATTGGGGTATGCGCTGAACCCGCGTGGATACCAATTGTTCATGCGGCACCTACGTCTGTACCAGCAAGTGCACCAGACTGGCGAAAGCATCGGGTTCGTAGAAGGTGGTTTCTTCCTGCTCGTCAGACAATCATTCAGGGTTAGAGGTTAACGATATCCTGTGTTGGTCGCTCTGCTCGTTGTAGGCCAGGCGGCATACCGCTTCGCCTACATTACTCGACGCTCGCTTAATCGGAGACAGCCGTGCGTGGCTCCCTTAATTTCTTGCCCGTGAGAGCACTAACTGCTCCACAGCAAAGGTCACAAACATCGACAAGGGCGAATTGCCACACAAGGCTTGCGGAGTTAATGCTCACCATTCAATACTTGTGCGCGTGCTACTACGCCGGATACCAATGCGGCGAGCGCAAGCATTTCAGTGCGTCCGGCGTGAACTGAGCGAGCCTATTGGCATTTCCCTTTATCCTCATACTACTGTTCCTTAGCTCTGCGAATGTTCGCTTCTCAGCTTCGGCCGAGTCCCGCCAAATGAGATGGTCTGCGCCGAGTTGAAGGACATATGAAAACGGGTCCATATGCGCCGAAGGAATACGGACGTTAGCAAGTATGCTCCCCAAACTGTCCGATAACTCGCAATTCTCTGGAAAAAGCGCCTGTCCTTTGAACTCGTCGTACCATTTGGAAAAGCTCTTGATTTGTCCATGATAAACGGGGTGCCCTGGCTCGTTCGGCGCCATATCAAAATGAGCACCGAAAACATGCGTTAGTGCCCGCTTACGTTGGCGGAAGTAGCCAACCTCCGTAGAAAAGGCGACTGCCTGCAATTCCTTGTCGGTCTTGTAGAGCTGCCTATCAAAAGTTATCCTCCCTTGCAGCATCACAAACAGACTCCGGTCCGTCGCATGACTTGCCTTCTCTGGGAGATTAAACACAACCGGTTTTATACGAAGGCAGATATCGTTTGGAAATCCAAGGTCGGTGGAGTGTTCAAGAACCGAAAATCCAGATTTCGGCATGACTGAAATTGATGAATTCAGCCGGTCGAGAAACGACATTGTATTGTCCCAAACCGTTGCCAGCTGCTGCAACGCGGTCCTATCGTTATTATCCATCGTCTTACATTACCTACAGGTCTAGTATCGGAGCCCACTCATCAAAGAAGACGCGCTCTATACGGCAGAAGCGAGCGCCTTCCGGTGTCCAGCTATTTGAGGGTGACGAGCACTCTCCAAGTTGACAAACAACCTTCTTTGTCAGCGGGCAAATAAAGCCTCCGCGCTCACCGCCGCACCGCTCACAGTTATGGCGTGTGAGCTTTCGACCAACCTTTGCTTCCAAAATGCGCCTATTTATGCCACCGATTGAATCTGCAGAAATCGACCCTTCGTCCTCTGGCGACAATTCTTCCAATATCTCGTCGACTTCCGACGTCCAATAATACTGGGCCAAGTCCGAAAAAGGGCCATTATACCTCGCACGAGCGAATATCTCCGTCAGAGTGGCTTGCTCAGCATCGACTGCAACGGCGACATAAGCGGCCAGTGCCGGCATATCTAGAATTGGCCCCGGGTACTTTAATATCGAATTCAGAAGCAAGTGCCCACAAATGTATGCCAGCAACTTCCTCTTTGATTCTGGTGACGATTCCGTATGAGTTTCCGCTGGCGGCATCAGATGAGCAAGAAGTGCGCTATTAGAGAAGCCGTATTTTGTGCTGTACTGCGCAAACTGAAGCTCACGTTCCTCAGCGCCGAGTATTGCCGCTATAACGGCGG